>JANMLS010000288.1:0-10760 GCA_031372675.1 Verrucomicrobiaceae bacterium
GTGAGCGTTGCGTGGCACCAGCTCGCGTTGGCCAGATCTCCGCTGATCTGCACGGCACCAATACGCGACAACACGCGGGGCGCACTCCTGCGTAAATCCGCAATCATCGTTCGCGGCGGGCAGTCGGGATTTGCAATCGAAGGCCAGCCGCAGCAAGGCGTGGTGCTCGCGCTCGATGTTCCGCCAGACCCGGAATTATCCGCGCAACTCGTGAACAAAATCGGCAAGGCCAGCGTGGACTCGAATCGCGTCGAAGTGCCGTTCAGCCAGATCGCGCCGCAGCCTGCGGATTATTGGAAAGGCGAGACAACGAGCGAGCTGCGCGTCGCGATTGGCCGCACAGGAGCGACGAAATTGCAGTATCTCGCAATCGGCAAAGGCACGCGGCAGCACGCGCTTTTTGCGGGTAAGACGGGATCGGGAAAATCTACGCTCTTCCACGTCATCATCACCAATCTCGCGCTCACATGCAGCCCGGAGCAGGTGGAGTTTTACCTCATAGATTTCAAAAAAGGCGTGGAGTTCAAATGCTACGCAAACCGCCGACTGCCACACGCCCGCGTCATCGCCATTGAGAGCGACCGCGAGTTTGGCCTCAGTGTGCTTCAGCGAGTGGACGAGGAGCTAAAGCGGCGCGGCGATTTATTCCGAAAACTCGGCGTTCAAGACATCGCTGGATACAAGCGCGCGGGCGGTACGGAGCCGGTTCCGCGCTCGCTGCTTTTGATTGATGAGTTCCAGGAATTTTTCACCGAGGACGACGAAGTTTCGCAGCAGGCTTCGCTGCTTTTTGATCGCATCGTACGGCAGGGACGCGCATTTGGCATCCACGTCCTGCTCGGCTCGCAGACGCTCGGAGGCGCATTCACGCTGGCTCGCGCGACGATGGGGCAGATGGTTATTCGCGTCGCGCTCCAGTGCAATGAGGCCGACGCCTACCTCATCATGGATGACAGCAATCCCGCGCCGCGACTGCTCTCGCGCCCCGGCGAAGGCATCTACAACGACTCGGCTGGAGCCATCGAGGGCAACAGCCCTTTTCAAGTCGTGTGGCTTCCCGATGAAGAGCGCGACGCATGGCTGGATAAAGTCAGCGCCCTCGCGCCGAAGGGATACGCCGGCCCGATTGTGTTCGAGGGGAACGCTCCGGCAGACATTCGCGAGAACTACGAATTTTCCAAATTGCTCGCGACAAAGCCCGCGCAAGCTCCGGCAGCAGCGCGCATCTGGCTCGGCGCACCAAATTCCATCAAAGGACCGACGGAAGCCGTATTCCAAAAGCAAAGCGGCAATCACCTTTTGATCGTCGGTCAGCGCGAGGAAACCGCGACCACCATGATGGGACTCGCCGCCATCTCGCTTGCTTCTCAATTCCCTGCGGGCACTGCAAAAATCATCCTTCTCCACGCATCGCCAGACGACAGTATGGAATCCAAATTCTTCAACTCCGTCGCAGCGATGACACCCGGACTCATCGTAGGCGACCCGCACTCTGTGGGCGAAATCATGGTCGGCATCGCCACCGATTTGAAAACCCGCGCCGCTGCTGATTCGCCTGCGGATGCTCCGCGCGTTTTCCTGCTCATTCACGGAATGCAGAAATTCAAAAAACTGCGTGGAGAGGATGATTTCAGCTTCTCGGCAGATGACAGCGAGAACCCCGCGAAGCAGCTTACGAGCATCATCACCGAAGGCTCATCGCTCGGCATCCATCTCATCGCGACGATGGACACATTTAATAACGTGAACCGCTTCCTGAACCGAAAGACGCTTTCGGAAATCGAAATGCGCGTGGTCTTCCAAATGAGTGCCAGCGACTCCTCCAGCCTCATTGATTCGCCAAAAGCCAGCACGCTCGGCCTGCACCGCGCACTCCTGCACAACGAACAAGCAGGCACTCTGGAAACCTTCCGCCCCTACGCCACGCCGGATTCCGGGTGGTTCAAATCGCACGCCTAAATGGGGCGGATTTTATTCATCATGGCCACGCCGTTTCTCGTGGCATGGGGAGTCTCAATGTGGTGGCAAATGCGACGCGCCCGCAGCGCCCGCGAGCGCAGTCTGCTCTCCCGCGCAACGCTCGGCGGCACGGTCGCGCTGGTGCTTGCGATCATCGCGCTCGCCTTTCTGCCAGTGCGCGGAGTCGCTGTGGCGCTTCCCCTCGCGATCATCGCGGGCTTTATCTACTTCAAAAGCGTGAAAGCAGCGCGAGCACGCATCCGCGCAGAGGAAAGCGATCCCGACCCAGTCGCCCGTGCGCGGAAAATCAACTAACGACCAAGTTGCCTCTGCAAAAAATACAGCAGGCGATTTTTCGCGCTTGGAGTCAGCCAAGCGCGGGAGACGTAAAGGAGCGGCGAATTCATTCGCTGACACCAAGAACGCGAAGCGCAAATCTCTTCAGCGTGGCACGAAGGATTGTGCGCTACGCGGTGGCGAAGGTCGGCGAATAAATTCGCCGCTCCTTTTACCCTTTCCGCCTTTAATCGCGGTTTTCAGCTTGAAGCCTGCTTACTGCACTTTTTCCTTCATCCCCTGCGGACTGAAGAACTCTGCCAGCACCTTGCCACCCGATGACACACGCACGCCGTAGCCGACGAGCTTATCGCCAGAACCCTCTACTTTTTTCACGCTGTTCCCGCCTTTGTTGTTTCCACCTTTGTTGTTGTTCCCCTTGCTCTTGTTCACCTGATAGTGGTCCGAGGTGTATGAGGCGGAAACTTCTTCGCTCTCTATGATTTCTTTCTTCCCGGCTGCGATGGATGTCTTCTTTTCACCCGACTTGAAAACATCCACGTCGTTGTCTTTCATCCCCTTTGTGAAAAACCAATACTTCACATCGAGAGAATCGAGATTCTCGCGGGAGACGTTTTGAATCGTGATTTCCAGTGAGCGGATTTGCTTCTTCGATTCGTTGGATTTCCCTTTGCTGTCTGTCTTCTGCTTTTGAATCTCGTCCATGCGGACGGGACTGATTTGAGCGAAGGATGAAAGGGCGGAAACGAGGAGCGCGACTGTGGCGATGAAGATTTTCATGTAGCGCTTTTCGCACACACAAGCATCGGACTCAATCTCTGTTTTCAGTCTCCGTTGAGCGCGGCAAGCACCGCTTCCACATGCTCACCCGGCTTCACTTTGCGCAGGACAGCACGGATTTTCCCGTCGCCACCGATGATGAAAGTGCTCCGCTCGGTGCCCATGTATTTTTTTCCATACATGCTTTTCTCTACCCACACGCCGTATGCCTCGACGATTTTCTTGTCCTCATCCACGAGAATTGGGAATGGCAACGAATGCTTCTTGATGAACTTCGCGTGGCTCGCCGCTGAATCAATGCTCACGCCAAAAACCACGGCCTTCGCCGAGACCACGTCCCACGAATCACGCAGCCCGCAAGCCTGCATGGTGCAGCCGGGCGTGTCGTCCTTCGGGTAGAAATACAGCACCAAGTCCTTGCCCTTGAAATCAGCCAGCGAGACCGTCTTACCCGCTTCGCCATAAGGACCGCCCACGGCCAGCGCTTTGAATGCGGGAGCTTTTTTACCTGCTTCGATGGTTGGATTTGACATAAAATTACCTACGCGAACCGTGGCGATTTGGATTCATCGTTTCGGAACATCCGTGAAAACAAAATCCCGCTTCGCTCCGCTGTGGCAGCCTACGCAGCCTTCCATTTTGGCAGTTTCCACTTTCCCATTCGACACCTCGAAAAAGAGCCAGTCTCCGCTCTTAGGAAAAGTCCCAGCGGGTTGTTTGATCATTCCTGTTAGTCCTTTCGACAGCAACTTTCCGCCATCGCCTTCGGATACCATCTTCTCCTTCACCAGCACACTGCCCGCTGGAAAATTGCCCTTTGCTTCCAGCGCAAGCGTGTTCCGGTACTGATGCACGTAGCTGCGGCTATGAGGCCCGAACTTTATGTCGTCGGGGATCGATTTACACATGGTCATAAGCTCGGCGCTGATCGATTTCGGCTTCTCGGTCGTGCGTGTGAGTGCTTTGGCGTAAGTTTGCACAACCTGCTCCGGCGTGGGAATCGGTGCATCGGCGGCAATCACGGTGAGCGCGGCGGCGGGAAGAAGAAGCGAAATTTTCATGCGAGAAATACTGCCCGCTCGATGCACTGCGTCACGCGGATAGTTGTCAAAATCTCGTCAGTCCGAATGCGCTATTTGAGTGAAAGCAAATACGCAAACAAGTCGCTCACTTGCTGGTCGCTCATCCCTGCAAGCAGCCCCTCGGGCATGAGCGAGCGGTGGAGATAGGTTGTCTTGACGATGTCCTTTTTAGCGATGCGCTGGTCCACAGCGCCGGGCATCCGAATAACCACCGCATTTTTGTCTTCGCTGACGAAAAACGCATCGAGCACCGAGCCATCGCGCTGCTCCACGCGGAAGATGCGGTAGCCGCTTTCCATAGCTGCGTTTGGCGTGAGGATGTTGCGCAAAATCGCCTCCGTCCCCATCGCACCGATACCACTGAGGTTTGGCCCGATTTGTCCGCCTGCATTGCCGAAAAGATGACAAGCCTGACACATCGCAGCGGCGGCTTTGCCACGCTCCTTGTCGCCGGGCTTTGCGGCGAGGGCGCGGTATTTGGCGAAATCGGCGTCGAGTTTGGCGGCGGCTTCGGCGGTGAGGACGGGCGGGAGTTCGCTGGTCTTCACAATCTTCGCGCCCGCACCGAGCGGATACGCCGCCAGAGATTTATCGGGCCAGACGGGGCCTGCGGGCACGCTTCTGTCGAAGTTCGCGCGAATCTCGTCTGCTGTGCGCTCGCCTTTCCAAATGCGAAACTCGGCAAGCTGGCCTTTCAGCCCGCCAGCCCCATTCGTCCAGCCGAGCTTTGGGTTTTCGATTTTTTCGGCGGACTTTTTTGCGCCAGTGGCGCTGATCTCGCCATCTTGATAAATCTTCCAGTTCCCCTCCGCATTGCGCGTTGCTGCGATGTGCTGCCACATTCCGGGAACGGTCGGCTTTTTCGCAGCGACCACGTCGCCGAGCGGCGGGAAGACATACGCGCGGAATTGGCCACCGAAGAAGTTCATGTCGAGCTGTCCCGGTGCGCCAAGGATGCCGTCGGCGTTGCTGATTTCTCCGTCGAGCTTTACCCACGTCTCCACCGTGAATGCGCCTTCGAGCGTGAGGCCGGTTTCGATGGTTGCGTTGTCGCTGCCATCGAGCGCGAGGACGGGACGGAAAAGCGTGCCGAGGCTATCGATGAGCACGTTAAGCGCGACATCCTTATCGCCAAGCACTGCAAGCAGACGGTCGAGCGTGGCGGCGTCGATGTCGCCCTTCACCGCAGGACTGGCAACCACGGCTGCGGCTCCGGCTTTAGTCGTGGTGAGTTTATCAAGCGCGAGGCGGCGCTGGGCGGGCGCGAGTTTTGGATAAAGTGCGAGGACACGCTGCGGAGCGTCGGCGGCTTTCGAGCTGGCGAGCGCATTGAGAGCTTCGTCGCGGAGCAGAGGGTCGGCGGCGGTTGTGGCGAGTTCGGAAAAAAGAGCGGTGTTTGTAGAGCCGAGTTCGCCGAGAGCACGGAGTGCCATAGGCCCAATTGGACTTATCGATCCTATTGGCCGCAATAAGCCGACAAGCGCACTTTCCGCACTGGCGATCTTGAATGCACCGACAAGCTTCACACCGCTCTCAATCTGCGACGCGTCCTTGCTTGCGAGCAGCTTGGTGGCGGCATCGGCGACGAGTGGGGAGAGTTTTGCAGGGTCGAGCTTGCTGCGGAACTCCAGCAGCGCAGCAAGCACCGCAGGCGCAGTAGCTGGATTGCCCAGCGTAGCCTTTACAGCATCTGCAACGCCCGGCTCATCGAGATGCTGCACGAGGCGGAGAATCTCCTCCTTTTCCGGCGGGCGCGTGAGTTGCGGAAGCAGCGCTGCAACTCGCGGTGCGCTGGCTTTCGGCTCCAGCGCAAGCGTGGCGAGCAGTCGGGCTTCGAGCGGGAGTTTCTTAGCTTCGTTGTTCACGAAAAATCGTTCGAGCCATGTCGCGTCTTTCGAACTGACCTTCCTGCCACGAGGGGGCCAGATGTTAGCAACTCCTAATCGTTCTAGTTTTAGCCGAACGAGAAACCGTTCGTAGTCGCGTTCGTATGCTTCGCCGACTTTGATTATTTTGTTGCTGCTGCCGGACTTTCCGTTGGGTTGTGCGAGAGGCGATTCAGCAAATTGAAGCATGGCTGCGATTACACTATCCAGATCGTTGACTCCGGTTTCGGTCAGTTCCGCCAATGACCGTATCATCTGGGCGCGCACTTCAGGATCAGTATCTCCTTTCTGGCAAAAATTTACTAGGGATGGTGTTGGGTCGAAGGCAGGCAGTCGCGCGATGTCTTCCAAAGTAGCGTTTGTGCCGAGGGCGCGAATCCCTTCCCGTCGCACGTTGCGATTACTGCTTGTGAGCAGACCGGAGAATATTGCTTGGGATAGTTTTCCGTCGTCGTAAGACAGGGCACGCAAAGCGGGCAACTGATCGCTTACCGACATCCCTTCGAGCGCCCACAATGCACCGATCCGCCTGTTTGGTTGTATATTTTCTCCAGCACAGATGCTCGCAAGCGTCGGTATGAGCTTCGACATCCCGCGATCCACAATCGCCTGCCACGCCAAGTGATGTTGCGCCAGCGACGGACCGCCGAGCTTCGCGATCAACTCATCTCCGCTCACCTTTGTGAAATCCGGCACGTCCATCGGTGCTTTGCCTTTGGGCTTGATGCGCCAGATGCGGCCACGGGTTTTATCGCGGTCGGGGTGATTGCGAGCGACTTCGTTGTGGGAGATGATTTTGTTGTACCAATCCACCACATACACGCAGCCATCCGGCGCGAGCGTGAGCGCGACGGGGCGAAACCACGAGTCGCTCGTCTCCACGATGTCGCCGAGTTTCTCCAGCTTCCAGCGCGGGCCGTCGCGGTGCATTTTGATGGTCTGAATGCGGTTGGTGATGGGGTTGGCCACGAGCATCACGTCGCGCCAGCCATCGGGATAAATGCCGTCTTTGTCCGTGAGAGCGAGGCCGCTCAACCCGCTGCCTCCCATGCGGAACTCAGCCTGCGGCGGGAAGTCCGGCTGGTAGCTCTTGCGTAGCGCCTCCATTCCGCCGGGATAATAAGCGTATTCGTGGAAGGGCATCACGGGATAGCCGTAGTCGTTTGCCTCTTGGATAAACGTCTCGCCCTCGGCGTTCATCGCGAGTCCCCAGATGTTGTTCGGGCCGGTGCTCGTAACTTCAAATTGCGAGCCGTCCATGCGCATCTTCGCCATCGAGCACTTCGGCCAGTTCACAGCTTTTTCATCGCCCGGTTTTGTCACCTTGCTGTTATTAAAAAGCCCCTGCGCCATCCAAATCCAGCCGCCCGGCGCACGGGTGAATTGATGCGGAAACAAGTGCGAATCCTGCACTCCGAGGCCGGTGAGAATCACGCTACGCTTGTCGGCTTTTCCGTCGCCGTCGGTGTCGTCGAGAAAAACGATGTCGTGCCCGTGGAGCGCGTAGCAGCCGGTTTTGTAAGGCAGGATGCCGAGCGGAATCGCCAACCCGTCGGCAAACACGCGCGGCTTGCTCACAAAGCCCGTAGGCGACTTCGGATCGCGATCATAGACGAGGATTTTGTCCTTTGCCTTGCTCGCATAAAGCGCATCGGCGGCGGCGGCGTTTTCATTTCCATCCACCGGATACTCCAGCGCCGTCATCGTCCACATCGCGCCTTTCGCATCGAAATACACTGCTACAAATTTCCCAATCCCCTCCTCCGGGATTTCGGCGGCGACGATTTCCATTTCGAGGCCCTCCGGCAGTTTGAAAGTCGCGAGTTGTTCTTCGGGTGTTTTCGGTCCTGCGCCGAATCCGGCCTGCGCGTTCGCTTTTGCTGCTTTCTTTTGCGCAGGCACTTTCTTTTCTCCGGGCCGCCCGACTTTCTCCCAAGTCGGCGCATCGGGCGTGGCGGGGAGTTCTTCGATGGCGATGTCTTTTGCCTGAATCAGCGCCTTCCCGCCGCTGTGAATCTGAATCCCGATATGCCCATCCTGCGCGATAGCTGCATCGGCCTCCGTGTAGTCCAGCGCGGGCACACCATTGATCCACGAACGAATGCGCGGCCCTTCAGCACGGATGACGTATTCATTCCAATCCCCCGCTTTAATCGCCGCCGCCACCGCCTTCGGGTCCACAGAAT
Organism: Verrucomicrobiaceae bacterium; assembly: GCA_031372675.1. GTDB lineage: Bacteria > Verrucomicrobiota > Verrucomicrobiia > Chthoniobacterales > Chthoniobacteraceae > SXWH01. The sequence continues at coordinate 8,191 of JANMLS010000288.1, forward strand.
CCGCGATGACTTTATTGCGCCGTGATTCGTCATAAAGTTTCCCATACCAACCCGGCCCGTAGTCCACCTGATAGCCGCTCATCTCCGTATTTCCCGGCACGCGCACGCTGCGAATCTGCACGCCGCCATTCACAAAACCCGTGCCATTCAGCCGCAGCTTCAGCTTCAGCTCGAAATTGCTAAACGACTTCTTCGTGGCGAGGAAATCATTGTGCTTCACCTGCTCCGTGAGCGAGCCGCCATGAATCTCCCCATCCACCACTTTCCAAAGCGCCGCATTTCCCTCGAAGTGTTCGAGCGACTTGCCATCGAAGATCGAGACAGGCGCGGCAAAAAGTGAAGCGGTGAAACAGGCGAGGAATGCGAGTGGTTTGAGCATGAGGATAAGCGGGAAGTTCAACCGCAGCGTGCCCAACTTCTTGGAGAAATCACCAAACAAAAATGCACCAACAACATACAAAAACAGGCACTCGCACGTCGCGAAAACGGGAGTTCACGTACAATTTTCAAATCATCGAATTATTCAATCGACTAGCTGGATTGTTTCGGCTTCTTAATTTCCCCGCCCAACAACAATTATGAAACCACTTTTTTCTTCCACACGTCGCCGTGCAATTCTCGCTGGCCTCATCGCCATCACACCGTGCATCACGCACGCTCAACAACTCACGATTGGCAACTTCGCCACCGTAGGCTCTTCGCTCAATATCGGCACTGCGCCGACCTTCATTACCACGGATGCAACGGCGGTTCTTACCAACGAAGACATCAGCGCCGCGCTTGCTGCTGCAAACGTGTCGATTTCCGCGCTGAACACCCTCACGCAATCAATCTCGTTCACCACTCCGGCCTATTTCGCGAGCGGAACTGGCTCCGCATTCGGCCTCTCCTTCACCGCAGCCGGCAACATCACCGCGACTGGGATTTTGAATTCCGGCTACAATGAAACGCTCGCACCCACCGTGGCTACGGCAAACAGCCTCTCGCTCAGCGGCGTCTCTCTCACACTCGCCGGAATCTCTGCGACCGGTCTGACTACGGGCGGAGCGATTTCCCTCACGGGCACAAGTGAAGTCACGGTCAATGGAAACATTTCTTTGGAGGCGCTGGATTTTTCGGGCACAGGCGGTTCGCTTTCAGTCAACGCTGACAACTTCTTTATCAACGGCGACATCGTCGGTGGTGCCATCGACATCTCTGGCGTGAACGTCAATTTGGAGGCTCAGTACTCTGGCATCAACTCCCACGGGAAGAACATCTCCATCTCAGGCACTGGTGAACTTGGTATCAATGCCCAAAGCGGCATAGCTTCCGGCTCTCTGGACGCTTCCGACCCATCCATGAGCGCACTTTTGGAAGCAGGCTCCATCACCCTCAGTGGTGGCTATCTTATTCTTAACAGCAACATCAGTTCCTCCGCCACGCAGACCGCTGGCGCAATCTCCATCACCGCCGACAGCTTAAACTTGGAAGGTAACATCTCCATGGAGACGTTTGACATGCCCGGCATCGGCGGCGGCTCGCTCCTCATCAATGCTCCGAGCATCAGCATCTTCGGCGACATCATCGGTGGCGGCATCGACATCACGGGCGAATACGTCGATTTGAACGCCCAGGACTTCGGCATCAATTCCCACGGGCAAAACATCTCCATCTCCGGCACAGGTGAACTGACTATCAGTGGCTACGGTGGCGGCATTGTTTCCGGCTCGCTCGATGCGTACGACCCTTACAGCAGCGCACTGCCGGAAGCTGGCTCCATCTCCATCAGCGGTGGCATGGTGAACATTTTCTCCAACATCAGCTCCTCCGCCATGCAGACCGCTGGCGCAATCACTCTCACAGGCACTGATAGCGTCTCCGTTGAAGGCAACATCTCCATGGAGACTTTTGATATGCCCGGCATCGGTGGTGGCTCCCTGCTCATCAATGCTCCGTATATCAACATCTTCGGCGACATCATCGGTGGTGCTATCGACATCTCAGGCGAGATGGTCAATTTGAACGCAATGGACTACGGCTTCCTTTCCCACGGGCAAGGCATCTCCATTGCAGGCACGGGCGAGCTTTCTATCAATGGTCCTCTTGCTTCCGGCGCTCTCGACCCATACGACTATTTTAACTCTCTCCCGCAAGCCGGTGACATTTCTCTCAGCGGCGGCTATTTGATGCTCCAAGGCAATATCAGTTCCTCTGGTTACGAGACCGCTGGCGCGATCTCCATCACCGCCACCGACAGCGTCAATGTCGATGGTAGCATCTCCATGGAGACGTTTGATATGCCCGGCGTCGGTGGCGGCTCGCTGCTTATCAATGCTCAGTCTATCGACATCTTCGGCGACATCATCGGCGGTGGCATCGACATCACAGGCGAGATGGTCAATTTGAACGCAATGGACTTCGGCTTCCTTTCCCACGGGCAAGGCATCTCCATCACGGGCACGGGCGATCTTTCTATCAATGGTCCTCTAGCTTCCGGCGCTCTCGACCCATACGACTATTTTAACTCTCTCCCGCAAGCCGGTGACATTTCTCTCAGCGGCGGCTATTTGATGCTCCAAGGCAATATC
>JANMLS010000299.1:0-12291 GCA_031372675.1 Verrucomicrobiaceae bacterium
GCCGCCGACTTCGCGTTCCTGCTGCACGGCTTTCACTTCCTCAAGGACGAAGGCGTGATGGCCATCATCCTGCCCCACGGCGTGCTCTTCCGTGGCGGTGCCGAGGAACGCATCCGCACTAAACTGCTCAAGGACGGCCACATCGACACCGTCATCGGCCTGCCCGCGAACCTCTTCTACTCCACCGGCATCCCGGTCTGCATCCTCGTGCTCAAGAAGTGCAAGAAGCCCGACGACGTGCTCTTCATCAACGCCGCCGAGCACTTCGTGAAAGGCAAACGCCAGAACCAACTGAGCGAGGAGCACATCGCCAAGATCATCGCCACCTACCAGAACCGCACCGAAGCGCCCCGCTACTCCCGCCGGGTGGAGATGGACGAGATTGCGAAGAACGACTTCAACCTGAACATCTCCCGCTACATCAGCACGGCGGTGGGCGAAGCTGAGATCGACCTCACGGAAACGCATGGCGAGCTGGTGGGGATCGAGAACGCCATCCAGAAGGCGACGACCAAACATAATGAATTTCTGAAAGAGCTGGGTCTTCCCAAATTGCCATAGGCTTGGCCTTGCCTACCTCGCCGCTCCACTGCGGTAACGCCATGTGCATCCCATAAAGTGAACGCCTATCCTGTTGGCAGGAAATTCCATTTGACGGAGTGGGGCGCGTTCACTATTTACCGCGCCTGCTCTTATCGAGAGTGGCTGAGGGTTACTGGCCCGACGACGCCACGGCAACCGCTTCGGCAGTTGAGAGATGATAGTTGAGAGTTGAGAGGCACTCAGCGCAACGTGTGCGCGATTGCATCTCTCAACTCTCAACTAAAATCTCTCAACTCCCAAAAGGTCCAGGTGCCAAATCCAGCCTTGTCGCGCGAGCGGCGGGGGAAGATGGGAGCGAAGTCGGGGCCATCGGCCTTTCTTCGCCACTTTTGATACGGGTTCCTACATCGATCTATTTATGAACAAGCCCTTTTTCAGCAATCTCAAGTGCCGCGAGTGTGGAAAGCTTTACGAAAAGAAAGCCATCCACGTTTGCGAGTTCGACTTTGGTCCGCTCGAAGCTGCGTATGATTACGACGCGATCAAAGCCGTGCTTTCCCGCAAAGCCATCGAGAGCCGTCCGCAGACGATGTGGCGTTACCGCGAGTTGCTGCCGATTGACGGCGAGCCGACGGTGGGCAAGCAAGTCGGCTTCACTCCGCTGGTGAAAGCGGACCGGCTGGCGAAGGTGCTCGGCATCAAATCGCTCTACATTAAAAACGACACCGTCAATTACCCCACGCTTTCGTTTAAGGACCGCGTCGTGAGCGTCGCGCTGAGTCGCGCTGTGGAGCTTGGGTTCAAAGTCGTCGCCTGCGCGAGCACGGGCAACCTCGCCAATTCCGTCGCCGCAAACGCCGCCGCCGCCGGGCTGAAAAGCTACGTCCTCATCCCCGCCGACCTTGAGCAGGGCAAAGTCCTCGGCTCCCTTGTTTATGGCACGAACGTCATCGGCATCCACGGCCCCTACGACCAAGTGAACCGCCTTTGCTCCGAGATCGCGGGCAAGTACGGCTGGGGCTTTGTGAACGTAAATCTGCGTCCTTATTACGCCGAAGGCAGCAAGACGATGGGCTTTGAAATCATGGAGCAACTCGGCTGGCGCATCCCGCGCCACACCGTCGCGCCGATGGCCAGCGGCTCGCTGCTCACGAAGATTCACAAAGCGTATGGCGAGTTTGTAAAATGCGGCATCGTCGAGTCTGCGGAGTTTTCCGTGTACGGCGCACAAGCCACCGGTTGCGCTCCGATTTCCCACGCCATGAAGCGCGGCACTGACATCGTGAAGCCCGTGCCGAAGCCCGACACCATCGCCAAGTCCCTCGCCATCGGCACGCCCGCCGACGGCTACTACGCCATCCACGCCATGCGCCAGACCGGCGGAGCCGCCGAAGACGTGACGGATGAAGAAGTCGTCGAAGGCATCAAACTCCTCGCCGAACACGAAGGCATCTTCGCGGAAACAGCGGGCGGCGTCACCGCAGCCTGCGCCAAAAAACTCATTGATAGCGGAAAAATCCCGCGCGACGAAGAAGTCGTCCTCTGCATCACTGGCCACGGCCTCAAAACGCAGGAAGCCATCATCGGCAAATGCGGCGAACCGCGCCTCATCAAGCCCAGCCTCCGCGAGTTTGAAGAACAAATCTACAACCGCGACATGGCGGCGGCGGTGTAGAAGAAGCAAATTTGCAGACGGAAAAAGTTGCACATTTTTTCGGGGGCGGCTAAACGCGCTCCCGTGCTGGAAGGATACGAAACAACAAAGGGATTTTTCGACGAGATGGCAGCGACGAGCGAGCTGACTCGTCCGCATTTTTCAAAGTTCCGCGAATTGCTCGGCGGGATGTCGCCGGGGGACTTCGATCAGCGTCGGCTGGCGGTGGACCTCGCGTTTTTGCGCCAGGGCATCACGTTTAATGTGTATGGCGACAAGCAGGGGACGGAGCGGATTTTCCCGTTTGACCTGATTCCGCGCATCATCCCAGCGAAGGAGTGGGAGCATATCGAAGCGGGACTGACGCAGCGGATTCAGGCGCTGAATCTTTTTTTGCACGACATTTATCATGAGCAGAAGATTTTGAAGGACGGGGTGATCCCGCCTTTCTACGTGCTGTCGGGGAAACATTTTCGGCGGGAGTTTGCGGGTTTCAATGTGCCGAAGGATATTTATATCCACATCTGCGGCTCGGATTTGATCCGCGATGCAGACGGAAACTACCTCGTGCTGGAGGATAACGGGCGGTGTCCGTCGGGCGTGAGCTACGTGCTGGAAAATCGGCGAGCGATGAAGCGGACTTTCCCCGGCATGTTTGAGAGCATCGGCGTGCGTCCAGTGGAGCATTATCCGCAGGAGCTTTTGAAGATGCTGCAATATATCGCGCCGCATGGAATCGCGGACCCGACGGTGGTGCTGCTCACGCCGGGCGTGCATAATTCCGCCTACTTCGAGCACACGTATCTCGCGCGGCAAATGGGCATCGAGATCGTGGAAGGCCGCGACCTTTGTGTGCGCGATGCGCGGGTTTTTATGCGCACGACGAAAGGGCTGAAGCCGGTGCATGTGATCTACCGCAGGTTGGATGATGACTTTCTCGATCCGACGGTCTTCCGCCGCGATTCGCAGCTCGGCGTGCCGGGGCTAATCAATGCGTATCGCTCAGGAAATGTCTCCCTCGCCAACTCGCTCGGCACGGGCATCGCCGACGACAAGGTGATGTATTATTTCGTGCCGAAGATGATTAAATACTACCTCGGCGAGGAGCCCATCCTGCCGAACGTCCCCACGTATCTGGCCAGCGAGGACAGCGACCGCAAATACATCGTTGAGAACCTCGACAAGCTCGTGGTGAAAGCCGCGAACGAGAGCGGCGGCTACGGGATGCTAATGGGCCCGCGCGCATCGCAAAAAGAGCGCGACGAATTCAAAGCCGCCATCCTCGCCGACCCGCGCAACTACATCGCCCAGCCGATGATTTCCCTCAGCACGCACCCGACGCGGCAGGACGACGGGACGTTTGAAGGGCGGCACATTGACCTTCGCCCATTCGTTCTCTGCGGGGAGAAAATCACCATCGTCCCCGGCGGCCTCACGCGAGTCGCGCTCCGCAAAGGCTCGCTCGTGGTGAACAGCTCGCAAGGCGGCGGGAGCAAGGATACATGGGTGCTTTACGGCGATGAATAGCACGGTGCTCAGTAGTCAGTCGCAAGCGCGTTTGTTCACGAACTGCCAACTGCCCACCCACTCACAACTTTCCTTCCTGCATGGCCACCTACATCAACCCAAACCACCATTGCCATGCTCAGTCGCGTCTCCAACTGCCTATACTGGATGAGTCGTTACATCGAGCGCTCGGAAAACACCGCGCGCATCGTTGATACGAATCTACAACTCCTGCTCGATTTCCGAAACCTGGACGATTCCGCAATCGCCGAACACTGGATGCCCATTGTGGAATCCACCGGCGACACGGAAGACTTCCTCGCGAAGTATTCCCGCGCCACCGGCCAGGCGGTGACGGAGTTTCTCGTCTTCGACACGAGCAACCCAAACAGCATCGCCACATCCATCGCGCAGGCGCGTGAAAACGCACGCATGGTGCGCGACCAGATCACCGTGGAGCTGTGGGAGGAGCTGAACCGCCTGTATCTATGGATGCGGAGCGACGACGCCCGCTCGCTTTGGAACAACAGCCCTACGGAGTTTTTCGGGGTGATTAAAAACGGGAGCGTGCTGCTGCTTGGGCTGATCTACGCGACGTTCGTCCACAATGAAGGCTGGCAGTTTATGCAGGCCGGAAAGTTCATCGAGCGCGCGGATAAAATCACGCGCATCATTGACGTGCGGCATTCGACTTTCCCGGAAAAAGGAGCGCCAGCAAGCATCTCGCAGCGCGATGCGCTCGACTGGAGCGCCGTGCTCCGCTCGTGCTCCGCGTGGGATGCCTACAAGTCCGCATACGGCGCGGACGTGCGCCCAGAGTGGGTCGTGGAGCTGCTGCTTTTTAATGAGGAGTTCCCGCGCAGCGTGCGCTTTTGCATCGAGAAACTCGACGACGCACTCCGCGCAATCTCCGGCGTGCCGAACCGCCGCTTTAGCAATGAAGCGGAAAAACTGAGCGGTCGTCTGCTCGCCGAGCTGCAATACGGCTCGCTCGAAGAAGTGCTCGCACACGGCGTCCACGATTACATGGACCTGCTGCAACTGCGCTTCAACAACATCGGCGCAGAGCTTTTCAACGCCTACATTTTCCAGCCGTTCATGGCGCTGGAGGACGAAATCCTCGTGCAGCAGGAGATGCAGCAGCAGCAGACTCTCGCCCGCGTATGAACAAGCCGGATTATATCGCCATCGGCTTCGAGCAAATTGACCGCGACCTGCGCGAGCTGATGGCCGCGTTTTGCGAAGTGCTGCGCGACCTTGGTCACGAAGACCTCGCCAAGCATCTGCCGTGGACGGGAGCACCGATTGCGGAAGTCGCCGAACTCCCGCCGCGCCTTGGTCTGGCTTACTCCGTCGCATTCCAGCTTCTCAACATGGTGGAGGAAAACGCCGCTGCCGAAATGCGCGAGTTGCGCGAGGAAGGCGAGGGGATCGCAGCCGAGCAGGGACTCTGGGGCGCACAGCTTGGCAGGCTGAAAGCGGCGGGCATCCCTGAGAAAAGCATCGCTGCCGTGCTGCCGAAAATCCGCGTGGAACCCGTGCTCACCGCGCATCCCACGGAGGCAAAGCGGCTGACCGTCCTCGATCATCACCGCACGCTTTTCGCGCTGCTGCAAAGCCGCAAGACCGTCCACACGCCGACTGCTCGCGAGCGTCACAGTGCTGCCGTGAAAGCAGCGCTGGAGCGGCTTTGGCGCACCGGCGAAATCCTGCTAGAAAAACCAACGCTCACCGACGAACGGCGCAACGTGCTCAACTATTTGCGCGATGTTTTTCCAAAAGTCCTGCCGCTTCTCGACGAGCGCATCCGCCTTTCGTGGAGCGAATCCGGCTTTGATCCTGCGCCGCTTCGCGAGCCGGGTGCGCTGCCCAAGCTCGGCTTCGGAACGTGGGTCGGTGGCGACCGCGACGGGCATCCCGGCGTGACCGATGAAGTCACCCGCGAAACGCTGGAGCGTCTCCGCGCAAACGCGCTGCTCGTCCATCATCGCGGGCTGACCGCACTCGCGGAGAAGCTGACGCTGACCACTTGGATGCAGACGCCGCCGCAGTCCTTGCGCGAAGCAATCGGGCGACTTGCGGATTCACTCGGCGATCTCGCCGCGCCGATTCTCACTCAATTTGGCGAGGAACCTTGGCGGCAATTTGTGGAACTGATGATCGCTCGTCTGCCGCTGCACGTCACACCCGGCCAGCTCCCGCAACTGCGCAACGGCCTGGAGTTTTATCGTAATGCATCGGAACTCGCCGCCGACATCGCGCTGCTTCACGGCTTGCTCGTCGAGGCAGGCGCACAGCGTCTCGCCGAGGCCGACGTAGAACCCGTGCGCCGCGCGCTGGAGGTCTTCGGCTTTTTCCTAGCGCGACTCGACATCCGGCAAAACTCCGCATTTCACGCAAAGGCGCTCGTGCAGCTCGTTGGTGCTGCGGGAATTGATGGCAGTGAGTGGGAAGAATGGACTGAGCCGGAGCGTCTGCGATTTTTGGAGCGCGAGCTGCGTTCACCGCGTCCCTTCCTGCATCCCAGCGCCAGCGCGGGACCGGAGGCCGATGCCGTTCTAGGCTGTTATCGCGTGCTCGCCGCGCACATCGCGGCGTATGGCGCGGAGGGAATCGGCTCGCTCATCGTGAGCATGACGCGACGGCTCTCGGACCTGCTCGTCGTCTATATTCTCGCTCGCGAAGCAGGTCTGCTCCGCGCTTTCCCCGAAGGAATCGTGTGCATGCTTCCCGTCGTGCCGCTGTTTGAAACTGCGGATGATTTGGAGCACGGACCGGAGATGCTCAGGCTGTTTCTTTCGCAGTCCGTCACGCGGCGCAGTCAGGAGTTTCAGGCAAAGCGCGACGGCACCGCGCTCACGCAGCAAGTGATGGTCGGATACAGCGACAGCAATAAAGACGCGGGCATTTTCGCGAGCCAATGGGCACTTCACCGAGCGCAGTCGCAGCTTGCCGCCGTCGGCTCGGAATTTGCCGTGCGCATTCGCTTTTTTCACGGACGCGGCGGAACCGTGAGTCGCGGCGCAGGCCCTACGCATCGCTTTCTCGACGCGCTCCCGCACGGCTCGCTCACGGGCGACATCCGTCTCACCGAGCAGGGCGAAACCATCGCGCAGAAATTCGCGAATCGTACCAGCGCAGCCTACAACCTCGAACTACTGCTCGCCGGAGTCACCGCCACGACTTGCCTGCACAGTGGCGAAACCGAGGCCGCGCAACCGCTCGCCGCAATCGCCGAGAAGCTCTCCGTCTCCAGCCGCATCGCGTATCGCGGGCTGCTCGACCACGAGCACTTCCTCGCATTTTACAGGCAGGCCACGCCGATTGATGCACTGGAGCACAGCCGCATCGGGTCGCGTCCATCGCGGCGCAGCGGCAAGCCCAGCCTCGCCGACCTCCGCGCAATCCCGTGGGTTTTTTCGTGGAATCAGGCGCGCTTTTACGTTCCCGGCTGGTTTGGCGTCGGCAGCGCACTCGCCTCGCTCTCCAGCGCGGAGTTTGAGCAACTTGCCGCCGGGCTGCGGAGCTGGCCATTTCTGCACTACGTCATCACAAATATCGAAGCATCCATCGCCAGCGCAGACCGCGAACTCATGGTCGCCTACGCCGCGCTCGTCGAGCAACCCGAAGTCCGCGAGCCGCTGCTCGCCATGCTGCTCAAAGAATCAGACCTCACACGCGAGATGCTCGACCGTCTTCGCGGAGGAGCGATGGCTGCCCGCCGTCCGCGAATGTCCAAGACACTCGGCCTGCGCGCCGAAGCGCTGCGCATTCTCCACTTTCAGCAAATCGACCTGCTCAAAAAATGGCGCAGCCTGCGCGCCGAGGAAAACGAAGCCGCAGCCAATGCGATGCTGCCGGACCTGCTCCTCAGCATCAACGCCATCGCAAGCGGTTTGCGGACGACTGGCTAGAAAAAGAGCAACACGAAACTCGTTGCGACGATGCTTTGAATGAGGAAGTGAGCCCGACTATGTTCCCCGTGCCGCTTCCTGTTTTCGACCCTTCCTGACTTCCTGCTTATTGCGTGGAAGAATTGCATCTGCAGAAATCTGTGGGCCGACCTAAAAACTTCCTCGACAGCCATCGCTTCTGCCGAATAAAGCGATTTCTGTGAATTCTCCAGCACACCAACGGCAATCACACGACGTAGTGGATTCTGCATTCTGCGGTGGAGCGGTGGAGCGGTGGAGCGGTGGAGCGGTGGAGCGGTGGAGCGGTGGAGCGGTGGAGCGGTGGAGCGGTGGAGCGGTGGAGCGGTGGAGCGGTGGAGCGGTAATTATAGTGCGGAGAGCACTTCGAGGCGGAAGTCGAGCAGGGAGATTTGGTTTTCTGTGGATGGCGGAAATTTCCATGTCACTGCGAGCCGTCGGCCTGTCAATGGCTGTGGATTCCCGGACAATGCGGGCAGTTTTTACGACAATCGCTTCCGGTTTCGTGTCAACGACTGCTGCCGCTCGATCAAGAGCCGCAAGTTGCCGGACAACGTGCGCAAACTCCCTGTCAACAAGCTCCGGTAGTCTGTCAACGCACTCATTTTTGCGAACAACCTATTCGCCGATGCGAACAGCAGCCGCAAATTTGCGAACAACGCACTGATTTTCTCAAACAACCCATAAAACCGATACCGCACCATGAGCGATCCAGCGAACACAACACCATCCACCCCAGCAACACCCGTAGCACCCGCGCCCAAGACACAGCCGCGGGGCTACTTCAATCAAGCACAGGTCAACGACATCCAAGTTGCAGCCGACATCAGCGACGCCGCTCTGGATGCGGACCACACCGCCACCCTTGCCGGGCGCGAAATCACAGCCGAATACATCACGGGCCTCGCCTCGCTCATCGCCGCTGCCCGCGCCAAAATGGCCGCTACCGGACAGGCCAACAGTGGACAACAGCCTGCCACTCTCAACGCCGGGGAAGCAGAACGCGCCCTCATCGCCCGCCTCCGCGACATTCAGGCCGCGGCCAAACAGAAGCACCAAATGCTTGCCGAAGACGGCGACCCCGCCACAAATTTCTCCACCGACGGCTACCTCATCGGCACCCGTTTGAACCCAAACCGCGCCATCCTTTTACAAAACGCCGACACTCTCCAAGCCAAAGCTGCCGCCGACTCACTGCCCGGCTACAAAACCCCGGAGGCACTTGCTCAAATCGCCGCCGACATCGCCGCCTACAAAACCGCCACCGCAAGCCAGAGCGAAAAAGACGAAGATGCCGAAAAAGACCGTATCCAGCGCGATGCCTTGGTGAAGAAAATCAACGCCCGCCGCACCGCCATCCAGCACGCCGCCGACGCCCTCTGGCCCTACACCGAGGAAGACAACCGCCCCACTCGCAAACGCTTCAAACTGCAACTGGACAGGCCGTTTAATGGCTAACCTTCCACCCACGCCGCCGACGCCGTGATTGGTGAATAGTGAAAGTGATTCGTCGCAAGCGCAAAGACCGAACCAGCACTCACAAATTACAAATCACGCTCCTGCCTTCCTGCCTTCCTAATTAAAAAGCCATCCACACTATGAAAAAGAATCATCTGCTTATTATCGCTGCCTTGCTCGTTGTTGTTGGGGCCGTATTTTATTATACTGGGTTTGCGGGTGGGGAAGCGCGGCGTGGGGATGTCTCATCCAAGCCGGATGCGGTGGAGTCTGCGGTGGTGGATCAAAAGCAGGATGCGGCGGTGGATGCGAATACGCCTGTGAGTGCGGTGGATGCGGCTCCAGCGGTGGTGGCTGCGCCGAAGCGGGAGGCGGGGGCTTTGACGGATGCTTTGCCGGTGGGAGTGGCGCAGGTGGCGGGGAATCCGCTGGTGGCTTCAGTGCTCGTGGACTCGAAGCGGACGCCGGACCTTTCGCCGAATCAGGTTGGGGAGTTTCCGAGAGTGTACATCAAGCCGGGACAGAAGGTTTCGGTGCGGTTGCGGTTTCCGGCGGCGGAGGCAGGGGCGCGGGCTTCGGTGTCTGTGGAGGATGGCGGGTTTGTGGCGGATAAGAAGGCGGCGATTCCGTTGACGCTGGATGCGGAGCGCGTGGGAGAGTTTGAATTCACAGCGGGCATGGAGCCGGGGCAGTACCGCGTGGCGGTGCGGCAAGGGGCGGATACGCGCATTTTGGTCCTGTGGGCGGAGGCTTAGCTTTTTTCTATCGCAGAAAATTTTACCACTTTTTGAACTTCCAAATTGAACCTATTTTTATGAAGAAAACACTCCACATCGTTTCCCGTTCGCTGCTCACTGCGTCCATGCTTGCTGGCATGTCGTTTAGCTCTCACGCGCAATTTACTTCGGCCTCGGATGTGGATTCGACGGATGCGGGGCAGAGTGGTTCGTCGCAGACGGGCACGCAGCCGGGGTGCAATAATCCGTATGATGTGGGTAAGGCATGTAGGAGCTGCATCGAGAATGTGATGTCTCTGTTTTACGCGGAGGCGATGGTCTGCCCTGCGGAGGGGCCAAACAAGGTGAACCTCGCGACAAACTCTGTGCATCGCGCGGTGCGCGATATGGTGGCGAATGGCGGGGTGGGCGGGCATCGCTTGAATTGGACGCGCTTCGGCCAGAGCCGCTTGGTGACAGGGTTGCAGCACTTTGGAGACGGGCATGTGTGGCGGCACACGTATCAATGGGAGTTTGTGGAGGCGTCGGCTACGGCGGTGTATGTCACTGAGCCGGACGGGAGCCGCTGGCTCTATAATAAGAGCGGCGCGGTGTGGGTGGCGGAGACGCCGACGAATGCGAACACGCTCACGCAGACGGGGAATGATTATTTTCTGAACGCGGCGGATGGCTCGCGGGTTCATTTTGAAAAGCTGGGCAGCGGCACGGTGGGCGATCCGTTTTATTATCAGATGCAGGATTTCAACGACGGGTTTGGGCAGACTTATTTTTGCAGTTACAATGCGTCGAAAAAACTCGCGCTCGTGTCGGAGCCGGGCGGGCGGTGGTTGCGGGTAAATTACCAGGACATCACGGTGAATCAGAGCGATTTCAAGACGCTGGCGACGATCACTGCGGTGCCGCCGGGTGGCTGGAATGAGCTGCCGGTGAGCGACACGACGGCATATCGTTTTTTGCGCTATACGTCTTCACAGCCGGGCGAGGTGGCGACGTATTGCATGGTGAATGAATTGGAGTTTCGCGACATGGCGAATGTGAAGATCAATGGCACGCCGTTTGGTGCGAGTCCGTCGCGGAACAATGATCCGAACAAGGTGTTCACGAAGGCGTTTGATGGGAATTTGGGCAATGCTTACGAGTATGCTTATCAGCACTACGGCTTTGCGGGGATCGACCTCGGCGCGGGAAATGCGCAGCAGGTATCGAAGGTGCGCTTTGTGCCGCCGGGGATCGGTGCGCGGATGTTGGCGGGGCGTTTTCAGGGATCGAATGTTGCGCCGATTATGAAGAATGTGATCGCTTCCGTGGAGATCGGATACGGCGCAGGAGCGGGCGAGGTGATCACGAATGCGGTGAATTATACTTACGACACGCTGCCCGATCCGGTCATCGGCACGGATTGGCTGCTGCTGAGAAATGCGACTTACGGCGATGCGACGCAGGCGAAGTATTCGTATCAAATCATCTGGCCGGGCCAGCGTCCGCTTTTGAAAGGTGCGGACGATCCGCGTGTGTCGGGAAATGCGACGAAGATTTTGTATGAGTTCTGGCGCAATGGATACATCCACGGCTCGCTCTACGCGGAGCGCGATTATGCGTCGCAGGCGATGCTGGCGAAGTTTGAAGGCGTGGGGACGAATAATTACACGAACACGGGCCGCAAGGTGACGTACGCGAATGGCTCGACGAAGGAGTATTCCATCGGCGCGTTTAACCGCGTGAACTGGATGAAAGACGCGCTCGGCAGGCAGGTGACGTTTGCTTTCAAGAACAACAACAGCTTCATCAACAAGAGCACGGACCCGACGGGGCGCATCACCAACTACACGCGCGACGGCCAAGGCCGCTTGCTCACCGCGACGATGCCCGACGGCTCCGTGCGCACATGGACGCGGAACGCAAAAGGCCACGTCCTCACGGAAAAAGATGAGCTAAACCGGACGACGACTTACACGCGCGACGCTCAAAATCGTGTGACGAGAATCGATCATCCCGATGCTTCGTATGAGACATTCACCTACAACGCATTCGGCCAGCCGCTCACGCACCGGATGCAGAATGGTGGGACGGAAACCAACACCTACGATGCAGCTGGTCGCCTGCTCACAAAGACGGATGCAGTAGGCTACGTGACCACTTTCACCCACGGCGCAGATGACCGCGTGGCCAGCGTTACGCGGCAGGTGGGGAACTCCAGTTTTGCCACACTCACGACTTCGCTCACTTACAATGATCGCGGGCAGACGACGGCGGTGTGAGGTGCGCTAGATTCTTGGACCGGAACCCACTAAAGCAAGGCCAAGAATGAAAACCAAAGAACGTAAAGGGCACCTCTGGAAACCTCCAATAGCACTGACAACGCTTTCAAAAGCCAAGAAAGTGAGTAAAGCAGCGGGATGAAAAGCTATCGCAAGACGGAAAGTGGAGGAGGGTTGTTCAGCGCCATAGAGCACGAGCAAGC
>JANMLS010000308.1:0-22808 GCA_031372675.1 Verrucomicrobiaceae bacterium
GCTTGGTAGCTTTGTTTGAAGTGCGCAGAAACATTTGCCTAATTGAGTGGCTTCAAGTCCGCGTCGTAGCTGATGACCTTTCCGACTTTCTCCAAGTCCGCCTTGATCGCCTCCGCCTTGCCAATCACGACGATGGCGACGTTTTCTGTGCTGAGGTATTTTTGCGCGAGTTTCTGCGCGGTTTCAGGAGTCACGGCGCTCATGCGGGTTGCGTAGGTTTTGTAAAAATCGGCGGGCAGTCCGTAGAGTTCGATGTCCTGCACGCGACTGGCGATGCGGCTCGCGCTTTCGAGGCTGAGTAGATAATTGCCGACGTTGTATTGGCGTTGAAGTTCGAGTTCATCAGTGGGGATTGGCTCCGTGCGGATGCGGGCGATTTCGTTCAGGATTTCCTTGATGGCAGGCACGGTGACTTCGGTGCGCGCCTCGGCTGTGGCTTGGAAATAGCCGCCGTGTTTGTAGTAATTGAACGCGCAGGAACTGCCGTAAGTGTAGCCGTTTTTTTCGCGGAGATTTTGAAAAAGCCGCCCGCTGAATCCGCCGCCGAGCGTGGAGTTCACGACGTTCAGTTCGGGCAGGTCGGGGAAATTGCGCCCCGGCGCGGTGTGGCAGACGACGATGTTGCTCTGCACACTTTCGGGGCGGTCCAAGAGATGCACTGTCACACCGCTCACACTCGCAGGCGGCGGAGGCAGCGGACTTATTGGAGGCAATGGAAACGGCTTCCACGCAGCAAACGCTTTTTCCACCTTCGCGACGATGGCATCCGGCTCCACGTCGCCGACGATTACGAGGCTGGAGTTATTCGGAACCATCCACTTTCCGTGAAAGTCCACGATGGCGTCGCGAGTCACGGCTTTCACTAATTCCGCTGTTTGGAAACTGCCGTAAGGATGCCCGCCAAAAATTACTTTACCCATGAGATTTCCAGCCAGCGATTCGGGCTGTTTTTTCGCAGCAGCGATGCCGGAAAGTGCGCGTCGCTGTTCTTTCATCAGCTCATCTGCGGGAAAAACCGGGTTCACCAGCGCATCGGCAAACAGCTCCAGCAGTCGGTCGGTGAACTTCGTGAGGCCGCTCGTGCTCACACTCATCGAGTCCGTGCCTGCGCCGCCTTCGAGCTTTGCTCCGATGGAATCAATGGCGTTTGCGAAAGCCGCCGCGTCGAGTGTCTTCGTGCCGCGATTGAGCAGCCCGGCGGTGAAGCCGCTCAACCCGCTGCCGCCGTCTATCGTAGCGCCAGCCTTGATCATCAGTCGCAGCGTGATCGTCGGCGAACGATCATCGGTAATGACGACCACACGCAGCCCATTCTCCAGCGTCCGCACTTTGAAATCTGGAAAAGCCGCCGCTGGTGCGGGACCGGGAACGGGAGGTTTGCTGCGGTCAATTGCGGAAGCCGAAATCGGGATAAACGCAAGTGACAGAGTCGCGATCAGCGACGAGTAGCGAGTGGCAAATAACATATTCGCGGACGATTGCTGAAACCCCTCAGAGCGGCAAGCATGGGAATCAAACGAGTGCGATGAGTGGCGCTTGCGAAAGTAGTCCGCGACTTTAGTCGGAGTATCTTTGCTCTCGCGGGTCGGGTTACGTTTTTAGAGGCACTTATCTTGAAAAGGAACCCATCCCGACATTGTTCGCTTTGACGACTAAAGTCGCGGACTACTTTCGCAAGCGGGAGCACTCGCGCTCACAGAAACTCAAGAATACCCATAAATGAAGCCTGGGTACAAAAGACAACTCAGCCGCCATGCGGTGAGGCAGGGCGGCTGAGGCTGTTTGAAAAGCTTCGGGCGCGGGTTAGGCGATTGTCAGCACTTGACGTCCGGCATAGTAGCCGCAGGCAGGACATGCGCGATGGCTGCGGATGGTGCTGCCACACTGGCTGCACTTGTTGAGCAGCGGCGCGTGCCAGCGGAGTGATGCTTTGTGCGTGCGAAGACGCATCTTTGATTTCTTACGCTTTGGGACTCCCATGGTGTTTCTTAGTTAAAGTTTTAAGTTGTCGAGTTGCTTCCAGACATCACGCTTTTCATCGAGTGGTTCGATGTCTGCCTGACTGGTGGAAAAGCTGGCTTTGCAGTCAGTTTCGCCATTCCAATCGCAGTGCGGATGAGCCGGAAGGGCGAGGAGAATGTCTTCCCGGATATATTCTGTCAAGTCCACCATCTCTCTTCCTTCAAGTTCGACATGGCAGGCGAAATCGTCAACGCGGATGGGCAGCGTGAAGCGGGCGAGACAGCGGACGCATTCACAATCGAGGTCCACTCCGACGGGACCATGCGCCCAAAGGCCATCCTCGCTGATTCCCACTTCGAGCGAGTACGTGATCGGAGAAGCCGGTTTCACTCGCGGATCAATTAGCTCAAGAATCGAATTTGGCTCATCACCCTCGTAGTGCTTCCCATCGGGCGGAATTTGCAAAACATGCACTTTCATTTGTGCGACCGTAGCGCACTCGCGAAGAAACTCCAGCGCACAATTTTGTAGCCCGGTCACGCCGTGCCCGGAGCCAGTTGCGGCGCAACTGGACTACTCCTTTTCCCAAATCAGCCCTTTCCGGCGGGCATCGGTTGTGCTAAATTTGGCTCTTTTCGCGTGCCTAAATATTCCGAGTATTTCTTATTTGCTGCGTGTCTGCTGCTGATTCTCCTTGGCTTTCGCCATTACCTGAAATCGCGCTTTGGCGTGAGCTTGGGAATCGTGTGGTGGACTGTGAATTTGGCAGTGATTGGTGCTGGAGGATTTTTCATCGCGGGAGCGGGCCAGGATTTTGAGAAATACACCGAGGATGCCCAGCTCATCATGGTCCGCACGTACGCGCTGGAGCTTTCCAGAATGGGGCACGAAAAAATTAAAACTGGAACGCCAGCGGATGACCCCGAACTGAAAATAATTTCGGACGCTGTGGCAAAATGGGAAAAGTTGAACCATTTGGTCGCGGATATTTACACGGTGCGTGTGGAAGCCGATGGGAGCAGAGTTTTTGTGGCGGATTCTCCCACGGACTACAATCGGGATGGCGTATTTTCTGGTGAGCGGGAATTGTCGGTGGGGATTGGCGAGAAATTTGAGGAATACGATAAGGGATTCGATATTGCGCTATCCGGCGTGGCAACTTTTGACGCCGAGGTGGTAGAAGATAAATGGGGGCGGTGGGTCGGAGCGTGGGCGCCAATTTATGATTCCAGCGGGAAGATAGACGCCTTGGTGGGTGTGGATTATCCTGCGGACGAATGGTATGGCGTTATCAACATGGAACGAAGGATGCGCATGGCGGGCACTTCGGCTTTGCTTGCGCTGATTTCGATTGGGAGCGCTGCGTTTGTGGTCTTCAAAAGGGACGTCGAGAGACGCCTGATGGCTGAGGCGAGATTTCGGGATACCGATGAAAGAATGCAGCTCACGGTGCGGCAGATGCCCATTGGATTTATCGAGTGGGATCGCGATGCCAGAGTCATCGCGTGGAATCCGGCAGCAGAGCGAATTTTTGAATTTGCGAGAGCGGAAGTGATCGGGAATGCAATGTTTGGGAGCATCGTTCCTGCGACCGTGCGTGAGCATGTGGATGGGATTTTCGGCGATCTTTTGTCGAATCGCGGCGGCACACACAGCATCAACGACAATTTAACCAAGAGTGGGAAATCAATTACTTGCGAGTGGTTCAACACGCCGCTGGTGGATTCCCGTGGAAAAATTGTCGGCGTTTTTTCGCTGGTGCAAAACATCACCGAGCGAATTCATCTGGAGAAGCATATCCAGAATGCGCAAAGGCTGAATGCCGTGGGACAGCTTGCAGCGGGCGTCGCGCACGATTTCAATAACATCCTCACCATCATCACCGGGCACACCGGCTTGCTCCTCAGCCGCGACGATATTGATACGGAAGCCCGCCTGGACTTGGAGCGGGTGGAAAATGCCGCGATGCGTGCTGCGTCGCTCACTCGACAACTGCTCGCCTTCAGCAGGCAGCAGGCGATGTTTCCAAGGCCGCTCTGTGCAAACGAAGTCGTCCGAGCCTCCTCGGAAATGCTCTCGCGTGTTATCGGCGAGCACATTCGTTTCAATATCAAGCTCTCGGAGCCATTGCCGACCATCGAGGCGGACCCTGCGATGCTCGATCAAATCATCACCAATCTCGTGATCAACGCGAGAGACGCCATGCCCCGTGGTGGTGTGCTCACGATCAGCACGCAACTCGCGGAATTAACCCCGGAGATGGCGGAGGAAAATCCCGAAGCAAAGCCCGGCCCAGCAGTCCAGATCAGCGTTGCAGACAACGGATGCGGCATACCGCCGGAAAATCTCGCACGCATCTTCGAGCCGTTTTTTACCACCAAGGAAGTCGGCAAAGGAACAGGGCTTGGGCTTTCTGTCGTGCATGGGGTTGTCCGCCAGCATCGGGGCTGCATTTTGGTGGAAACCATGGTTGGCAAGGGAACGACATTCCGCATCCTCATCCCAGTATGCGATCTCCCTGCGGAGCCGCTTCACACAAAGCCGACGCAATCCATAAAAACCACGTCCGCCCCAAAGAAAACCATCCTCATCGTGGAAGACGAAGCCGTCGTCCGCGAACTAGCAAAAATCATCCTCGAACGTGCTGGCTACGAAGTGCTCGAAGCCGAGGACGGACCCAGTGCGCTGGCCATTTGGAACGTGGAGAAAAAACGGATTAAAATGCTCATCACCGACATGGTCATGCCCAACGGAATCACAGGCCGCGAACTCGCGCAGCGGCTGTTCTCCGAGCGCCCGGAGCTACCGGTGATCTATGCGAGCGGCTACAGTCAGGAGCTTACAGCACCCGGTTTTGAAGAAACTGAAACGCGAGTATTTCTCCAAAAACCCTATCTCGGCGATCAGCTCGTGGCCCTCGTGAAGCGGCTTATTCGCAAGTGATCCCGCTTCATCCATGGAAAAATCCGCCTACCTCGAAATCGCCCGCGATATTCTCAGCCAGCCGACTGCTCCATTTCACGAAGATGCAGTGCGTGCGGAAATCCATCGTCAACTCGCGGGATTGCCCGGCGTGAGCTTGGAGCAGGATGCGTTTGGGAACCTCATCGCGCTTTATCAGGGCGGCGAAAAACTTCCGGCTTTTGCGTTTGCCGCGCACATGGATCATCCCGCTTACGTCGGACGCGAGTTCCTCGGTGGCGTGCCGGAAAGCTACCGAAAAGCCAAGCCGCCGACGGAAAAATTCGGCCCATTTCGCATGTGGAAATTACCCGCTTTTCGAGTCAGCGCGGGGCGGATTTATTCGCGTGCTTGCGATGATTTGATCGGCTGCGCGTGCATCGTGGCGATGATTCGCGAACTCTCAAAAAAGCGCGTGAAATGCGCGGCCTACGGGCTTTTTACGCGGGCGGAGGAAGTGGGCTTTGTCGGCGCCATCCATCTCGCAAAAAGCGTCGCCATCCCGCAGGACACGACCATCATTTCGCTGGAAACCAGCAGCCAAAAAGGTGGCCCTGTCAAAATGGGCGACGGTGTGATCGTCCGCGTCGGAGACCGCACGAGTGTGTTTGATTCGGACGCTACTGCGCGGCTGCTGGAGACGGCCATAAAAGCCGGGATTCCCCACCAACGCGCTCTCATGCAAGGCGGCACATGCGAGGCCACAGCTTACGCGCTTTATGGCTATCGTGCGGCTGCGATGTGTGTGGCTTTGGGCAACTATCATAATTGCGGCCCGTCCAACCGCATCGCGCCGGAGTTTGTGAGCGTGGATGACGCCGCCGCGATGGCCGATCTTTGCATCGCCCTGAGTCGCTCTCGCGAAAATAACCCATCGCTCGCCCTGCGCCGCAGACTCGAAAAGCGGATGAAAGCATACCGGCACTTGTTTTGATGCTGTGATGAAATCGCCGCTGGATTTTATGAGCGCTCCTGATTTTCCGCGCAAAGAGCTTCCAGTAGGCGGGCTGTTCGGGCTAATCGGTGTCTGCCGATGAGTCGCGCAACTGAGCTTTTTGAAATTCAAACCCGTTTGGCGGTTGGGGACGCTGCGCTCGTCTATCGCGCTGTGGACCCATCGGGACGCCGCGTCGCGCTGAAGCTGCTGCTGCCGGAGCATCAAATCGCGCATCCGCTGGATGTGGATTCGCTGCTTCGCGATGCACCGCAGTTGCAGACGATTGCGGGGGCAAACATCGTGCAGTTGCTCGACGCATTTCCCGATGATGATGGCACGGTGCTCGTGTATGAATACGCCGAAGGTCATCGTGGCCTCGATGTCCCGCACAACCGCCCAATCGCCGCAGAACATGCAGTGGACATCGCTGCGCAGCTTTTCTCCGCGCTGCGAAGTGGCGAGCGGCAGCGCTATCCACACGGCGACTTAAAGCCAAGCGACACGGTGATTATCGATCTGCCAGATGGCCGCCCGCTGGTGATGGTGCTGGATTGGGGGCTTGCAAATTACCGGCGCGATCTCACGCCGGAATCCTTTGCCTACACAGCGCCGGAGCGTCTCGCCGGTGCGCCACCTTCGCACGTTGCGGACCTTTTTTCAGCAGGCGCGGTGCTGCATTATTTGTTCACGGGAAAACGCCTGCTGCCTTGCGTGACGCGGGATGAGTTTTTGAGCGCGTGGCCGATGCTCGATGTGAGAGCACTCGGCGCGATGCGCCCGGATATTCCGAAGGCTCTAGTGGAGTGGATCGCCGCCTTGATTTCGCCGGATCCTTCGCGACGCCCGCAATCGGCGATCAAAGCGCTCGAAACTCTGGCATTGCTGAACCCTCCCGTCTCGCCTGCGGTTCCCGATCACATTCGCCCTCGCATTGTGCGCGCCCAGCAGCCTGTGCCGCTGGCGGTTTCCGGCATCCGTCCGAGACCGGCATCGCAGTCCGCAATCACTCCAGCCGCCGCGCTGCTTCGCGCGAAGCAGGAGCTAGATCGGCTTGCAAAAAAGAGGCAGTCATTTGTTTTAATCACCACCTATCTTTTGATCGTCGCGGGCCTCGTGGCTGGCGGCTGGTTTCTTTATAAACAAAAGAGCGCTGGGGCAAAAAAACCGGAAGAATCGCCGAGCGTTACCAGCGCTCCGATCAAGCCCAAGCAAGAAGCCGTTGTTCCCGCTGCGACGCCGGCTCCTGTTCCAAAACCCGCTGCGACTCCAGCGCCAGCGCCGCCTCCGCCCAAGCCCGCACAACCTCCGCCTAAGCCTGCGCCCACGCCCGCTCCGCAGCCTGCGCCCGCTGTTGCAATCCAGCCCACTCCAGCACCGGCACCAGCTCCCGTAGCTTCACCGACTCCCGCGCCAACTCCTGCGCCTGCGGCTATCCCTGCGGCTCAGGGTTTTCAAGCAATCGAGCCATTTCAATATGCGGCTGGCTCTGCGATTTTGGGAGCCGCTGGCGGGGTTGGCTGGGCTGGCCCGTGGAAAGGAGGCCCGGCAGTCATCGAGGCAGGCGCTTTTGAGGGAGTCTCCGTTGCTTCTCCGGGTGGGAAATTATCATTCAAGCCATCAGCAAGCGAAACATGGGTTTCGCGCCTCGTTGACTCAAACAGCAGGCTTCTGGACCCACAAAAAGGCGGGACTTATTACTTCTCGCTCACGATGAATCACTCGGACTCGAAGTACAAGCCGGGCAGCGATTTTCAGTATAACCCGATCTATCCGGCGAATGAGAACAGCCCTCTCCGCGTGATCATCGGCGACGAAGGAAAAGGGCCGCAGCTCGCTATCCACGTCCGCTCCAAGGCGATGAAACTCCCGCCATTCGGCAAGCCAATCCGCCTCGCACAGCGGGTCGAATTTACTCCCGATGGGAAGGGTCTATGGAACGTGAAATGCCTCATGTACATCAATCCCGATACCAATGCTGGTGAGCCAAAGCGGGCAAATCTCGACGTTGTAGAAAGTGGCGTGAAAATGCCCGAACAAATCGGCATCATGTTTCGCAAAAAGCCGACGCCGACTACCGCCGTGGACGAAGTTCGCTTCGCGAAAGTGTGGGCGGATTTGTTCCGGTAAGCCTCACACTGCGGGCATCTGCTGCGTGAGGCAGTGGAATGCGCCGAGGCCCCAGATGAGTTCGCGGCAATCAATCGGGATCACCTTTCTGTCTGGGAATGCCTTCTCCAAAATAGCCACTGCCCAGCGGTCATTCGCGTCTGCGAATGTCGGAAGCAGCACCACTTTATTCGCGATGTAAAAATTCGCGTAGCTCGCTGGCAGACGCTGCCCGTCGCGCACAATTTTGCGTGGCATCGGGAGCTTATGCACATCGAAGCGGGAGATTGGGCCGTCCGCTCCCGGTATCGCATCGTTGTCGCCATCGGCATCGGCGTGGTCTGCAAGCGCCTTCGAGGAACCATGCGCGGTAAGCCCGGCGAGGTAGTCGAAGTTTGCCTTCAGCGGCTCGTGATTCGTGTCGCCCTCATCTTCCTCGAATGCGCACACGATTTCATCCTCGCTCACAAACCGCGCGATGTCGTCAATGTGTCCGTCCGTATCGTCGCCCTCGATCCCGTCGCCGAGCCAGAGGATTTCTTTCACTCCCAGCCAGTCGCGGAGGCGTTGCTCGATCTGCGACTGCGATAAATCGGGGTTGCGGTTTTGATTCAGCAAGCAGCTCCGCGTAGTCAGCAGCAAGCCGCAGCCATTCACATCCAGCGACCCGCCTTCGAGAATCATCCCAGGGTATTCCACAGGTAGTCCCAGCTTCTGCGCGATTGCAGTCGGCACATAGTCATCGTCATCAAAAGGCGGATACTTCATCCCCCACGCATTGTAATCCCAATCCAGCGCCAGCAGCTTCGGCGCTTCATTTCGCGTCACAAAAATCGGGCCGTGATCGCGGCACCACGGCTCATTGATCGCGATGTGGTGATACGTCACATGCGCGGTCTTCGCGCCGATCTTGCTGAGGATCTTTTTCACATCCGCCTCGTGCGCCGCATCGCAGACGTTGATGTGGACAGGCTCCGAATCCGCAAGCGCGTGTACCATTTTTGCAAACGCAGGCATCGCCTTGTCGTATGCGCTCTTGCCGGGGAAGGAAATCCCCTCGCGCCTTGGCCAGCTCAGCCACGTTGCCGCGTGCGGCTCCCATTCGGCTGGCATCCTGTATCCACGGGCACTTGCGGGCGGCGTCGAAATTGCGGTGGCGGTATCTTTTGGTTCAGTCATTTGAGAACGCTCATGGATGGCGCGAAGACAAAAATTTCGCAACAAGGGAAAACGCCATACTCACGATCTAAAATCGCGACCCAGCGCGCCCGCGCCCGCCGCCGCTTCCTACCACTGGATGACGGAACTCGCCCAAGTCATCCCCCCGCCAAAGACAACCAGCAAAACATAATCGCCCACTTTCATGCGGCCTGTGCGATTCGCCTCATCCAGCGCGATGGCCACAGCAGCCGCGCTCGTATTTCCAAAGCGGTCGAGATTCACCATCACACGCTCCAGCGGCACATCGAGCCGCTCCGCCACTGCGGAGATGATTCGCAAGTTTGCTTGATGCGGGATAACGCACGCCAAGTCCGCGCTCGTAAGACCCGCATCATCCAGCACCTGCTTCGCGCTCTCCACCATGTTCGTCACCGCGTGCTTAAACGTCTCGCGGCCCTCCATTTTAATATAGTTCAGATCGAGGTGCGCATTCTCCTGCGTAATCGGGCAAGCGCTCCCGCCACCCGGCACGGAAAGAAGTTCCGCCAGATTTCCATTACTCCCCATCCGCGTCGCGATCACCCCGTGGCCATGTGCGCGATGCCGCAAAATCGCCGCCCCCGCCCCATCCCCAAAAAGCACGCACGTATTGCGGTCCTTCCAATTCACGATGCTCGAAAGCTTGTCCACACCGATCACCAGAATCGT
This sequence comes from Verrucomicrobiaceae bacterium, assembly GCA_031372675.1. Lineage (GTDB taxonomy): Bacteria > Verrucomicrobiota > Verrucomicrobiia > Chthoniobacterales > Chthoniobacteraceae > SXWH01. Next base: position 9,836 of record JANMLS010000308.1, read on the forward strand.
ATTATACGTGTGAGACGTGATAAATTGCTGCGCGATCTCGATAGCGTACAGGAAACCCGAACACGCCGCACTAATATCAAAACACGCCGCCCGCGTAGCCCCGATCTTCGTCTGCACGAGACACGCCGTGCTCGGCATAAAATGATCCGGCGTAATCGTGGCGAGAATAATCAGATCAATCTCCTCCCCCGCGATACCCGCATCCTCCATCGCAGCCCGAGCCGCATTCGCCGCCATATCGCTCGTCGTCTCATTCTTCCCCGCGATCCGCCGCTCGCGGATCCCCGTGCGAGAAGTGATCCACTCATCATTCGTCTCCACCGTCTTCTCCAGCTCCGCATTCGTCAAAATCCTCTCCGGCACATAGCTCCCCGTGCCGATGATAGAGACAGTGCGTTTCGGGAGCGTAGCTTTAATATGCGGAGTCATAGTGGCTTTTTACTGCTTCGATAATGTGAGGATTGACTGAATGTTGAATGGTCTCGCAGGCCCTGCGAAGTGCATTTTTCATCGGCCTTGAATGAAGCACGAATCAGTAAGAGCCAATCGGACTGGTTCAATCAGAAAATACATTGCGTCGTGTAAATCTACTTGCCGCCTGTCCCTCAGTTCCTGCTTCCGCACCCCGGTAGGGAAAAGCAATTTCTGCCTATACAGTACTTGAACTAGAGTGCTTTCGCGTCCACCTGTTCCGCCGAGTTTTATCATCAGCCACCGCTGCTCGACGGTGGATACAAACCACTATCTCAAACTATGAAAAATTATCTACTCACGCTTGTTGTCGTCTTGGTTGCTGGTTTTGCTTTGGATTCCCGCGCGTCTGGCCCCGGTGGTGGTCCGCTGGAGCCTCCGGAGTTTGAGATCGGGGAGAGGCTTTTTTTGGAGACGAGGTTTGCGCAGTTTTTTGCGGTGAATAGTGGCGGGAATGCAAATGCGGTGCTGGCTCAGGGGGACCCGGTTTTGGATACTTTCCTCACTCCCAGTGGGCCTCGGCAGGGGAATTTTGCAGGGCTTTCAATGAATTGCCGCGCATGCCATTTAGTAAATGAGGAATATTCGAGGCTCGGCAATCGCACCTATGCTGATTTTGCCCGCCGTTCTCCGGTGCCGGTGCGTGGGGATGGGCAGACTTTGACGCTGCGTAATTCGCCGGCGCTTGTGGGGGCGTTTGTTTCCCGTCCGGGTGGTCTGCTGCTGCATTTCGATGGTGAGTTTGGGAGCGGGACTAGTCTTTCGGTCAATACGCTGACGGGTCGTAATTTCGGTTGGCTGCCTTCGGAGCGCGACGAGGCCATTGCGCACATCGCGCACATTATCCGCAATGATGATGGGTTGAGTGAGCTGAGTCAGGATTTCGGCGGGAGGTATAGCGATGTGCTGGCCGGGGCGGCGAGTGTGCCTACGGCATTCAGGCTTCCCGTGGGCTTCCGCATCAATGTCGCCACGGCGACGGACCGGCAGATTGTGACGGCGCTTGGTCGTTTGATTGATGCTTACGTGAAGACTCTCACGTTTGCTCGCGATGCGGGCGGGCGTTTTTCTACGTCTCCCTACGATGTGTTTTTGCAAAAGAATAAGCTGCCGCGCAAACCGGATGCAGGGGAGACGACGGCTGCGTATTCGCGTCGTCTTTTCGGGCTGATTCGTGGGCTGAAGACGATTCAGTATGTCAGCAACGAAGACCGGACTTTTGCGATTCATGCGCGGGATTTCAACTTCGGGCCGAATGAACTCGCGGGGCTGAAGATTTTCTTCACCGGCCCGGGCAACGTTGCGCCATCGCCGTTTGCGGTGGCTGTCGCGGGATCGGGAAATTGTGTGACTTGCCACCAGGCGCCCAATTTTACGGACTTCAAATTTCATAACACTGGTGCCTCGCAGGAGGAGTATGATGGCATCCACGGCGCAGGCACATTCGCCGCGCTCACCATCCCGACGCACGCGGAGCGCCGCGCAAACTTAAACAACTTCCTCCCGCCATCGCCCGCACGCCCCGCTGCAACGGGGGTTTTTGCAAGCATCCCGGTGCTCGCGGACCCGTCGCGCGCGGACCTTGGATTGTGGAACATCATCGCGAATCCAGATCATCCCACGGCGCAGCCTGCAATCCTGCGCTCGCTCACCGGCGGCACGCCAGTCTCCTACACCACGCTGCTGCCAAAAACCATCGGGCGCTTCAAAACTCCAAGCCTCCGCGACCTCGCCGACTCGAATCCATTTCTCCACAACGGCAGCAAGCTCACCATCGAAGACGTGCTCAACTTCTACCGCGACTTCGGCGATAAAACCCGCGCGGGTCTTGTGCGCAACCCTGCTCCTCAACTGCAAGGAATCATCCTTCTGGAAAATGAGATCGCACCACTCGCCGCCTTCCTCCGCTCGCTGACCGAGGATTATCAGTAAGGCTGCGCGGCTGAGAGTTGCGTGGGGCGCGGTAATGCCGCACAGTCAGCGGCATCATGTCCGATAAAACTCAATCACCGCCGCCTGTTAAACGTGTCAATTTACGCACGCCCGATGTCATGGCGGCAGTGCAGGCGCAGGTGGAGACGCATTACCGCAGCGAAGTCGTGGAGCGCGTGCGAGCAAATGGCGGTGTGCTTTCCGTGGGCGGAGTGACGGTGAAGTTGGCGAAGCAATTTGGCTTTTGCTACGGGGTGGAGCGGGCCATCGATCTGGCTTACGCGGCGCGGAAAGTTTTTGCAGAAAAGCGCGTCTTCATCCTCGGCGAAATCATCCACAACCCGGAGGTGAACCGGCAGATTGCCGACATGGGCATCGTGAACATCGTGGGGCCGGATCGTGTCGCGCATGTGGACGGATTGACGCCGGAGGATGTGGTGATTGTCCCGGCCTTCGGCACCGATGTCGGCACGCTGGCGAAGCTCAAGGAATGCGGCGTGCAGATTGTGGATACGACGTGCGGCGACGTGATGAGTGTGTGGAAGCGCGTGAAGCAAAATGCGACCGAGGACATGACGAGCATCATCCACGGCAAAGCCTCGCACGAAGAAACTCGCGCCACTGCCAGCCACGCCGTGATGGGCGGGAAAGGGCATTATCTCATCGTCCTCACGCTCGCGGACACGGACTTCGTCTGCGGCTACATCCGCCACGGCGGCGATGCGGAGCGGCGTGCGGAATTTCTCGCCCGCTTTGCAGGCGCGATGAGCGAGGGCTTTGATCCCGACTTGCACTTGAAGCGCGTCGGCGTGGCAAACCAGACCACGATGATGCGCGGCGAAACCGAGGAAGTGCAGCGGAGAATCATGGCCGCAATTAAAGACCGCGACGCTGGGGCGACTGTGAATTACCGCTTCTTCGACACGATCTGCGGAGCCACGCAGGAGCGTCAGGATGCGCTCAACGACATGCTCGGCGAGAAAATGAGCCTTCTCCTCGTCGTCGGCGGATACAACAGCTCGAACACCTCCCACCTCGCGGAAATGGGCGAGGCCGTGCTGCCGACCTACTTCATCCGCAACGCCGGAAAAATGGAAAGCAGCGGGCGCATCGTGCATTTTGATCAGCACAAAAAAACCGAGGTCGAGACTGCGGATTGGTTGCCCGCCGCGCCCGTCGTCATCGGCATCACCGCCGGCGCGAGCTGCCCAAACAATTTGATCGAAGACAGCATCGTGCGCGTGTTTGAGCTGTACGGAATCGCCCGCGAACAAGTGCTCGCCTAAGCGATGCCCGCGATTGCGCCAGACTCACCCGAAGCCCGCCGCGCCGCGCGCAAGCTGCTCAATGGATTCATGCTCCTCGCCGGTCTGAACCTGCTGGTAATCGCGTTTGCATTCTGGCCCTTGGGGAAAACGACGACGCCCGGCGAAGCCGATGTCCCCGCGATGCGCGAAGTGCTCGACGCCGCAGTGAAAGACATGCAGCGCGGCGATGCGCTCGCCTTTTACGCGCACTTTGCAACAAGCAGTCTCCCACCCGACCGCGCGGCGGAATTTGCGAGAGTGTATGCGGACGGCTACGGCGGGAAGTTTGGCAAAGTTGTCGCGATGAAGGACGCAGTGCCGGAGTCCGGTGTTCTGCGGATGGATGTGCAATGCGAAAAAGTGCCGGAAGCCCGCCTCATCGCGCATTTCGCGCGTGAGAATGAGCGGATAAAACTCACATCCCTCATCTTTGTTGAGTGAATTAGCCCAGTCGCAGTGTAGTCCAGTCACGCCGTGACTGGTGAGTGGGCAGTGGGCACGCAGTAGGCTGCGTGAGCCACTATGCGATTGTTGCCTGCAGATTGCGCGGATTGCGCGGCGCTACGCTTGCGAAAGTAGTCATCGGCTTTAGCCGTAGTACCGCCGTAAAGAGAACACGGGTACGCTTCGCAAAGCGCCACGGCCTACGAAGCTCGCTGCGATCAATGTTTGCAACATCACTACGGCTAAAGCCGATGACTACTTTCGCAAGCGTTGCTCTGTGCAACCTGCGGATGGCAATCGCGGCGTTTTGGTGAAAGATTTTGGGTGAAAGATGTGGCGTTCAGCGCGTTCTCGCTAGGCACGCCGGGGCTGACGGCGGGCTTCAAAATATACGTCATTCTCACCACCGGCAACGAGCGCAGCAGCGAGGCGGAGTATGTGCAGAGGCCGGTGTAGCGCAGTGTAGCCCGGTCACGCCGTGACCGGGTGCGCGGAAAAAACCGCAAGCCAGTCACGGCGTGACTGGACTACTTTCGCAAGCGCGGGCGCTTGGAAAATAACACTTTTTTGACAAAACTAACGTTCCCATCCGGGTTTCCGTCTATACAGTCCGCGCCATCTTCAAAAAGCCATGAACACAGCCACGCTTCCAGATTCACTCGTCGTTCAACTTCGGTCTTACGAAAGCCGGCTGAAACGCATGGAAACCATCGCGGCTATCGCGGGTGGTCTTGCGGGGTTGCTCATTACTTATGTGCTGCTTTTTGTGGTGGATCGGTTTGTGAATACGCCGGTGATTGCGCGGGCGGTGCTCACGGCGACGGGGGCGATTTTGGCGGCGATGTTTGCGCAGGGTTGGGCGCGTTATTGGTTGTGGACGCGGCGGGGTCCGGCGCAGCTTGCGAAGTTGTTGCAAGGGCATTTTCGCGGGCTGGGAGATCGGTTGCAGGGTGTCATCGAGCTTACGGAATCGAGCGAGCTTCCTGAGAATATCTCGCCAGCACTTTTGCGTGCGGCGGTGCGGCAGGTGGCAGAGGAATCGGGGCGCTGCAATTTTGAAGATGCAGTGCCGACGCGCCCGGCGAGGCGTTGGGCGTTTGCGGCGACGGTGGTGATTGCGCTGTCTGCTGCGCCATTTGTGCTGGCACCAAAAGCGGCGACGAATGCGGCGCAACGGTGGGCGATGCCGTGGGCGGAGATTGAGCGCTATACTTTTACGACGGTGGAGGAATTGCCCGCCGCGCTTTACGTGGCGCATGGCGAGAAATTTGAACTCGCCGTGGGGCTTCGCGCGGATGCGCAGTGGAAGCCGGGGAGCGCGACGGCGCGGATCGGCGAGCAGGATAAATTGACGGCGCAGGTCGCGGGGAATCGCGCGGTGTTTCAGTTTCCGGGGCAGACGAAGGATGGTGTGGTTGCGCTTCGTTTTGGTGATTACATGAAGGACATCGCGGTGCATCCGCTGCACAGGCCGGAACTCAAGGAGCTGTGGGCGCGTGTGACGATGCCGGAGTATCTCGGCTACCCGGCGCAGAGCGTGAAGCTGCACGGGAGCGCGGGCGAGTTTCTGGAGGGCAGCAAGGTTTCGTTTGAAGCGACTATCGCTCGCGGTGTGGGGCGCGGCGAAGTGGCGGGGCTGGATTTCACATGGCCTGCGGTCGCGGAGGGGAATTCTTTCAAGACGCCGTCCATCGCGCTTGCGAATTTTGGCGGCGAAGTGCGTTTTCATTGGGCGGATATTCACGGCCTTGCGCCGGTGCAGGCTTATGCGTTGCGCATCGGCACGGCGAAGGATGCGGAGCCGCGCATCGAGGTGCAGAACATGGAGACGGAGCTTGCGATTTTGCCGCACGAGGCGGTGCAGTTCACCATCGCGGCGAGCGATGATTTCGGGCTGAAGGAAACGTGGCTTTCGTGGAGCATCCGGCAGGCAGCGCAGAAGCCGGAGGAGAAGAAGAAAACGGACACGGCGAAGGATTCTTTTGAGTCGCTTTGGGAGGATTGGAAGAAGGATGCCACGGAGAAAAAGCCTGCGGTGGCGAAGGAGAAACCAAAGTCGGAAACGCCCCGCGCGGCTGGCGGGCAGATGATGAAGGAGTTGGCGCGTCCTGTCCGCTGGGCGCCCGCAGACTGGGGGATTCCGCAGGATTCGGTGGTGGAGATTGTTGCGAACGCGCTCGATTTTTTCCCCGACCGGAAGCCTGCGCAGTCGTGGAAATATACCATTTTTGTCCTCAGCCCGGAGAAGCACGCGGAGCGGATTCGCGAGCGGATGGATAATGTGCTGAAGCAGCTCGATGAGCGCATTCGCGATGAGGAGCGGCAGCTTGAGGAGGTGAAGGAAATTGCGGAGCGTAAGGACATTGATTCCGAGAAGTCGGCGGAAGACCTCAAGCGCGCTGAAGCGGGGGAGAAAAAGAATGCCGAGGATTTGAAGAATCTCGTGGCGCAGATGCAGGATGTGATGAAGGACGCGCTTCGGAATAAGGAGATTCAGAGCGACACCATCAAAGAATACAGCGAGGTCGCGCAGAAGCTCGATGAGCAGGCAAACAAGTCGCAGGAGAAGGCCGCAGAGTCGCTGGCGAAAGCGGGCCAGAAGTCCGGCGAGCAAAAGCAGGGCGAGATGAAGCAGGCGCAAGCCGAGCAGCAAAAGGCGCTCGATGCGATGCGCGAAGCGGCAGGGAAAATGCAGACGACGAATGAAAATCTGTTCGCCCGCAATTTTTACAACCGGCTGCGCCATGCAGCATCGCAGGAGTTCAAGATTGCCGACGGGCTAAAGAGTCTCGCCAAGGCGACGGTGGGCTTGAAGCCCGATGAAATCGCGGATGACCACAAGAAGGAGTTTGATGGCGTTGCGGGAAATCAGGATGGCGCGGTGAAGGACGTGAGCGGGATTCAAAACGACATGACTGCGTTTTTGCGCCGCATTCCGAATGAGAAATATGAACTGGTCGTGAAGGAAATGGAGGAAACCAAAGTGGTCTCGGAGCTGGGCCAGCTTGCCGGTTTTGTGCGCGCGAATCTTGGACTCAAGAGCGTGGGCCGCGCGAAGCAGTGGGGCGACCAGCTCAATAAATGGGCCGAGGCGATTCAGGGCGAGTGCAATTCCAAGGAAGGGGAAGGCGAGCAGGAGGAAGACCCGGATTTGATGGAGCTGATGATTTCGATGGTCCGCGCGGCGGTCGCGCAGGATACGATCCGCGACCAGACCACGGAGCTTGAGAGGACGAAGGCTGCGGAGAATTACGCAGCCGAAGCGGGGAAAGTGAGCGGGGTTCAGAGCGGTCTTGCGGGAAGCGTGAAGAAGCTCACCGAGGAGCCGAAGTTCGCGAAGTTCATGGAGAAATTTGGCCCCGCGCTGAACAAGGTGGATGAGCTAATGCGTGAGTCCGCAGGCGAGCTGAAAGCTCCACGCACGGGCGATGAAGTCGTGCAGCTTCACGGCACGATTATCGAAATCCTTGTTCCGCCGGATAACAAGAGCAAGGACGGGAAAGAGGGCCAGCAGTCGAAGATGCAGAAAATGATGCAGCAGATGATGCAGCAAATGGCCAAGGGCAATAAACCCGGCAAGAACGCATCGTCCAATCCGAGTTCGCTCGCCGGGAATGCTGCGGACGGCGCATCGGGCCGCAATAAACCAAACACTCGCGTGGTGGATAAGAGCGGCGGTGCGTCGAGCGCGGGTGAATGGCCGGAGGAATTCCGCGATGCTTTGCAGAGCTACATTCAATCAGTCGAGGAGAAGAAATAAGCCGTGAAGCGTATTCATTCATCGTGGGTCGCGGCGGGCTTTATCGCGGCATCCGTCTTTGCTCATGCTCAGAATCCGATTGGTGCAAATGTGGAAGTTTTTGGCGAAGACCCGATTGATGGAAGACGTGCGCCGGATGTCGTGAAACCAGCGGCCAATCTGCTGCTGAATCTTTTGGGCGGAAGGCGTGCGGTTTCGTCGTCCGCATCGAAAGCGCCGAAGGTGGAGGGAATGGAGCACACGCTGCTTTTTTCCGACGGCAGACAGATGCGCGGGCGACTCGTGGAGATTACGCAAAATGAAGTGGTCTGGAGCCGTATGGACGCGAGCCAACCGTTCCGTTTTGGGAAGGGCGATGTGCGGCAGATTTTGCTGAAAAGAACGGACTCGAACTCGGAGCAGGGGATTGCAATTAGCGGCGCAAGTTCATCGAACAAATCTGCGCCTACTTCGATGGCGACGCTGCGACTTGGCGGTACGGATTGGCTGCACGGCGAGGTCGCCAGCGCGGACGGGCAGGTTTTTTCCGTGAAGGCTGGCTCGGCTTCTTTTTCGGTGGCTCGCGAGCAGATCGAGTGGATGTTTTTCGGAAAGGAACCGGCGGCGGCTTTCGGGCTGGATATATCGAACGCTGAGACGTGGGTGACTTCGGGCGGCGGCGCGGAGGATATGAAAGACGGGAGGCTCCGTTTTTCCAAAGGCGCCTTCATCGCGAAGTCCATCAACCTTCCAAAACGATTCGAGATGGCGTTTGAAATCCCGGTCGAAAAGGACGGGAACCCATCGGACATCAAAATGTGGCTTCAGCCATTCACTCCGCGACCCAATTCCTACTCCACCGGGACTGTGGAATTGAGCATTACGGAGAGCGAGATGGAGCGGTGCATTTACGAAAATGGCTTCAAGCGCGACAAGTTGAAGTTCCCCGCCGATGCGCCCGCAGCGAAGGATGGATGGCACAGTATGCGCGTTTTTTACGATGGAGTGGATCGGAAGATGACCGTCCATCGCAATGGCGCAAAAGTCGCGGAGTGGGCGCTGGCAGATGAAAAAGCAAACAATCGCGAAGCGCTGCGCGGTATCTGTTTCAGCCGGGATGGGAACCGCGAAATCGTGATCGGGAATCTCCGCTTCGCTCCGTGGGATGGGGATATTTCCGCGATTGGGAAGGCTGTGGAAGGCGACCGGCTTTCGCTGCCGGGCACGCCTTCGGAATTTGGAAAGACGACGGCGATTGCCGAAAAGAAAATCACATTTGCGGGAGCGGAAAAGGAGTTGGTCAGCGGTGCCATGCTGAAACTTTCCGGCGCTGGAAAAGGGGTGTCTGGCGCGGATGCGCTTCTCGTTCTTGGCCGGCACGGGGAGCTTTCTGTGGGCGGACTTGAGATGCGCGATGGCAAGGCGAAATGCCGCGCCGGATTCGCGCCTGAGTTGGAGCTAGACGCTGCGTTGTTGAGCATCATCACTTTTCCGCCGAAGAATAATGAGGCGGTTGTGTCGGATGTGCTCGTTTTCAAAAACGCGGATGAGCTTCCGGGAAAGCTCGTCGAGGCTACGAATGGCGGAGTTTTGAAATGGAAAATGCCCGCCGGTCTGGAAGTGGAAATCCAGCCTGAGCATGTGGCTGGTGTGAGATTTGATGTGAAGCCCGCGCCGCCGACGCCCAAGCGAAATGTGGTCCGTAGCTTCACGCGCGATGAGTTGAAGAAGGAGGATAAGAAAGAGGAGGAAGCCAAGAAGCCGCAGCATTCCACGCTGGAACTGCGAAATGGAGATCGCATCGCTGGTGAGATGGTCGCGGTCGGAAAGGACTCACTCCGATTCAAACACGCAGTCGCCGGGGAGCGTGAAGTCGCGGGCGCACAAGCGTGGAGTTTTTACACAAGTCCGGTGTTTGACGGCGCATCGAGTTGGGGCGCGGACGATCCGGATTCCAGCCAAAGACGTGCGACGACTGCGGATCGCTGGATCACTCTGGATGGTGCTTTTTTCACGCGCGCTGCGCTGAGAAGCGATTCTCAGAGTGATAGCGCATACCTCACGCAGACGGGCCTCGCCCTTCCGTCCCGATACGAGATTCGCTGTGTGGCGAGGTCGCTTGGAAATGGGGAGCCTTACATCACGATCATGCTCGGCTCGAAGAATGGATCGAATCAGCTCAATTTTTCGTTCTCGTACGGAGAACTGAATATCCACGGCTATTCGCAGCGGGGGAATGGACGCTCGTTTTCCACGGAAGTTCCGCTGCGCGACAAATTCGGGCAATCGAGCATCCGAAATGTGCGGCTGCTTGTGGATTCGGAAAATGGCACGGTCGCGGTGATGATGGACGGCGTGCTTTTGAAAAAGCTCGGCTCCCGCAAAGAGGATACCTTTGTGAATCTCGGCCACACGATTTCCTTCTCCACCTACAGCGGCCACGGCGCGACAAAGCTGTCGAACTTTTGGATCGGTCCTTGGAGTGGCGAGGTGCCGGGCGTCGCCGATGGTGGCTCCATCTCGCTGGCCAATGGAGACGTTGCGCTCGGAAAAGTCCTCGGCTTGAGCGATGAGAAGATGAAAGTGGAGACGGAAGTTGGTGAATTTGATCTGCCTGTGGAGCGCGTGTCGGGCATCGAGTTTGGCGGCGTGCCTTCGCCAGCCAAGGCTGCGGGTCGCATCCGGTTGAAGGATGGCTCTATTTTTCATGTGGATGAGTTCAAGTGGGAAGCTGCGTCGCTTTCGGCGAAGAGCGCGGTGCTGGGCGATTTGAAATTTGCGGCTGTCGATGTTGCGGAGCTGATTCTGAAGCCATCGCCCATTCGTTTTCCGTCTGCTCCGCTGCCGTCAAAAGCGGAGAAAAAAGCGGACCCCGCAGACGCAGCGGCACCAGCCGTTCCGCTTGAGCCATCCGAAGTACTTATCCCAAAATGAACACACGCATTTTATCCATCACACTCGCTTCGGCACTCCCGCTATTCGCGCAAACTCCGGGCGATGCGACGGCGGATGCGGCGAAGGATTTCCAAGTCTATCGTGGCACGCAGGTGTCGCCGGAGGTCGAGCGGATTTATGAAAAAGGGCTGCGCTATCTCGTGCGCTCGCAAAGCGACGACGGCTCTTTCCAAGGGCAATACGGCACGGAGCCGGGAGTCGTCGGCTTTGCGCTCATGGCGCTGCTTTCGCACGGCGATGATCCGAATCACGGCCCTTACGCAAAATCCGTCCGCAAGTGCGTGGACTACATTTTGAAGAAGCAGGGCGAGAACGGCTACATCGGCAGTTCGATGTATAATCACGGATTTGCGACGCTCGGGCTGGCGGAGGCATACGGCGCGTTGCAGGATGAAAAAATCGGTCCCGCGCTGAAAAAGGCCGTGGAGCTAATCATCACCTCGCAGGACAAAAACCGCTTCAAGGCGTGGCGCTATTCGCCCGATGCTTCGGATGCGGATTCCACGGTGAGCGGCGCGTGTTTTGTGGCGATGATCGCGGCGCGGAATGCGGGGATCAAAGTGCCGGAAAAGAACTTTGAAGATGCGCTGAAATTTTTCACCGACTGCCAAAGCCCGTCCGATGGGAGCATCGGCTACATGCCGCGCTCCGGCGCACACGGCGGCTCGACTACGGCGATTGGCGTCGCGGCTTTTGCCTACGCGAGAAAGCGCGACAATCAGACCTTCGTGAAGGCGCTCAAAAAGATGAAGGCCGATGATGCAGCCAGTGGCGGCGCTGGCGGCGGCGGATACCCTTTTTATCTCGAGTACTATGCCGCGCAGGCGTTTTTCCAAGGCGACTACAAAGGCTGGCAGGAGTGGAACGACAAGCAGGTGAAGCGGCTCGCGGAGACGCAGAACGAAGATGGGAGCTGGGATGCCGGGCTTGGGCCGGGAACTTCCACGGCGTTGGGGCTGCTCTCGATTGCGCTGAATTATCGCTACCTTCCGATTTACGAACGATGAGTGCGCGTCGTGCGATTTTTCAGGCGGGGATAGCTGCAATCGGCGCATGGTTTTCGGGTCAGGCTCTTGCGCTTGAAATTGATGTTCAACAAATCGAACTCGGAGGAGGGCAGATTTTTTTCGGCGAAGGCGTTCAAGGTATTCAGTCTGATTCTGGTGAGAAAAAAACCACCGCAACCGAGCCGGATTTAGCGGGACCGCATTTACTGGAACTCACCGACGGCTCGCAGATTCATGGAAAACTGATCGCGCTCGGAAAGAGCGAGATCGTCTGGCAGCGCACCGACGCAAATCAGCCGCTCATTTTTTCTCCCGGCGATGTGCGCCGTCTCGTGTTCGGCGGGCGCGAGCCAGCGAAGGAAGGCGCGGCAAATGCCACGCTCAAGCTCGCGGGCGGCGACTGGCTGGTGGGAAATGTGAGCGCGTTTGCAGATGAGCGTTTTACCGTCGCGCTGGGCGGTGGTCCGGCCATCGAAGTGGATAAGAAATTTGTGGAATGGGCGTATTTTTCTGCGCTGCCTCCCGACGCCTACGATGGGCCGCGAGGATTTGCGGGGCTTTCAGGCTGGGAGCAGGCAGTTGCGGATGCTTGGGGTTGTCTGGATGATTCGCTGGTGGCGGGACAGCCCGGCCCGATTACGCGCAGGTTTGGAGTGCTCACGGAGCAGGTTGACATCCAGTTCACAGCGGGCGATGGCGGGAACCTAAACCGTGGACTCACGCTTTGGATTCAGCCTGAGGGAGGCAACGCTGGATATACTCCGGGGGCTGTGAATTTGCGGTTTCAGGGGAATACAATTTCGATGACTTCGTACGATGGGAACTCGACGAAAAATCAGTCTGTGAACATCGAGCAAGATGCCGCAAAAGCCGAAAAAATCTCGCGCTACCGGCTGCTCTACGACTCGAAAGAAGGCACGCTTCAAGTCCGCGTGAATGGTGTGCGCGCAGCGGAGTGGAAGGTCGCTGTTCCGAAAACACCCGTGCGCGTTGGGGCGCTCACATTTCAGCCAAGCTCTTGGAGTTCCGAAACGGCTTGGACGCTTGGTAGTGTGAAAGTGCAGCCTTGGGATGGCGATGCGGTCCCGGATGGCGACCCGGATGACGCGGGGAAAGAC
>JANMLS010000321.1:0-7079 GCA_031372675.1 Verrucomicrobiaceae bacterium
CGACGGGCGCGAAGGCAGCCGCCGCCTCTTCGAAGCCTTCGGCGCACACCTCGAAGGTCAGAGCCTCATCGCCCGCGAAGGCAGCATCGTGGACGCGAGCTTTGTGGAAGCGCCCCGCCAGCGCAACGAGCGCGACCAGAAAGCACAATTTGACAGACTCATAACAGCAAACGTAAAACACCTCCGAACCATACAGCTACCAGCGGCTTACGCGGCACTGGAAACGAAAATGGGGTCGGTGTGCAAAAATTGACAAGCAGTGACTCAGTAGCGGGCGACGAAACGCGATAGAACCATGCCTTCAAATCCTCCCAAACCCCTGAGTTGACGCCCCGCAGGACTTCGGGCATTTTCCGCGCATGAGCATCAAAGTTATGGAGCGTGAGATTGCGGAGCTGAAGCAGCGGCTTGAGAAAGTCGAGGCAAGGGTCCGGCCTTCACCAACTCAGCGCTGGCGGGCTGTGGTGGGAAGCGTGAAGCCGAACGATTTGACCCGCGAAGCTGCTCGCCTCGGCGCTGAGTGGCGGGAGCAAGAGAACGCGCGGCAGTAGCGTATGTTGGTTGTTTTCGACACCAATCACATTCGCGAATTGGTGGAAGAGGGTCCGCTTGGCGAGCGCCTACTCGGACGCATCAATGAAAGTCGCTGCGATGTCTTCACCTGTATCGTTGTCGCAGAGGAGTCTATTCGCGGATGGTTCGCGTTGTTGAACAGGGAGAAGCCGGGCCACGCCCAACTTGATGCGTATCTTGAGTTGAAGCGCAGTATCGAAACGCTGACTCACTTCGACATTCTTGGATTCGATCCCGAGGCTGCGGATGTCTTCGTGAAGCTGCGCAAACTGCTACCTCGTATCGGCTCGATGGACCTCAAAATTGCATCCATCTGCATAGCGCACGACGCTGTGTTGCTCACTCGCAACCTACTGGACTTTGCGCAGGTGCCGGGACTGCGTGTTGAGAACTGGCTTGATTGAGTTCCCCTCCTGAACCCCTGAGTTGACGCCCCGCAGGACTTCGGGCATTTTCCGCGTATGAGCACGCTCGCTGAAATTGAATGCACGCTACCGTTGTTGACGTTGGAGGAACTCCGGCATTTGGATACGGCGGTGGATTCTCAACTCGTCAGCCGTTCGACGCGAAAAGTGCGAACGGCGAGGGATGCGCACGATTGGTGGGAGACGATTGAACCATTTTCGGCGGATGAGGCGGAGGATTTCGCTCGCGATGTGGAGGAAGGGCGCAAGCTGACGAACCAAGCACCGTCTGACCGATGGGCGTAGTCGTTGATTCGTCGGTGTTTATCGCCAAGCAGCGCGGGAAATTTGATTAGGGCGGATGGACGGAGTCACTTGGCGACGAAGAGTTGCTGGTGACGACTATCACCTTATCCGAACTGCTGCACGGCGCACACCGGGCTGAAGCGGACGATTTGAGGGAGAAAAGATTTCGTTTTGCAGCGATGTTGGAGCGCGATTACTGCATATTGCCGTTTGGAGTGCGGGAAGCTCGCAATCACGCCGCGCTCACTGCGGAAATGCAGCGAATGGGGATGGGGGCAATCGCCCGGTGTCACGGGCACAGCGTTGCGACTTTGAATGTCGCGGAGTTTGCGCGGATGCCGGGCATGATGGTGATGGATGCGGCGCCTTTTCGTATCGTTCGGAGTCTGCACCCCTGAGTTGACGCTCCGCAGGACTTCGGGCATTTTCGGCGCATGAGCACGTTGATTGAAATCGAAGAGGCCATTGAGCAACTTGCCGCCTGCGAAGTTTAACGAGTTGCGGCAGTGGATAGAGCGCCGTAGTAAGGCACCGCAAATCGCCGCTTCAACGCCGCATGCCAAGCCGGATTTCCTCGCACGCCAAAGGGCTATCTTCGGCGGGCGGGTATTGAGCGATTCTCAGGCGGCGCTGGATGATGTCCGTGGGGACCAATTTTGATGCGCTCGGCGATGAGGGCGTGGTGCTTTTCTACGCCGTCTGCTGATTCTGCTGGCGGCGGAGAAATTCCCGCAGACCCTTGTAGCCTACCATTTCCTGCCGGTCTTCGTCCCAGAAGCGGTAGCCGAGTGCTTTCAGGCTTACGAGTAGTGTGATGGGTTTCACTTTTTGGAAGAGCGGGATTTCGTTGTGGCAGCGCTCAAGGTTGTAGTTGGCGATGCGCGGGCTGAGGTGGTGGATGTGGTGGTAGCCGATGTTGCCGGTGAACCACTGGAGGATGCGCGGGAGTTTGTAGAACGAGCTGCCCTGAAGCGCGGCGGCGGTGTAGTCCCACTCGTCGGCGCGTTCCCAATAGACGCCCTCGTATTGATGCTGGACGTAGAACATCCAGACGCCTGCGCCGCCAGCGACAAACATGGTGCCGATGACGAGGAGCAGATACGTCCAGAAGCCGAAGATGAAGCTCATGCCGATGGTCATCAGCGCGATGCCGATGTTCATGTAGAAAACAGAGTTGCGGTCTTTTTCAGCCACGTTTTTATTGGGGAATCGCTGCCAGATGAGGAAGAGGTAAAGCGGGCCGACGCAGAAGAGGATGAAAGGATTGCGATTCAGACGGTAGGCAAAGCGTTTCCAGCGGGAGGATTCGAGGTATTCGCGGAGCGTCATCATCCAAACATCGCCGGTGCCGCGTTTATCGAGGTGGCCGGAGCTTGCGTGATGCACATTATGCTCCCAGCGCCACTGGCCGTACGGGGTGAAAGCGAGCATCCCGGTGATGTAGCCGACGATTTGGCAGGCGCGTGTGGATTCAAAAAACGAGCCGTGGCAGCAGTCGTGGAAAATGATGAAGGTGCGGACGGTGAGGAGGCCGAGCAGCACAACGAATCCGGCGGTGGCCCAGTAGGAGTAAGACAGGCTCCAGTAGATGAGCACCCAAGTCGCCACGTAGGGGACGAGCGTGTTCACTAGCTGCCAGACGGCCTTTGGCAGAGAAGGTTTCTGATATTCTGCGATGAGCTTTTTCCAGACGGACGGCGTCAGCGGAGCATCATCGGCGGGGGCTGCGGAGTTTGGATTTGGATTCAAGAGAATATAGGTGTTGTTTTTTCTTCTCTAAAAAACGGCTGCCCGCAGAAATCCACGGGCCGCCTTTTTTCAGAAAAAGGACGCGGATGTATAAGCAAAATGACAAGGAATGCGAGACAAGATTTGTCTTTTTACTAGAGACTTTCCAAGACGCGAAATGACATTCCCGATTTGTCGGGATGATACTTTCTACGCTCCTTCAGGCGCTATCTTCGGTCGGAGGGCGGTGTGCTGTATGACGGAGGCTGTCTGTATTAGCTGCCGAACAGACCCACAGGGCCACACTCTCCGCTTGGCAAGTTCGTGCGAGGCACTACGTTCCCGCGCCTTATGTCCACATACAAAATTGCAGTTTTGCCGGGCGATGGCATCGGCACGGAAGTCATGGCCGAGGCGCATCGCGTGCTCGCCGTCATACAGAAAAAATTCGGCTTCACGCTCGAATGCACCGAGGCCCGCGTGGGCGGGATCGCGATTGATGTGGACGGAAAAGCGCTGCCGGAAACCACGGTGAATCTCTGCCGCGAAAGCGATGCGATTCTTTTTGGCAGCGTCGGCGGGCCGAAATGGGAGAAGCTCCCACCGAGCGAGCAACCGGAGCGTGGCGCACTGCTCCCGCTGCGAAAAATCTTCGGCCTTTTTGCTAACATCCGCCCCGGCGTCTGCTACCCGCAACTCGCCCACGCATCGCCGTGCCGTGCGGATTTGGTCGCGGGCGGATTCGACATGCTCTGCGTGCGCGAACTCACGGGCGGCCTGTATTTTGGCCAGCCAAAAGGCACGAGCAGCGAGAGCGGCGAGCCGGTCGCGGTGGATACGATGATTTACAAAAAGAGCGAGATCGAGCGCATCGCACACGTCGCCTTCCGCGCCGCGCAGAGCCGCCGGAAAAAACTCTGCTCCATTGATAAGGCCAACGTCCTCGAATGTTCCGTGCTGTGGCGCAAAACGATGATCGAAATCCACGCGCAGTATCCCGACGTGCAGCTCACGCACATGTATGTGGATAACGGCGCGATGCAGCTCGTCCGCCAGCCAAAGGAGTTCGACGTGATCCTCGCCGAAAACATGTTTGGCGACATCCTCAGCGATGAAATGGGCGCGGTCGCCGGCTCCATCGGGATGCTCCCCAGCGCGAGCCTCGGCAACAGCAAGGAGGGCGGACTTTACTTCGGCCTGTTCGAGCCGGGCGGCGGTTCCGCGCCGGACATCGCGGGCAAGGGAATCGCAAACCCCATCGCGCAAATCCTCAGCGCCGCGATGATGCTGCGTTTCGCCCTCGGCGAAAATGACGCGGCTGCGGCGATTGATCACGCCGTCCGCAAAGTCATTAATGCCGGAGTGCGCACGGGCGACATCTGGAGCGAAGGCTGCAAGCGCGCGACCACGAGCGAAATGGGCGAGGCCATCGCCGCAGCGATCTCCTGATTTTATGAAAAAACTGTTTCCCGGAAAAAAGCAGGTTGCCATCGCGGGTGGATTCTGTTTTCCAAGACTCACATACATCATGAAAACAACCAGCCTCCTCAGCCTCACGCTCACACTCCTCGCAGGGACAGCCATCGCCGACATCCAAGACCCGCCGATGAATGAACAAGGACCGCTCCGCAAATTTTCGCGCGGCGTCTCGAATGTCCTGTTCGGCAGCACAGAGTTTTTCACCAGCATGAGCCAAATCAACTCCCGCCAAGGCAACTCCAGCGAGTGGAGCTATGGTCTTCTGCGTGGTCTGGACCGCACGGTGAAGCGCTCGCTTTATGGGGTAGTCGAGATTTTCACCTTCCCGTTCCCGACGACGAAGCTCTCGTATCGTGCGCCTTACAAATCGAACATCCCTTGGATCAGCAGCGGATATGAGGAATTCCCGCCGGAGCTTGGCTGGAGCACGCGCCGCCGCTACACCACCACGTCTTACGCGGGCTGGTAATCGGCTTTCTGCGTAGATAATTTCCAGAGGCTTCCGTCCTGTGCGGCGGAAGCCTCTTTCTTTTTTCCGATATGAAGCAAACTGCTGTTGTCACCGTTTCCGATGTCGCCTTTGGGGGTAAAGGCGTGGCCCGTCACGATGGGAAGGTATTTTTCATCCCGTTCACCGCCGTGGGCGATGTAGTGAATGTGCGCATCACCCGCGACAAAAAGAAGTTCGCCGAAGCGGAGGTTTTGGAAGTGCTCACGCCCTCGCCAGACCGCGTGGAGCCGAAGTGCAAATGGTATGGCCAATGCGGTGGCTGCGGCTACCAGCACATCTCGTATCCCGCGCAGCTTGCGCTCAAGCAGCGGCAAGTGGAGCAGACGCTGCGGCGCGTAGGTCGCTTCGATGAAATCCCGATGCGGCCCATCATTCCCTCGCCGGAGCCGTATGCGTATCGCAATCGCATCCGCGTCCACGTCTCGCATCGGCAGGTAGGATTTTTTGCGCACTCCTCGCACGAGTTGGTGCCCATTAGCCGCTGCGAAATCGCGAAGCCGGGCGTGAATGAAACGCTGCACGACCTGCGCCGAGCGGGTCCGCAGGATGGTGATTACACGCTCGTCGCCGAGGCAGAACGCGGGCGTTATTTTGAGCAGACGAATGACGCCGTCGCCGCCGAGATGCTGGCACTCGTGGAGTCGCTGGTTTCCCCCGGTCACGATTTGCTCGTGGATGCGTATTGCGGCGCTGGGTTTTTCGCACACCGGCTTGCACCGAAATTTGCGAAGGTCGTAGGCATCGAGGAAAACCAATACGCCATTGACCACGCACGTCGCACGGCTGCGGAAAACGAGCAATTTATCGTCGGCGATGTCGCAGAACATCTGGCCGATGCTCTCGCTCCGGCCACGCCCGCGACGACGACTCTGCTGCTCGATCCGCCCGCCACGGGCATCACGCCGCGCGTGGTGGACCACATCCTCGCATCCGCTCCCGCGAGCGTAATCTACATTTCCTGCAACCCCGCGACGCTCGCCCGCGACCTCGCTTCGCTTGCGGCGGTGTATCGCGTGAAAAGCGTCACGCCGCTCGACATGTTTCCGCAGACTGCGGAGGTGGAAGTCGTCGTGGAGCTGGTGTGCGAGGGAAACATCTGAGCGCATAAACCGCATCCGCAGCGGGGCGCGGGACGAAGTGTAGGCGAACCTTTATGAAACTCCGCAAACGCTCCCTTCTCCTCGTCGTGCTCGTTCCTGCAATCATCGCGGGCTTTTGGCTCGTGAGCAATTCGCGGGCAGCCACCGAGACGCCGAAATACGAGGTTGTGAAAAAAGACGAGAAGTTCGAGGTGCGCGATTACCCGGAGCTTGTGGTCGCCACCGCGCCGATGAAGGAAAATATGGACCAGAGTTTCCGGCAGCTTTTCAAGTTCATCACCGGCGCAAACGAAGGCTCGCAGAAGATCGAGATGACCACGCCCGTTATCATCGAGACGGAAAAAGAGCAGCGCACGATGAGCTTCATCGTTCCCGCAGCGACCGTGGCAAAAGGAGTCCCGAAGCCGAGCGGCGAAACCGTCACACTCGGCAAAATCGAAGCCGCTCGACTCGTCGCGCTGCGCTTCCCCGGCAGACGCTCGGCGGAGACGGAAACCAAAGCGCTTGAGAAACTCCGCGCATGGATGAAAGAGCAAAAGCTGGAGCCAAAAGGCGATGCGATGTTTGCCTACTACGACCCACCTTGGACGCCTACATTTATGCGCCGCAACGAAGTCATGCTGCGCATCGAAAAACCAAAAGCCGAAGCTGCGCCGAAGTAAAATGGGCATCCACGTCCTGCGCAAAACGCAGATTCTAAAAACGGACCTCCGCACGGCTTGGGATTTTTTCTCCAACCCTGCAAACCTCGCAAAAATCACCCCGCGTGAACTCGACTTCGTAGTCATCTCCAAGCTCCCGGAGCGCATCTACTCGGGGCTGATGATTGAGTATCGCGTGCGTCCACTTTTCGGAATCCCAGCCCGCTGGCTCACCGAAATCACACACGTCGAAGACGGCGTGCGCTTCGTGGATGAGCAGCGCATCGGGCCTTACAAAATCTGGCACCACGAGCATCATTTCAAAGACCTCGGCGAT
>JANMLS010000355.1:0-10085 GCA_031372675.1 Verrucomicrobiaceae bacterium
GTTTTCGGGTTTTTTATCACCGTGCTCACGACGCCGTGGGTGATCCGCGTGGCGCATCTCGGCATCGGGCTGGATGCGCCAAACGAATCGCGCAAAAAGCAGGAGCTGCCCATTCCAAGGCTCGGCGGCGTGCCCATCATGCTGGCGCTGGCACTGGCACTGGTGCTGATCCTTTTGAGCCAGCCGACGCGCTCCGGCGATTGGTTCCCCATTTTGACAGGCAGCGCACTCATGTATGCGCTGGGGCTGTGGGATGATGTGAAGCCGCTCGGTGCGCGGAAAAAGCTCATCGGCCAAATCCTCATCGCGTGGCTCGTGCATAGCATGGGCTTGAGTATCGAGCGCTTCTCCATGCCGCATGTGGGGCAGGTGGAGCTGGGCGTGTGGAGCGGGGTGGTGACGATTTTTTGGCTCATCGCGATTCCGAATATCGTGAATCTCATAGATGGCTTCGACGGGCTGGCGGGCGGGCTGGGCTTGTTCATGGCGCTGACGATGGGCGTCGTGGGCTACTACGCGCAGCACTTCGGGCTGACGTGGTTTGCCTTCGCGATGGCGGGGGCGCTGCTCGGTTTCCTCGTGTATAATTTCCCGCCCGCAAAGATTTATCTCGGCGATGGCGGGGCGTATTTGATCGGCTTTGTGATTGCCGCGCTCTCCATCTCCAGTGCGCATAAAGGTTCGGTCGCGGCGGTGCTCGTGGTCACGGTGGTGGGGCTGGGCCTGCCGATTCTGGATACGACGTTCGCGCTGCTGCGGCGCGCGTTGCGGGGGTTCCCGTTGTTTCACGCGGATGATGAGCACTTTCATCACAAGCTGGAGCGGCTCGGCTTTTCTAAAGGGCGCATTTTGCTCGGCCTGTATGCGCTTTGTGCGGTGCTCTCGATCACCGGGCTGATGGTGATGTGGAATCAAAACCCGACCATCCCCATCGTCGTGGGCCTCGGCGTGCTCTTCCTCATGTCGCTCGCGGTGGTGCGCCATTTTCACCGCGTGAGGACATGGGGCGACGCGCAGCGGAAGATGAAGAATACGCTCAATCGCCGTGCGGAAAATCGCTACGCAGTTTTGCAGGCAAAAGTGCTGGAGCTGGAGATCGAGCGGTGCGCGGATGCGGCGGAGTTTCGCGCAATCTTCGAGGAGACGATGCGGCGCGTGGGCTTCGTGGAATCCGGCGAGGTGCTGGATGAGATTCAAATCGAAATCCGCTTCACCACCGCGAAGTCTTGGGTCGTCTATGCGCCGCGTCGCGATGGCACGCCCGTGGAGTGGAAGCGAGTCGCAGAAGTCTTCCGCCCCATCCTCGTGAAAGCGCAGGAGAAATGGAAAGCCGACGCGCTCGGCATGTGATAGAAAGCCGCGCAGATGGATGATCCCAACCCAACACGCCGCCGGAAACGCTCGCGCAAACCGGAGCCACGCTCGCTGCTTTCGCTGCTGCCTTTTGGAGCCATGAAGCAATGGGCACCGGTCGCAGTCTTCGGGCTGGCGCTGGTGCTCGCGCCGCTGCTCTTCGGCGCGGTGGACCGCATCGTGCAGGTGATGCTGCTGGTCGTCTTCGCCATCGGCATCGCGCTGCGCCCGCCTGCATTCGTGCCGCTCGGCAGGACGGCGAGTATCGTCATCACCGCACTCGTCCTCATTTTAGTAGCGAAGGAATTTGCGCCGTGGAAATGGTTCGGCGATGCGCAATGGCGCACGGCGCTCGCGGGAGAAATGGGCGTGCCGCTCCCCGCCACGCATCACCCCGAACCGCAGCGAGCCGTGGATGCGCTGCTCGCCGGAGTGCTCGCGCTGGTGTGGTTTCAATGGGTGCGCACGCTTGCCGCAGAGCGCGAAACGCGACGCGCAATGGGCTGGGTGATGTTTGCCGCTGGCGTCGCTGTGGCCGCAGTCTGCCTCGCGATGGGTCGCCGCGAAGTGGGCGCGGAAGGCGGGATGATTTACGGCCTGCGCTTCACGACGAGCTGGGCAGGCTGGGGTCCATTTCCCAACCGCAATCACACGGCGGATTTCCTCGCGATGTCCATGCTCATCGGTGCAGGCTGCATCGCGTGGGCCGTGGCAAAAAAACGGAAGATGCTGATGCTCGCAGGCTGCGCGGCATTTCTCGTCATCGCCGCTGCTTTGATAAAGAGCGGCTCGCGCGGCGGCTTGCTGATCGCTTTCGGCGTGGGCGCAGCGGTGTTTGCGCTCGTCGTGCTGGTGCGCTTTTTCAGCGTGCGCACGTTCGCGCTAGTCACGACAGCGGGCGTGGTGGCGATGACTGCATTCCTTTTAGCAGGCGGCGAAATCATCGCGCGGATGCAGTCGCACGAAGCAGGCGGCGTCTCGAACGCGCTCCGCATCGCGATCTGGCGCGACACGTCTGCGATGTGGAAAGACGCGCCGCTTTTTGGTCACGGGCTGGAGACATTCGCGCAGCTATTTCCCATCTACCAAACGGTGCCGCTCGATGGCGCACGGGTGATTCACCCGGAAAGCTCGTGGCTACTGTGGATGGCGGAAATGGGCATCGTCCCGCTCGGTATCATCGTCGTGACGCTCGTCATCTTTATCGCGAAAAACATGAGCGCGGTGATGGAGAGGCGCGGCGCATTCTTCATCAGCCTCGGCGCACTCGCAGGATTCGCGGGCTTTCTTGCGCACTGCGCGATTGATGTTCCAGCGCACCGTTGGGGCACGGCGGTATTTGCGCTCTCGCTGCTCGCCGTGGCCTGCCCGCAGCGTGGCGAAGATGCGCCAGCGCCTTCGCGTCTCGGCGCACTGGTGCCTTTGGCGGTCGCGGGATTCTGGATCATCCCGATGCTATCCGCAGGCGCATCGTGGTCGCCGCTCAAGCCCGTGCTCTTGCTGGAGCGCGAAAATTGGGCCGCCGCCAAACGCACTCTACGCCCCACGCTCGCCGAGTGGCGGGCAGCGGCAAAGTGGTTCCCGCTCGATTGGGAAGTGCAGCAAACTGCGGGACTCCGCGAGCTGGAGGCGGATATTTCGCGAGTGAAAAATGGAGCGTCGCCCTCGCCAGTCTGGCAGTGGCGCTTCGATGTCGTCTCGCGTCTCGCGCCGGGGCTTTACGGCGAATCCATGAAGCAGGCATACGCAGCGGCGCAAGTATCCAAGGGACTCGCAATCGGCTACTGGCAAAAAGCCGTGGACGCCGCAGGCCACGACAAACACGAAGTCTTGCGCACCGCGCTGCGAGAGACAGCGCTCTTCCCCGGCGCGGAAGGCGCGTGGATTTCCTTCTGCATGGAGCGTCCGCAACTGCTCCCCGTGCTCGCTACATTGCTCATCGAAGACGCGAAACGCGTACCCGCCGAGACACGCTTCCTATTTGAATCATGGTGGCAGCAGCGCTCCACCTCGCACGATTTTACCGAAGACGAACGCGGCGCATTTCACCGCTACGCGCAGCACTGGGCAAAGCCGGAGCATCTCGCGCAGTGGGTGAAAGCGAACGCCGCCCGCCGCAAACAGGACTACCGCGAATGGGTCGCGCTCTTCCACAAATCCGGCGACTCGCAGCGTGCGTGGGAACTTCTCTCCGGCGTGGAGAAGGAGCCTGCGCCGATTGCCGTCCCCGCGCTCGCGACGCACGCATCCATGCGCGACCTCATGGACGCCGCGCCGGAAAACTTCGGCAACATCGCCAGCCTCTTGAGCTTCCTCGAAGCTCGCGGACAAAAAGAAGAAGCCCGCACCATCCTGCTAAAAACCGCGCTGCGCACGAACGCACCAAAATGGTTCCTGCAAAAATCCGCATACATCCTCGCCGCCGAAGGCAAGGCTGCGGAGGCCGTGGAGCTGATGCTGCGGATCAAGTAGCCGCGCTACTTCGCCGTCTGCGCAGCCTCCTGCGTCCGGTGATTGTGATACGCCACAACCCCCTCGCAAATCGCCGCAGCGAGTTGATCGCGATAACGCGGATTCGCCAGCTTCCGCGCTTCCGCAGCATTGTTCACAAAACCGCCCTCCACCAAAACCGCCGGGCATCGCGTGTGCCGCACCACGGCAAACTGCCTGCCTTTGATCCCACGATCTTTCACCCCAAGACGGCTGATAATGGACTGCTGCACAAACTGCGCAAACCCCGCGCCATTGTCCGCAGGCGGAGGCTCCACCGGTTTTGAAAAGAAGCCAGCGGATGACGGCGCGACTTTCTCCGACGCAAAAAATGTCTCCACTCCATCGCCGCTTCCCGTCGTGCTGTCGTTGAAATGAACGCTCACAAAAAGCGCACGCCGCTGCTTGTTGGCGACGTTTGCGCGGTCGTGCAATTCAAGGAAGCGGTCATCCTTGCGCGTCATGATCACGGTGAACCCGCGCTTTTTCAAATGCTGCTCCAGCCGCAGCGCGGTATCGAGCGTGAGGTGTTTTTCCACGAGGCCGTTTTTCGTCGCACCATTGTCGTGCCCGCCATGCCCGGCATCCACGACGATGACGGGGACCATCTTCTGCCAGTCAGCCCCATCTCCAGTTTGCAAGCCGCGCGGAATCAAGAGCCAAAGGCCGACGAGCAACATCACCAAACCAAGGTGCGGCAACAGCGAGGAAAAGCGGAAGCCCGTCTTCGGCGGCGGCTTCACTCCCGGCGGAATCCCCGGCGGCAAGACGTTCGGGCGCTGCAAAGGCAGCGATGTCTGCTCCGCATTCGTCTTTGCGCGGCGGCGCGGAGTTGGTGGCGTGGACTTCAAGAAATGTGCGCGGAAATTCGCAGCTATTTCTGCGTGTGGACAAACAGCCCCTTTTTATTTCCCACCACGATGTCCGGCTTTTTATCGCCGTTCACATCCGCAGCCATCACCTGCGTGCCCACGCCGCTATCCGAGTCCACAAGATGCGGGATGAACTTCGCCTTGCCACCCTCGCGCTTCAGCTCGAACCACCACAACACAAACGGCGCATTCGGCTCCGGGTCAGCTTTCGGCCCATGCGCCCACACGCGCTTGCCCGTCACGATGTCCATCACGCCGTCGCCATTCATATCCGCGAGGTCTATCGCGTGCGGCTGCGAAAATGTGACGCCGCTTTCGCCTGCTTCCTTCTCCGTGCCGGTGATGAGGTGCTTCACCCATCCTTGCGCACCGCCGACATTCGTCTGCTCGTACCAAGCGACGCCCCACTTGTGAGCATCGAGCGCGCTGATGATGTCCGTTTTTCCGTCGCCATTCACATCGTAGCCAAATTGCTGCGCACCCAAGCCGAACAAAAACTCATGCTTCTTCCACGGCAGATTTTTGTCCTCTGCGGCAGGCGCCTCCCACCAGCCGGTGCCCTCGATGATGTCCATGTGTCCATCGCTGTTGATGTCGCCGTAGCCGATGCCGTGCGTGTATTTGAAATACTGCTTTTGCGGTGCGCCGGAGACATTCCGCCACTTCCATTCCGCCGTCGGATTCTTCGGGTCCATCTTCGCGAAACCTACCGTGCCATTGCTCATGCAGAGCAATTCCGGGAGCTTGTCGCCGTCCAAATCCACCAGCATCGGCGATTCATTATCCGTCACCGCGAGGACGAGATGCCGCTGCCAGAGCGCATCCTTGCCCTGCGGATTCTCCCACCAAAAAGTCTCCTTCCCCGGAAATCCGATGACGAGATAATCGCTCCAGCCATCGCCATTAAAATCCGCCGAGTAGCTGAGAAAATTATTCGAGTATTCGTTCTCCCCGCTGAGAAAACCCTTCCAACCCGCAATCGTAGTCCCCGAAGCGTCGCCCTTTTTCACAAACGACTTGTCGCCCATGTCGTAAATCGTCGAGCGCTTGGAAAAATCCGGCCCCACGTACCAGAACGGCCCACTCAGAACATCCATCTTCCCGTCCTTATTCACATCCGCAACAGAAGCACCCTCGGCCCAAAAAAACGGAGTGATTTCCTTCTTCGACCAAGCCCCCGAAAGCGCAGGCGGAGTCGTGGAAATTTGCTGCGCAAGCGCAGCGGTGGTGACGGCGGAGAGAAGGAGTGCGGTGAGTTTCATTTCGGAATCAACCCTGTGCTGCGTATCGTCTTTGGGAGCAAGGCGCGATTGCAAAGTAGTCCAGTCGCGCCGCGACTGGCTGCCGGTTGCAGCGCAACCGGGCTACTTCACTCCTCCGGCGGGTTTCACACATCACCTTGTTCTACCGGATACGAAATTGCTGCAATCCACTCAGCAATTCAGCATTCGGCTGTAGGATGTTTAGATCGATGGGAACCAAAACGCCGGATTCGATCTTGATGAGATTGCCTTCGTGGGCATCAGCGACAAGTAAGTTGCCCTCTGCGCGATACCACGCGATGCGGTCGTGAATAACCAATCTCTCGAAGCCGAGAGCGCCGAACTATTGCTGAATCTCATCGTATTCTGCTGGCTCACCTACGATGTGCGGCTGCGATGTGAGCACGCGCAGCTTGCGGTCACAGTTGATGAGAGCTTCCAGTTCGATGCCGTCGCCAAACCATTTATTTTGCAGCACGAGACGGGTGAGATATTCCTCCGCCGTGGCGCTTCCATCTCGTCCCCACGCGAGGCCAAAACGGTTTGCATACGTCGCCTTCCACCACCGGCCTAGCTCCTCATCAAACCAGCATTCGTGCTCCTGCCCAAAGGCTGTGCGCGGACGGTGGAGAAAAGCCAGTGCTTCCCAGCGCGGATCAGCCCTCGTGATTCTCCCCATTCGAGGAGCGCACCAAACGCCCTGGAGAACTCCGTCCCGCCTCCATCACCCTCTGCGCCTGTGCTGCCGCATCGCGCAATGTGACCTTGGGCTGATTCGAGCGCACTTTGTGAAGCGCTGCCTTCATCGTTTTCATATCGGTGAATAGGATCGTTTTGCTCATGCGGCATTCAGGATTAGTTGTTTCTGAAAGTAGCTTGGAAACGGGATGTGTCGAGTTTGCAGAAACTCTGCGCCGCCTCACTCCTCCGGCGGATTCACTTCGCGTGTCGTGGCTCCGTTGGTTTCGCTGAGGATGAGGATGCTCAGTTTCTCCACGCTGCCGAGTTCGGCGGGTTTGAGCATCTGGTAATCGAGTAGTCCAGTCGCGCCGCGACTGGCCGCCGGTTGCGGCGCAACCGCGCTACTATCGCTGTTCAGGCTGGCGTAGTCGAAGCGTCCGCGCAGGTCGGTGTATCCGTCTTTGAAGAAGCGCACGGTGCCGTTTTTGAGCTTCGCATACACCTTCACATACGCCTTCGCCACGGGCTTGTCCGTGCCGCTATCGCGAGTTTCCAAGCGTCCGTAGTTTTCGGTGATGTTCAGCTTCAGAGTGTTGGCGTGGTAGGCTTGAGCTTTGCGCTGTCCGGCACCGAGGATTTCGATAAGCACGTTCGCTTTCGAGAACTCAGCAGGTAGTGCGAGTTCAAGCGTGTCCTTGTCTTTCGCGAGCGGCTGCACGGCAGTTTTATTCGGCTTGATGATGCTAAAACGCGCGGCGTCCTGGCTGACGAATGGGTTGCTGCTGAAAGAAAACTCGGGGTCCATGAGGTAGTAGTTCACGGTGATTTCGCCGAGGTTCTTGTAGTTCAAAGCGATGGTCTGTTTCTCCACTTTGAAGTCGAATGTCGGCTCGCTCGCGGCGAGTTCGGCCTGCGCTTTTTCGCGGTCGGGCTTGTCGCCTTTCGCCGCAGCTTTGCCTTCGATTTCATCAAGCTGCGAAGTGACTTCGCCGAACAGCGTCTTCCAGCGAGCGATGGGATGCGCTGCGTACTTCGCGGCGACGCTGCGAGCCGTAGCGAGATCGCTTTCATAAAAAGCTGCGTAGCAGCGGAAGTAATCGTGCTGCACCTGCGTCGGTAGCGTCTTTGCGTCCACGCTCTTGAAGCGCCCCAGCGCTTCCTCCACGCGGTCCTGCAAAAACAGATGATACGCGGTGCTCATCGTGTCCATCGCGTCGAGCTGCGGCTTGTGCGCGAGGATGTCGAGGAAGCGCGTGTATTGCCCGCGAACGGCGGGGTTCGCGATGCGCCAATCCGCGCCGAGTTTGTGGGCGCGTTGATTCACGAGCGGGCTGTATTCTAGGTGCTCAAATGCACGGCGCTCGATGGGGTCGAGCACGACGAGTTTCGACGAAAGGAACGGTCCGCATTGCGAAACAAATGGGTCTTTGTGCTTCAGCCATTCGCGCAGCGCGGCGGCATCATTGTGCATGAGCGCGTAGCTGAAAATCGTCTCATCCCAGACGTGGTTCGCATTGAGAAAAGCGACGAGCTTTTTGAAAAACGCGGCGTCTTTGCAGCGCCACGCGATGCGCGGTAGCGACAACGCAGCGAGGTTGTTCTTCGCCAAAAACTCGAACACGTCCGCATCGCTGCCATACTGCGAGACGTAGTCCCACGAAGCTTTGTCGAACTGCGTGAGCTTGTTCACGACGTGGAACTCGAAGGGCTTCGCCGCGCCTGCGACTGCGCCTTTCACGGCTGCGTTCACGGGGAAATGCGGGAACTTTTTTCCCTCCGCCGCCGTCGCCGGGAAGTAGAAGAAATACTCGAAGGTCTGCGTGGTGTACGGCGCGAGTTGCACGCGCTTGGAATCCGTCGCCTTGCTGCTGCTCACGGGCAGCGCGCCCTGCGGGATTTGCAAGAGCACTTCAGCCTTCGCAGGCGACGAGGTCGGGTTGGTGACGACGATATTTGCGCCATACACCGCACCGGTGAGAAACTCCTCGGTGACGTATTTCTCGAACTTCTCATTACCCTCCTGCCGGAAGCGATCATTCGCGCGGAAGAAGCTCTGCGAGACGAGCAGCGAACCGGCATTCTGAGCAGCGGGCGCGGCGGCAGCTTTGATCTCTTTGTGATACACGATGACCGGCCCAGCAGCGGTGAGCGTGAACTTTCCGCCGTCCGTCTTCGTCGTGTGCTCCGCAGCCTCGGATGGCAAATCGAGCACCGCGAGCGCGAGCATCATCTCGGCAAAATTGCTCGCAGCCTCCGCGACGTTTGGTGAGACAAAAGGCGCATCCTTCCCTGCTGCAACATGCGCCGCGTAGTCGCGCCAGAATGCGTTCACAGGAATGAGGTCGGCGTTTTGCTCAACGATGCGGCGATGGTAGTAGTTGTTATCCGCCCACTCCTTCGTTGCACCAAGAGTGCGATACAACGCGCGGTATTGCTGCTTCAGCGCCTCAGCTTCGACGGTGCTAAAGAATTGCACATCGGATTTTAGGTTCGCCAGCGTTCCGTCAAAATCCTTCCCGGCAAGTGCTTCCTGACGCCGCTTGCCCTCAACCTTTTTATCCCGCAGGGCAGGCACTTCCTCGGCTGCTTCCTTAAACTTCTCATCATCTGCAAATGCGGAAAGTTTATCCATTTCCGTCGCATCCAAGGACTCTCCTTTTTTGAGTTTATTTGCGTAATCTGACGGTGAACTGTAGCGCGACGCAGTTGCAGGCGAAGGCGGTGCCGCCGGTGCGTTCGCAGCACTTTTCAGCATCGCCAATCCTTCCGATTTTTCACCGGCAAAGCGTTCACTCAAACGGCCGTTTGCCTTTCCACGAAATGCACCGGGCTGCGCTTCTGCGGTAGGAGCGGCTTCGGCCCGCTCGTCCATCTCCCGACCGCGCAGTGCGGTCTCAAACAGCCTGTCGAGCAAGGCCGTGTTTGGCGGGATGAGTTCCCAACGCTCGCGGATGCCACGCGCAATCTCGTCCGCATTCGCCTTTATACGCGTGGCGAGCAGCGCACGCTCGGCGGCGTTCAAGGTCTTGAAAAATGACGCTTCCAGATACTTCGCAAGGTCCGCGCCGAGGAGGAAGTCGTCCATAAACGTCCTGTCCTTCTTGTTCGCGAGGTAGGGCTTCACGACGGCGTCGAAAAACACGGCATCTTTTTTCGCGAGGAAAAAGTTCAGCTCGTGGCAGGCAAACTCGCTGTATTTCGCACGCTTCTCCTCGTCCTTCATTTTCGACCAGCCGAGCACCCATGCAAACTTCGCAAGCGTTTCATCGCCGCTCAAGGTCGAGAGCAGCGAATGCACATCGCCCAGCGTCTCGTAAGTCTCCAATTCGCTCGTGAGAATATCCGCAATCGTGAGTTGCTGCCCCTTCGCGAGCACCGTCGTTTCTTTGCGCTGCGAAAATGGCTTCACCGGATCGAGTGCCTTCGC
>JANMLS010000382.1:0-6943 GCA_031372675.1 Verrucomicrobiaceae bacterium
TTTCGATCGTTACGGTATGCACCGTGCCCATATCGGCGACCGAGCGCGGCGACAGCACGCGGACGGTGCGCCCGGTGTTCTCCTCACGCGCGCTGGATTTGCGCCGGATGCGGCAGTGCAGGCCGCGCCCGCCGGGAATGAGCAGGCGCTCGCGCACGAGTTGGGCGATGGCTTTGCGCAGCGTCACGCGGCTGATTTGCAGTTCACGGCAAAGCTCTGCCTCGCTCGGCATCTCGCGAGACCAATGCCCGGCGACGATGCCATCGCGCAGGATGGCGACGACTTGCTCGGTGAGCGACACACGTTGCGGGAGTGTTACTTTGGTGCGGCGTAGCATGGGGAAGTTGTATTCTCAAAATACACGACCGACAAGCGGTTTTCAAATTGCTACGCGGCTGAAACGGCAAAGTATCCAGCCTGAATCCTCCCAACCACGTTCACTCCAAAAAACCTCAAACACTCCACTCACCCATGAACACCAAAAACACATCCCGCTCCAAAGCGGCAACCACATCCCCGATAAAATTCATCCTGCCCATCGCGTTCACGCTCGCGGCAGGAATTTCCCACGCAGTAACCATAGACACTGTCTATTTCGCCCAGACTCACGTCCAGGAAGCCAACCACCCTTACTTAAACTTGGTGGGCAACCGCGATACTTTGATCAAAGCCCATGTCATTGATCCCGCGATGCCAAACTCACCGGCAGTAAGCGCGACGCTGACTTTGGACGGGCAGACTTTGATCCTTCCGCTCACGGGGCCGGCCAAAGTGCCCGCTTCCATTCCCAATGGTCCGGGCGTCGTGCAGCACTCGTTTGCCAATGCTTTCACCGCCGTCATTCCCAAAGCATGGGTGAAATCTGGGTTGTCCGTGACCGTCACAGCAGGCACGGCCACTTCGACTATCAATAACCTGGGCATCGGTGCGCCGACCAAGCTCATTATGACGATGTTTGATGTGCAGTATTTCGCCGATACGAACGGAGACTATCCCGCAGGCTGGGAGGATGAGGTAGAGGCCAAGCTGCCTGTTTCGGAAATGGAGGTGAGGCGGGTAAATCATGTCGTCTTCCCACAACTGGTCATACCGCCCCGCAGTGGTGCTCCTGCTGCCAGGGTGAAATCGAAGGCAGATTACACCGCGCTGACGGGCTTACCTTTCGACGGCGAACAGGGTGCCGCCCTCGCGTGGAATGGTGCGCTAAAGGCCGCCGCTGGGCGAAACGGTCGCGTCAGTCTGTATGCGATCAATCTTTATGGAGTCGGTGCTGGTGGGCAGGGAGGCGGCTTCGGTTTCGTCGGGAACGGGACAGGGCTGGGCATTTTTCACCACGAGCTGGGGCACGCCCTTTCTCTCCCACACTGGGGCGACTCCACCAGCTATCCCTACAAAGGCGATATGCACGGAATTATCGCGCCCGTGATTTACAATGATACTCACGCCGGCCCGACTTGGGGCTATGACCTGCGGAAAAAGGCATTCATCCCATGCACGGTTCAGCCCGGCAACGTCAGCGGCAAGCCGGTGGGCACTTACAAGGTGGACCCGATGCAGGGCGGTGGCAGCGGCTACCAGGAGCCAGCCTATCTTTTGAACCACTTCTCGGATTTCTCAAACTTCAAGATGCGCGGCTATCTCGAAGGCCACGTCGTGGTCTGGAACGCCGCGCTCGGTAAGTTCTGCTCATGGAACGCAACATCCCGCGCCTATACCACGGCAGTTACCAATAACGGCGTTTCCTTTCCCCTCCAGCGGGATCAACAGGTGATCGCAGTCATGGCTTCGATCTCCGGTGCGAATCCAGATGTGAACATGGCCTATCCTCCTATTGGTCCTTTTAATGGGGGATTAATTAGGCTTTTTGACCCGACCAACGCCACCGACCGCACCGACGCAAAATCCATATTCAGCCCAGCCGCAGGCAGCGATCTTTGCATGAGAGTAACACAGGGCGGTGTAGTGAAAACTTACATGCTGGCAGCATCGTGGGATACTTCCGCTGATCCGCTTTTGGGAAGCAGCTTGCAGACTGCTGCGCTCAATCTGCCCGCATCTGCCGGTAGCGTTACCAAGATTGATCTTCTGCTCACTCCCAATGCCGAAACCAACGGACTGCCCGCGAACCCGGAAGTGCTGTACTCGTGGCCGTCCACGCTCACCGACGTCACCAAGCCAACGCTCCCCGGCAGCGGCTTTGTGGACAACAGAGCTGGCGTCTCCGTGGAAGTGGGCACGCCGGTGAGCTACACGGTGACTTTCAGCGAGGACATGGATGCAGCCTCGGTTTCCGCCGCCGACATTGGCAATGCGGGCACAGCGGCGATTTCCATCGGCGCGGTCACTGAAACCTCGCCAAACTCCGGAGTTTTCACGCTTGAGGTAACGCCTTCCACTACCGGCACTCTCCAGCTTCGAGTCAATGCCGGTGCGGTTTTGAAAGACCTTGCGGGTAACGCAATGCTCACCACTGCGGCCAGCGCAGACGATACGATGATCACCGTTCGCCCGATCAATATCGCGCCTATCGCCACAGCACAAAGCATCACCACCACGGAAGACGCAGCAAAGCCCATCGCACTCACGGCGACGGATGCGAATTCCGATCCGCTGGCTTATTCAATCGTAGCCTCACCCGCGAATGGAACACTCAGCGGGACTGCGCCAAATATCACCTACACACCAGCGGCAAACTACAACGGCTCGGACAGCTTCACCTTTAGAGTCAACGACGGCTATGTGAACTCGGCCACGGCTACGGTCACGATCAGCGTTACTGCGGTCAACGATACGCCGAGTTTTAGCGCGAGCAGTTACAACTTCGCCGCCACCGAGGATGCCGCCTTCACCAGACAGCTCACCGCGAGCGATGTGGATGCCGGGGACACCCTCACTTTCTCAAAAATATCCGGCCCCGCATGGCTCACCGTTTCCACCACCGGTGCTCTCTCTGGCAC
The DNA here is from genome assembly GCA_031372675.1 of Verrucomicrobiaceae bacterium. Classification (GTDB taxonomy): domain Bacteria; phylum Verrucomicrobiota; class Verrucomicrobiia; order Chthoniobacterales; family Chthoniobacteraceae; genus SXWH01. The sequence goes on from JANMLS010000382.1 coordinate 2,958, forward strand.
GCCGGGCAATGCCGAAGTTGGGAGCGATGCTTTCTCCGTCAGCGTGCGGGACTCAGCCAATGCCACCGATACCGCTACGCTCAACATCGTCATCGCCAACGTCAACGACGCCCCCGTCTTCACCTCCACAACTTTGACCAGAAGCAACGCAACCGTAGGCACCGCTTACAGCGGCCAGACTCTGGCAGGCTCTGCGACCGATGTGGATGCTGGTGATTCGTTGGCTTACGCAAAGTCATCCGGCCCCGCATGGCTCATCGTCGATGCTTCCGGCGCACTCAGCGGAACTCCCACCGTCGGCGAAGCTGGCGCGGCCACTTTCACCGTCCGCGCGACAGACGCTTCCGGCGCGAGCGCGAGCGCGACGCTGAATCTCACGGTGAACCTCCTGCCGCTCCCTTGGCAGGCACTTAAAATCGGCACGACCAATCTCAACGGAGCAGTCGTTCACAATAACGGAGCCTTCACTGTGACCGGCTCCGGCCTTTGGGCAAATCCCGCCGACACCGGTTATTTCCTCTACCAGTCGCTTACGGGCGACGGTCAGATCACTGCCCGCGTCAAAACCCTGCAAAATACCAGCAGCTCGCGCGTCGGAGTGATGATTCGCAACACGCTCGCTGGCAACTCGGGCCGGGTTTACATGGGCATGGAAAGCGTCGGCGACTACCGCTGGGGCTTCCGCCTCACCGACGGCAGCACGACCAACGGATACAAGAGCGGCAGCGGCAGCGTCCCGAACACTTGGATTCGCATCACCCGCACTGGCAACTCGTTCGTCTGCGCCAAAAGCCCCGACGGCGTGATTTGGACCACCGCCGGCACCGTCTCCGCCACCTACGCGCCAAACTGCTACATCGGCATCTGGATTTCCAGCGGCAGCGACACCACGAGCAATACTTCCACGTTCGACAACATCAGCGTCACCCCGTGAAAACTTACACGCCCACATTCATCCTCGCAGCAGGGCTGATTTTTGCAGGCTGTGAAAAGCCCGCGAGCATCATCCTGACTGCGGGGGACTCCCGCTCCGCTACGCCGCAAACCTTTGAGCGGAGCAATTCACTAGCAAAGCGGTTTCGCACACGCCGTATCGCGCAACAACGCCTCGAAGCTAGCGGCGATGCTTCCTTCAGCGACACCGGGCACGCTTCTCCCACTCTGCGGGAAAGGCTTTCCCAGGCCCGCAGTGAAAGCGATCCAAACCTCCGCGCTGCCGCCTTTGAGTCCGTAGCTTGGGATGCAGTCGAGACAGATGCCGCAGTTTTCGACGAAGCATTCGCGGAACTCGCAGCAGACAGCCCGGAAAGACGCCGCCTCCTCGCCCACGAAGGCAGCCGTCTCGCCGAGGAAGAACCCGAATCAGCCCTCTCGCTGGCCTACGAGCTTGCTGCCGATTCCGAATACGCCGAATTTTCCGGCGCCATCGCAGTCGCCCTTGCGGAAAAAAATCCTCAAAGCTCCGCCGCCCTCGTCGCCAGTTTGTCGGATGAAACCGTCAAGCACCGATGTGCCGTCCAAGTCCTCCAGCGCTGGTCCGGCAGTGATCCATCCGCCGCCGCCGCATGGGTCGCCGGATTCCCCGAAGGAGCCGCCCGCACCGATGGACTCTCAGTGGTAATCCAAAGCTGGCTCACCAACGATCCTCCAGGCCTCGCCGCGTGGCTCAAAACCCAAGCTGCCATTCAAATGCAAGGCGAGTCGCTCTCTGCGCTGTCCACCATCGTTGCCCAACAACCGGAACCAACCCGCATCGCCAGCCTCATCCGCTTCCCGCAAATCAAGCTCCCATAAAGTAGGTGGGATTGGAAATCTCGCGTGCATTCGCGAACTTCCAGATTGCCTCATCGCAGTCATCCTCCTATGCGGGCGGGGTATGAAAATCTCTCTGCTTTTTCTCACCCTCAGCGCAGCCTTTAGCCTCGCCGGAGATTGGCCGCAGTGGCGCGGTCCAAATCGCGATGACGTATCCACAGAAACGGGGCTTTTGAAGACTTGGCCCGCCGAGGGTCCAAAGCGGGCGTGGCTTTTTGAGAACGCGGGGATGGGCTATGCGGGCTTCAGCGTCGCGGGCGGGCGTCTATTTACGATGGGCACGCGCGATGGAAAAGAAATCCTCCTCGCGCTGGATGCGAGCACCGGCAAGGAGCAGTGGGCGACGCCGATTGGCGACATCCTCGGCAACGGCTGGGGCGATGGGCCGCGCAGCACGCCGACGGTGGACGGCGACCGCGTTTACGCGATGAGCGGGAAGGGGAATCTCGTCTGCGCTGCGGTGGCGACGGGCAAAGCGGTGTGGACAGTTTCGATGGGTTCGCTCGGCGGCTCGACGCCGGGCTGGGGCTTCACGGAGTCGCCGCTGGTGGATGGAAAGCATGTGATTTGCACGCCCGGCGGGAACAAGGGGACGATGGCTGCGCTGGATAAAATGACGGGCACTTTAGTCTGGCAAAGCGCGGAGATCACGGAGGGCGCGCAGTATTCTTCGGTGGTCACGGCGACGATTGGCGGGAAGAAACAGTATGTGCAACTCGTGATGCAGACGCTCTTCGGCGTGGACCCAGCGAACGGGAAAATGCTGTGGCGCTCGGCATGGCCGGGGCGCACGGCAGTCATCCCCACGCCCATCGTGAAAGGCGACGAGATTTTTGTCAGCAGCGGCTACGGCGTGGGCTGCAAGAAAGTGAAGATCACCGGCACAGAAGCGGTGAACGTCTTTATGAACCAAGACCTCACAAACCATCACGGCGGCGTGATCCTCGTGGGCAATCTGCTTTTTGGCCACAGCGACAAGGTCGGCTGGACGTGTATGGACTTCGCGGACGGCTCGGTAAAATCGGTGAACAAAGGCGTGGGCAAAGGCGCAATCGCGTATGCCGACGGGCTATTTTACACGCTCGGCGAGAAGTCCGGCGATGTCGCGCTGATGGAAGCCTCGGCAACTGGGTGGACGGAGAAAGGGAAACTCACCCTCAGCCCGCAAGCCGCAGCGCGGAACCCCAAAGGCGCAATCTGGGTCCACCCCGTCATCGCCCACGGCAAGCTGTATCTCCGCGATCAGGAGTTCATTTATTGCTACGACGTGAAGGGGAAGTAAGGAGCGGGCGATTTTGAAAATCCTCGCGGATATCAACTCAACGGAATGCTTGCCTCTGTGCGGGGGAGTTGCGTAGTTTGCGTTCAGACATTGGGGCAGTTAGCTCAGCGGTAGAGCGTCTCGTTTACACCGAGTTGGTCGGGGGTTCGAATCCCTCACTGCCCACCATTGTCAGCGATGCCCGGTCTTTGATTCGGGGTGGTTTCTGTGTTTTTGGGGCTGTGACTGGTGACTGGTGAATTGTGAATGGTCGCAAGCGCGGTGGTGGGTTTGGGCCAATTGCCTGTAACTGAAAGCCAAACGCTTGCGACGATTCACTATTCACCAGTCACCATTTACAGCCGCATCAGCACGGTGAATTACCCTCACCGAAAGAACGGCAGAGCATACTCCTGCTTGGCGCGGCGGAGATGTCCTGATACCCGCGCTCCATGCGAAAAATTGGCAACATGCCCGGCGAAGAGGAAGCGTATCGTTTCGGCGATTTTCTTTATGTGAACGGAATCGAAAACGATGTGGAGCACGCGGATGCGGATGGTTTTGAAATCTGGGTCCACGAAGACGCGCAGCTCGATTTGGCGCGGAAGCACTTTGTTCGCTTCGTAGAAAATCCCGGCGCTCCCGAATTTGTCGCCGACCGCGAGGCGGAGCAAAAGCGCAAGGAAGAGGCGCGAGAGGATGCGAAGCGAAAATCGCGCGTCATCAGTCGCGAGCGGCTGGATTATGAGCGCAACTACTCGGCTTTCGCGTGGCTGCCGATGGTGCTGGCGGTGCTGTGTCTCATCGCGACGTTGGCTGCTGGGTCGTTTGATTTTCTGCCTGCAAGCATGGAGTCGCAGGGGTTTGAAAAGGATGAGCAGATGGCGCGGAAGGCGGCGATTTTTTAAAA
>JANMLS010000418.1:0-13631 GCA_031372675.1 Verrucomicrobiaceae bacterium
CGCGGCTGCGTGTGGCTTCGGTGACAAACGGCGCGGTCAATGGGAGCAATCAACAGACCCACACCATTACACTAGCTGCTGCGACCGGAGCCGCGATTTCATGGAGCAATACGGTCCCAAAAACTGCGACCGTGATTCGCCCGATTGCTTATGTAGTGGTGCCCAATGGTGGCAGAAACGAACTCCGCTACTTCAATAACACGTTTGGAATCACAAACTTCGCCACTTCGGCTGCTTTTGTCCCAGTCTGCAATAACTTGGGCAGCGGGACTGGCGACACCACGCCTTTTTCTGTCTCGGCGGTTACGGATTTCGGGAACCGAAAACTCATCAACGTCGCACTGCGACTACGGGTGACTGATTACGAAAATCGTCTAGCAACTTCCGACAGCAAAAAAACAACCACTACAATGCAAGTGAACGCTGCATTTGCGGCAAAAAGCATGTGATTATGAAAACGAAATTCAACCAAGAAGGATCGGCCATAGTTGTCACCTCAGCAATTATTGGAATCGTAGGCTCCGCAGTTCTACTCAGCTATTCGCTCACTGGACAAAGCTCCAGGTTAGCGGACCGAGGGCAGGATTTGCTCAAGGTGAGAACTGCCGTCGAAGGTGTGCTCGAGTACGGATACGGGAATTGGAAGGGAAAGTCTGGTCAACTAGGTCGGCCACTGACGCAAGCTGAGGCAAACTCAGGCATGACTATTCCAGCGTTCGATGGAGTGACGTTCACACAGGCTCTTTCAATCGCACCTGCTGACCAGTATGGCGCCCCTGTAACCAATCCGACGTCTGTGCTCAAAGACCTCGATGGTTTCCCCGGTTGGAGAGGAAGGACGTTCAACTACATAGCCAGCGTGCAAGGGATCTCCAGCTCCAGTCTCGGAACTCCTGCTACCTATCGCGCAAAACGGCTGTTTCAATACGTCACGGTGCAGCTTTTCCAGACGATGTATTTCTACGAAAATGACTTTGAGATTTATCGCCCCGCGACCATGATTATCGGTGGTCTGACGCATACCAACCGAAGTGGAATGGTAAGCTCGCATAACAGCAATGGGACTTCGCTGACATTTAACAGCCCGGTGTCTCACGTATCGGGGATGAGCACTGCCGAGCCTTACCTTTCAACAACTTGGAGCGGCTATCAGAGCGGTGCAAACCAAGCGCCAGCCTACAATTCGAGTACTACACAAACGAACCGGCTAGAACCACTAGGCACTGAAGCCCTTACTGTTCTTGACCCACCTCCTTCTAGTCCCCTTTCCCCAAGCGGTCAACTCATCGGCCCAGATGGAAATTCAGATGGCAACCCAAACAACGACAGTTTCCACGAACTCATCGAGCCACCGGTCACAGGGCAAACCGATCCCGCATCCATTGCCACCCGCCGCGTCTATAACAAGGCTGGCATCGTGATTACCATCAATGGTGCCACGAAAACCGTGACCACTCAGAATGGAACGTCTCTTTCAGCCGCTCAAATCACCTCGATCCAAGGAGCGATTACTACTGCCAATCTTTACGATGCGCGTGAGCTAGGCACTTCGCGTGTGAACTCTGTCAACGTCGGCACAATCACCCCAGTCTTGAATGCAGCAAGCGGCTTTAATGGTGTGCTTTACATCCACGATACGACCACGACTACAAGCAGCGTAAAGAAAAACGCCATCCGTCTGCAAAACGGCGGCACCCTTCCGAATAACGGACTCACTGTTGCGAGTCAAAATGCGGTGTACATTCAGGGCGATTACAACACTGGCGCAACCACCTTAAATGCAGCCACCGCAGTTCCTTCCAATACGCTTGGAAATCCGAGCAACACCGATGCGCCCACAGTGGCGGGATATACCCGTAAGCCTGCGGCAGTGATTGGGGATGCGGTAATGCTCTTATCCAACACATGGACTGATGCTTCCGCATCGCTTGCCCTCGCAAGTCGTATCGCGACAGATACGACGTATAACACGGCAATTCTGGGCGGCACCGTGCCGTCCGGCTACCAGCCCGGCGGTGCTGCTGCCCAGTATGGATACGGCGGTGGAGCGAATAACTACCCCCGCTTTTTGGAAAACTGGAATGGCAAATACTGCACCTACTACGGCTCGATGGTGCAGCTATTCACCAGCACCCAATACACAGGCAAATGGGATACGGGAAATATCTACAACCCTCCCAACCGCTGCTGGAATTACGATACCAACTTCGATACCAACCCGCCTCCGGGAGCTATTGACGCCGTATTCCTCTCCCGTGGCCGCCTGTCTCGCTACTAAATCTTATGATGAAAACCCCTTTGCTCATCCTTTTTGCAGTAGGAGCTTCTTATGCGGCAGATTTGAGTCTGATCCCAATCGTTCGCACATTTCATGAAGAAGGTGGTGCGATTAAGCGCCTCACTTTCAAAGGACCAAACGCAGATTACCAAATCACCATAGACGCGGAACTGGACATAGAAAAACTTGCCGACGGGGTACGGCTTACATTCAAAAAAATACCTAGTGCGGTCTTTGACATCCGACCTAGCAATGTCGGAAAAGACACTCCGCTCAGTCAGGAAAACTATCCGGCCTATTTGAAAGCAGCCAAATCGTATCTCCCGGCAACAGCCAAGGATGTCCAAATCGTTGAAGAAATCCCGGAGCCGCATCCCATCAATTCTTGGAAATCCTACCGCTGCGTGTTCGATTATTCAGTGGGTGCAGCAAAAAGCCGTCTGGCCGTTACTTACATCACCCTCGCTGAGGGACCGCAGATGCTCCTCCTCACAAGCTCGAAGCACGATGAGTTTGAAGATTCCATCGTGCGCTCGGACACGCTCATCCGCTCGTGGTTCACCATTCGCGACGGAGAGAACCTGCCGCAGAATAACTAAACGTAAAAATCCCGAAGCTCCGGGAAAAGCTCGCTGATGTTGCCGGTAAAAGCTCATTACGCGGGGAAATTGGCAGCATTTTTTTCGACAAATGAGAATCGAATGTTGCGCGATTTTTGTCAGTCCATACAGTCGAGCAGTCGAATACGGGCATATTCACCTGCCCGGCGGCACCGATACTTAAATACCGAAACGCTATGGCTACTTCTGCAAAATCCAAGGACGCTTCCAAACCGGACTTCGCTCAATCCCCTATCAACACCCGCCTTACTCCAGAGCAGAAGACCAAGCTGCTCACCGAAATGCTGCGCATCCGTTGTTTCGAGAACGAGGCACTTCGCCAGTATTCGGGTGGAAAAATGGGCGGTTTTCTCCACGTTTATAATGGGCAGGAAGCTATTGCGACAGGCTGCGCTTCTCTCATGGGCGATGACGACCACATGATCACTGCATACCGCAATCACGGCCACGCGCTCGCTGTCGGCATGACGATGAACGAGTGCATGGCGGAACTCTACGGCAAGGCCACGGGCTGCTCGAAGGGCAAAGGCGGCTCGATGCACTTCTTCGCGCCGGACAAGAATTACTGGGGCGGACACGGCATCGTCGGCGGGCAAACGCCGCTCGGCCTCGGGCTGGCCTACGCGCTGAAATACAAAGGCGTGAAGGGCGCGGCGATGTGCTTCATGGGCGACGGCGCGGTGAACCAAGGCTGTCTCTACGAGAGCCTGAACATGGCGTCGCTCTACAATTTGCCCGTCATTTATATCATCGAAAACAACGGTTACAGCATGGGCACGAGCTTGGAGCGCAGCAGCGCATTTAAGAACTGCCTCGCCGAACGCGCGGCAGGCTTCAATATGGATTGGGCGCAATGTGCGGGCACCGACATTTATGAAGTCCGCGCCAGCGTCCACACGGCGATTGAGCGCGCCCACAACGAGAGCCGCCCGACGATGCTGGAGATTGATACTTACCGCTACTATGGCCACTCCGTCGCCGACGCGAAGCACAACACCGTCGGAGGCTACCGCGAGCGCGAGGAGATTGATTTTTACAAAAAGAACCACGACCCGATTAACGCCTTCAAAGCCAAGCTCATCGCCGAAAGCGTGCTGACGGAAGAGCAGTTCGACACGCTGGAAGAAGGCATCAAAGCCGAAGCCGCCCAAAGCGCAGTCTTCGCCGACGAAAGCCCGTATCCAGAGGTTTCGAGCATCATGGAAGACGTTTACTACGAAGTGGACCGCCAGACGGAAGCCGGGCGGACAGGGAAGCATTTTTTCAACGACTAATGAAAATCGAAACAGAATGCGAAGCTGATGGTCGCTGGATTGCCGAGATAACTTTAATCCCCGGTGTGATGGCTTACGGAGATACCCAGCAAGAAGCAGTGGCACATGTCGAGGCACTGGCTTTGCGGGTTTTGGCAGACCGCCTGGAGCAAGGCGAATCTGTTGCACAGTATTCACTGTGGTCGCATGAGTGCATGGGGAGCAGCAAAGGCACGAACAGTCCTACGGGCGTTAATCTCTATCGGCTGGACCATCAAACGTGAAACAGGAGGATCGCACAAAATTCTCAGCCGACTCGGATGGGCAGACTACGTTTTTGCGTTCCACGACGGCACTGAAATCGGCCCCGCCATGTTAGCCAGAATCGCAAAGCACACTGGACTTAGACCGTCCGATTTATAGCACTGAATGCGTTGAAATATGCAAAACCGCAAATGCTCCATCGGTATCTCGCTCCTCATCATCGCGCTGGGGATCGCGTGGTTGTTGAACTCCATGACCATTATTCCCGGTGTGGATTGGATTTGGGTCGTTGGGCTTGGCATTTCAGGAGTGCTTTTGCTCGGTCTGGGCGGGCTTGAGCGGTTCAACTTCGTCGTCGGCATTACGCTCATTGTGGCGTCCGTGCTTTCCGTCATGCGACAGACCGGAGCACTGGAACTTCGCATCGAGGCACCCATTTTATTCATCACCGTCGGCGTGCTCATGCTGCTGGCCTACATTTTCAAAATCCCCGGAACGAAAAGCGAACCAAAGTAACCACCTCCAAATCTCTCAACTCTCAACTCTCATCTAAAAACTATGCCTTTAATCGAATACCGCGACGCACTGAACCAAGCCTTTGACGAAGAACTTGCCCGCGATGAAAATGTCGTCCTCATGGGCGAGGAAGTCGCGCAATATGACGGCGCTTACAAAGTCACCCGTGGCCTCTGGAAAAAATGGGGCGACAAGCGCGTGATGGATACGCCCATCTCCGAGGCTGCGTTCATCGGCATGGGTATCGGCGCTTCCATGCTCGGCATCCGGCCCGTCATGGAGCTGATGTTCTGGAGCTTTGCCACTGTCGCGTGGGACCAAATCATCAACAACGCCGCGCAAGTCCGCTATATGAGCGGCGGGCTTATCAACTGCCCCATAGTCCTTCGCGGCCCCGCGAATGGCGGCACGAACGTCGGCGCGACGCACTCGCACACGCACGAAAACTTCCTCGCCAATGTCCCCGGCCTCAAAGTCGTCTGCCCTGCCACCGCCTACGATGCGAAGGGGCTGATGAAGACCGCCATCCGCGATAATGACCCCGTGATGTTCATGGAAAACACGCTCCTTTACGGGGAAAAATGGGAAGTGCCGGAGGAGGAATACCTCATCCCGCTCGGCAAGGCCGACGTGAAACGCGAGGGCACCGACATCTCGCTCATCGCCCACGGACGCGCCGCGCTCACCGCCCTCCGTGCCGCAGAAATCCTCGCCGCCGAGCACAACATCAACGCCGAAGTCATTGACCTGCGCAGCATCCGCCCGCTCGACGAAGAAGCCCTCCTCGCCAGCGTGCGCAAGACGCACCGCGCCGTGCTTATCGAGGAAAATAAACCGTTCTGCGGCGTCGGAGCGCAGATTTCCAGCATCCTCATGGAGAAGTGTTTCGACGATCTCGACGCGCCAGTTCTGCGCATCAGTTCGCTTGATGCGCCTGCGATTTACTCGCCCGAACTGGAGCGCAAACAGCTCCCCCGCCCGCTCGACATCGTGAGCCGCGTCCTCTCCATCTGCTAAAATCCAGCACCCGCCATGACACCGTGGCCGCTGCGATGGCTCGCCATCACGCTCTTCACCGCGACCGCCCTCGCCGGGCAAATCACCACATCCCTCGTCAACGGCGAGGCCGTCCTCACATGGAACGGCACCACCGTCTGGCAGGGACTCACCACGAACCCACTCCGCGCTGCCTCCATCCTTGATGAAGGAAAAGAAATCGCCACCGCGTTTGATGGCGACAAAATCGTCTGGGAAAGCCACCCCGGCGCCGCCGCAAAAATCCGCGCCAAAAGCCCCGAACTAAAAGCCAGCGCAATTCCACCAAAAGGCCCCGTCGCCGGGCGCGGAATTTCCACCCGGCTCGTGGATGGAGAAACAATCATCCTCTGGCAAAACAAAGAAGTCTGGCGCGGCACCACCGGCGGCTTTCTCGTCTGCAAAACCAGAGCACTCAACGGCGTAGAAATCGCCGCCGTATTCGACGGAGAAAAAACCATCTGGGAAAGCCACCCCGGAGCCGCCGCCAGAGTTAAATAAAATCAATCGTGGCGTTTGCGTTGAACTCCAAACCGAATGCAGATGATTTATTGCAAACACGAAAAACTGCACACAGCCTGCCCAGCAATCACCATGAAAAAAACACTGTCCGAGAAAAAACAGGTAGAACTACTCGCCACGCTCAAGACGCGGTTTGAGAAAAACCCACTCCGGCATAAAGACGTGGATTGGGCAAAGGTGCAAAGTCGTCTGGAATCGAACCCGGAAAAGCTGTGGGCACTCTCCGAAATGGAGCGCACTGGCGGCGAGCCGGATGTGGTGGGACAGGACAAGAAGTCGGGCGAATTTATATTTATGGATTGCGCACAAGAAAGCCCGGAAGGTCGGCGCAGTGTTTGTTTCGACCGCGCTGGCTGGCTGTCGCGAAAGGAAGCGCGGCCTGCAAATACGGCGATAGATTTTGCGGCGGAGATAGGCATCACGCTTTTGACGGAGGAAGAATATCTCGCGCTGCAAAAGCTGGGCGATTTCGACAAAAAGACATCGAGCTGGATCGCGACACCGCCGGATTTTCGTGAGAAAGGCGGCGCACTTTGGGGCGGTCGGAGCTATGGCCGAGTGTTCATCGGCTGCAACGGCGCACAGTCCTACTACAGCGCTCGCGGATTTCGCGGAGCGCTGCGGGTCTGATGTTTTGCGTTCCATTTCGATTCGCGTGAACTACTTGAAAATTCCTTCCCTCGCAGCGTGGACTTCTGGCAGCTTGTGACATGGCTGCTTTAGACGCTCAATTTTACAAGGCTGCGGACGAATTTTTCCCCACTGTCGCGTCCACCGCGCTCACCTACGACGACATTTCCCTAGCCACGCTTTACAGCGATGTGCTGCCACGCGAGACGAAGCTGGACACGCTTTTACACGAGCGGCTTCAGCTCAATCTGCCGATTGTCTCGGCGGATATGGATACCGTCACGGAGTCGCCGATGGCTATCGCGATGGCGCGGGCGGGTGGGCTGGGGCTGATTCACTGCAACATGCCGGAGCGCCAGCAGCTCTCGGAAGTTTCGCGGGTGAAAAATAACGTCCACGGGCTGATTCAAGACCCCATCAAAGTGCAGCCCGGACAGCTCATCGGCGATGTGCTCGCAATCATTGATGAGCGGCGCTTCGGCTTCAGCACGTTTCCCGTTGTGGATGAAAAAGACGTGCTCATCGGGCTGCTTCCCGGCCACACCGTTCGCCCGCGCTACGCCTCGCGAAAAGTCTCCGAAGCGATGCTGCATCGCTCGCATGTGCAGACGATTCACGAGAGTGCGCTGGGGAATGATCCCATCGCGGTGGCCGACCGGTTTTTCACCGAGCACATGGGCATTCATAAATTGATCGTCGTGGGCGATGGAGACAAGTTGCGCGGGCTTTTTACGCTGTCAGACATCGAGCGCATCCTGCACGAGCGCGGCTCGCAGTTTAAGCCTGCGCGGGATTCAAAGTTCCGCCTACTCTGCGGCGCGAGCCTTGTAGGGATGCGGAAAGCGGACGGTTCGCTGGACCGCGAGCGCATCCTCGGCCACGTCGCCGCGCTCGTGGATCGCGGGTGCGACACCATCGCAGTTTCCACGGCGCACGGCCATAGCAGCGGAGTCGGCGACATCGTGCGGCTCATTCGCGGCGAGCACAAGGAACTGCCCATCATCGCAGGCAACGTGACGAGCGGCGCAGGCGTGGAATACCTCGCGGACTGCGGAGCAAACATCATCAAAATCGGCCAAGGCCCAGGCTCGATCTGCACGACGCGTGTCGTCGCTGGAGTTGGCATCCCGCAGCTCACGGCGCTCTACGTCGCGAGCCGCGCAGCAGCGGAAAAGGGCGTCACCATTATCGCCGACGGCGGTATCGTAAAAAGCGGTGACATCGTGAAAGCGCTCACGCTCGCAAATGCAGTGCTCTGCGGTGGCTTGCTCGCTGGTTGCCCCGAAGCTCCGGGGCAAATCATGGAAATCAATGGCAAGCTCTACAAACAGTATCGCGGAATGGGCAGCCTCGCTGCGATGCAGGCTGGCAGCGCGGCGCGTTACGGACACACCGGCAAGGACGCTGCACGCAAAGTCACTGCGGAAGGCGTGGAAGCCGTGAAGGAAGTCAGCCCCGCAGTGGAGACGGTGCTCTCCCAACTCGCAGGCGGTGTGCAGAGCGGACTCGGCTATCTCGGCGCACAAAACCTTGAGCAACTACGGAAGAAAGCCCGCTACATCCAAGTCACCAGCGCAGGCCAGCGCGAGAGTGCGCCGCACGACATCGTCGAGATCAAGGCCGCGAAGTAGCCCGTGGAAATCGTCCACCGCGACGGGCTATATCTCCCCGCACACGATCTGTGGCTGGACCCGCGTCGTGCGAAACCTTTCGCTTTTGTCTCCCACGCACACAGCGAGGCTGTTCCCTTTATTTCTTTTTCCGGCCCCGACAGCAGGATTTTATTTTTCCCGCGCACTGATCTGCGCACCGTCGGCTCACGCGAAAAAAGAAAACCGGCGGGCATTGCTGCGCCGCCGGTTTTGGGATTTTGGATGTCGTCGAGGGTTACTTGATGACGGCTTGGTGGAACTCGAACCAGTCGTCGAGGTTGTTGAGGTTCACGGCGTCGGGAAGGACGCTGCCGTCGTCGGCGATTCCGTTGGCGGCGAGGATGCCCTTGCGGGTTTCGTCTGCGTGGATGTAGCCGAGGATGGCGACGTTGTGCTTGTGGATGGCTGCTTTGGTGAGGTTTTTGCCGTTTTGGCGCACCCATGCTTCAAATGCAGGATAGGTGGGTTTGCTGGCGGCGATGAAGCTCTTGACGGCTTCTGGGTCAATGCCGAGGGCGGCGCAGGTCATCGAGTCGTAGCCGGCCCCGATGCCGGGGTATCCAGCAGCGAGTTTGCCAGCGGCTTCGAGGCTGACTTTCAGCCAGAGGCGCGGGAGGTGGAGTGCGCCGAGTGGGCCGGCGACTGCGGAACTGATCATTGGGACGTAGCTCATTGTAGTATGTGTATTTGTTTGTGTGTTGGTTTGTTTTTGTCCCGCGTTGTGCGGGCAAATTGTTTATTTCTTTTTCTTCGCGGGCGCTTTTTTGCCGCGACCTTTGAAGGTGAGTTCGGCGATGCCGCTCTTGTCGAGTTCGCCGAAGCCGAGTTTTGTCAGCTTGGTGTATTGGGCAAAAGTGGCGGCTGCGAGCGGGAGATTCAGCTTTTGCTTTTTCGCGAGCTTGAGTGCGATGCCGCTGTCTTTCGCTGCGTGCGAGGCGCTGAAGAAGCAGGAGTGGTCGCGGTTTAGCATGTCTTCGCCGTCGGTGGCGAGGACGCGGCTGTTTGCGCCGGTCTGGCTGAAAACTTCCATCACAGTTTTGAGGTCCAGTTTCATCGAGTCGGCGAGGCCCAGCCCTTCGGCGAGCGCGGCGGTGTTGATGTTCATGACCATGTTGACGAGTGCTTTCAACTGCGCGGCTTGGCCGGTCTTGCCGATGTGTCGCATGAGTTTCCCATCGTCGGAGAGCTTCGTGAGGATGGGTTTCACTTTTGCAAACGTATCCGTGTCGCCGCCGACCATGAGATAGAGCGTGCCTGCGCGGGCCTGGCTGATGGAGGAGGCCATGCAGCCTTCGAGCGTGCGTGCTCCGGCTTTCTTCGCGAGCTTCTCCACGGCGATGTGGGACTCCGGCGAAACGGTCGCGCAGTTTATGAAGACGCGGCCTTTTGCGCTTTTGAGGAGATTGTCTTTCTTGTTTGCGAAGACGTTGATCTGGGCCTTGTCGTCGGTGACTACGGTGATGACGACATCGCTCAACTCCGTGACGCGGGCGAGCGAAGTGCAGGCTTCCGCGCCGATCTCTTTTGCGAGGTCTGCGGCGGCGGGTTTGTAGATGTCATAGACGGCGGTGACTTTGTAGCCAACGTCCTTGAGCCTGCGAGCCATGTTGGCGCCCATGCGGCCAACTCCAACGAATCCGATGCGTTCTTTCATAAATGGTAGGTAGTAAAGTGGAGCGCAGGTTCTAGCGGGGAGGTTTTCGCAGTGGCAAGCGCGGCGTGCGAAAAACTTCCACTGGAGCGCTGTGCTTACTTCCGCGCGAGGACGGCGAGATCGTAGATGCTCCAGAAGTTCGATTTTGCCGTGGCAGTCTGTGTGATTTTGAGGAACTTCGCCTTCGTCGCGGGGAATACGATTTCGGTGATTGCGCCGCTGCCATTTCCGGTGGCGACTTGCGTCCACTTTGCGCCATCGGTGCTGGCTTCCACTTTGTAACCACGCGGGTAATCGCTGCCGGATTTCGCGCAGTCGAGGCGAAGACCGGCGACGTTTGTCTCGGCGGGAAGCTCGATTTGGAACCACTGGCCGGGAGTTTGATAAGCACCGGTATCCCAGCGGGTGTCCGCTTTTGCATCCACGGCAGCATCGCAGCCGTCGGGCTTGTTGCTGGCGGTGAGCTTCCAGTCTTTTTTGTTTTTCAGCGACTCAGGAAGCGTGGCGCGTAGCTCCTGCTCGGTCCACGGTTGCGTGCGGCCTTTGTATGCGGCGCGGATGCGGGCGACATCGCCCTCGGTGACAAGGCTGGCTTTATTTCCAAAGCTCACGCGCAGGTAGCTGGTGATGGCGGCGATCCACGCATCGTCATTGTTGCCCATCGGCATCATTTGGGATTCGTAGGTCTTGCCGTTCAGCGGGCCGCCGATGCCGTGGAGAAGCACCATGAGCGGGCCGTCGGGATGGCCGGTGACGGTCTGCGAACCGGCGAGCGTGGGCGCGAGCGTGGTGCCCGCAGGTTGCCCTTGGATGGGCGTGCCTTTTCCATCGGCGCCGTGGCACGCGAAGCACAGCTCTTTGTAAATACCCTCGCCTTTTTTGATGCGGGCGAGTTCTGCGGGGTTGAAGCTGTTTTTCTCCACTTTTTCAGTTTGGATAAGTCGCGAGCCGATTTCCTTCACGCCCACGCTTTTCGTGGATGCGAGCGTTTCGGTAGCCACTTTTTCCCAATCGGGAAGATTCAGCGCTTTTGCGGTGGCGATGGCTTGGATGACGACGTTTGGATCCGTGTCCTTCGCGAGCGCGGTGAGATCGGGGGTTAAAGATTTGTCGCCCGCTTTCACGAGCGTCTCCGTGGCGCGGAGTGCGTTTTCGCGGACGCGCGGGCTGTTGTCCTTGAGCTTCTCGCGGGCGAGCGTGGCGTCGAGCGCACCAAGACCTTCGAGCGTCCACATTGCATGGGCGCGGGCGAATGGGTTTGCATTTTCGCGGGCCATTTTCGCAAGCGCGGGGACGACTGTTTTATCCTGCCGGACAACGAGCAGTTTCTGCGCGGTGTCGCGCCACCAGCCATTTGGATGCGCGAGATGCGCGACTAGCTCGGCGCTCTTTTCTTCCAGCATCCGTGGCTGCGGGCCGGGCTTGTGGTCTTTGTGGACGAGCCGCCAGATGCGCCCGCGACCGATGTTCTTATCGAGGCCGTAGCGCTGAATCATCGGGCGCAGGAACGAGCCAGCCCGCGTCCAGTTTCCCTCCTGAATAATGCCGCGATACGTGTCCACGATATAGAGGCAGCCATCCGGCCCGGTCTTCATATCCACGGGGCGAAAGTGCGCATCGGTGCTGCGGAGGAACTCGGATTTTACGTGCGGATTCGTGAGCGTGGTGATGCCGTCTTTCACCTCTACGACGCCGCGCCGGATGAGCCTTCCGACTGGCTCCGGGAGGAACACATTCCCCGCAAGCTCCGGCAATTTATCGCCGCGATAAATCTCGTGGCCGCACGATGCCGTAAAGTGATTCAGCGTCCAGTCATCCGGGCGAAAGCGGCCCTTCCCGCCCTGCACATCTGCCCACCCCATCGTGGGCCAGACGGTCATCCAGTCGGAGGCCCACTGGTCCTTCACATTGATCGCACCGTAGGCCACATGCGTCTGGAAATTCCACACGCCTTTCTCCCCGCCCGCGTTGGAAAACCACGGCTTCCCCCAATCATCCTGCGACAGTCCCCATTGCCCGCCGTTTGGCGCAGTCGGCTCCTTGAGCGTGTTGCCGTCGGGCGTCCATCGCAAGCGGTAGGCGTTGTAGGTCGTGTAGAGCCAGTTATCCATCGCCCAAAGCAAACCATTCGGCTGGTGCTCCATATTTCCTCCGCGCGATCCGCCGGTGAAAAAAGGACGCTTTGTCTCCGCCACGCCGTCGCCGTCTTTATCGGACCACGCCATGATGTCGTTGGTGTTTGTCTCGCCGATGAGCACTTCATTTTGCAACGGCTGCACCATGCGCGGGAGCAGCAGGTTATCCGCAAAAGCCGTGTGTTTATCAAACACGCCGTCGCGCTTGCTCGACTCATGGCGCGACACCCGCGACTTCGGCGTGCCTTGGTCCTTCGCATCAATGTCCTGCATGTAAGTCCGCATCTCCAGGACGTAAATCCGCCCGTTTCCGTCGAAGCTCATCGCCATCGGCTCGCGGATGTCCGGCTCGCTCAACACAAGCTCCAGCCGATACCCATCCGGGAGCTGGATCGTCTTCGCAGACTCCGCAGGTGAAAGCGGCGGAATCTCCCGCGCAGGCGGAAGATTATCTTGGGCGAAAACTATGGTCGGAACGGCGATGAGAGCGGCTAGTGCGTGATGCGTCATGCCCGCAACAATTCCAAAGCCCCGCTTCCATTTGAATATCTTTTTTCAGAACGCCGACAATCCCATCAATCAGCCCTGCTTAATCTCGCCGGGAATAGCCTTTTTTAGATATTCCTGGAGCGAGTTGAGGAGGGTGCTGGCGTAGAAGCCGACGGAGCCGACCATCAGAAGCGCATCTTCTTTTCCAAGGCTGACTGTGGAGCCGAGGGCGAAGCGGCGGTCTGTACGGGTGAGTTGCGCAGTCGGCTGGGATTTGCCGTCGCCTTTATCCACGGCGAGAGTGACGAGAGCGAGAATCCATTCGCCGGAGCCGTTGAGCATTTCTTTGGGCACCTTGCCATCGTGCTGGCCGAGGATGGTGTTGAGCTGGAAAAGGCCGGGTAGGATTCCCTCGACGAATGAGAATACATTGTAGGCATCGCGGAGGTGTTTAATGCGGTCGCCAAAGTTTTTCTTCAGCGATTCTTCGCGCTCTTCGCCGAGGATTTGGCGCGGCCTGTCTGGTCCCTGCTCGTCCTTTGATTTCCATTCGGCGAGGGCTGCGACGCTGCGGACATCCTCC
>JANMLS010000427.1:0-9600 GCA_031372675.1 Verrucomicrobiaceae bacterium
GCTTCGTGCTCCTCGGTTGGATGATCTGAAAATCGAGAGCGTGGAGGACATGGAGCGGATCGCATCCAATCTCCGCGAAATCCAGCGCCGGAGCGCGGACGTGACGCTCCCCGAAGTCCGGCGTGGTGAGGTTTGGCGGCTGATCACACCGATTTTTGTGCATGGAAGTTTGCTGCACATTATTTTCAATTTGATGTGGTTGCGCGATCTCGGCGGGTTCACGCAGAATCGTTTTGGCTGGAAGTTTCTCGCCATCCTCGTGCTCGTTTCCGGCATTCTGAGTAACTATGCAGAGCTGCTTTGGAGCGGGCCGATGTTTGCCGGAATGTCGGGTGTGAATTACGCGCTTTTCGGCTTCCTGTGGATGCGCGGAAAGCATGATCGTTTTCTCGCATGGACGCTGCCAAACACGGTGGTGCAGACGATGCTGATTTGGTTTGTGGTCTGCGCCATCGGCATCATTCCAAACGTCGCAAACATGGCGCATGGCGCGGGATTGGTCGTCGGGATGGCGTGGGGATTTCTCAGCGGGAAACGGTCGAAGGGGGCTTACTGATGCAGGATACCGCACTGTGTTTTAGCGGTTGTGAATTGTGAATAGTGAATTGTCACAAGCGATGACCCATGCCAACACGCTTGCGACCAGTCACAATTCACCAGTCACCATTCACAGCCGCAAAAGCACAGCAACGCATCCCGCACCCCGTGTGCTACCTCCCCACACTTCCCATCGCGATGACTCCGCCAACGGCGATGATGCCGCCGATGAGCGTGCGGGCGGTGGGGCGCTGGCCGTCGAGCCACCAAAGTAAAAGCTGCGTGACTACCGGAACGGTGGCGACGATGGGCATGAGGATTCCGGTGTGCGTCGTGGCCACGCCCCATTGATAAACGGCGACGCCGATGCACGGACCGGCAAGTGCGTTTGCAGTCACCCACGTCCATGCTTTTGGCCAGATGCCGGGCGCAGGTTTTGCGTCGCGTTTGCGCAGGATGAGGAAGAAAATAAATGCGACGATGATGCCGGCAGATAGCCGTTCGTAGGCCGCAGTGCCCGCGTCCACATGCAGCGCATTGATTTTAATAACAGCCTCCGCTTTGCGACTGAGGATGGTGCCGAAACCTTGTCCTGCTGCGGAGAAAAGGCCGAAGACAACACCGCTCCAAAAAACCGAGCGGGGGATTTTCATCCCTCGGTCCGGCGCAAGCGCAAGCACTACGCCGAGCAGAATCACGAGGGAGCAGGAAATTTTTTGGAGGCTGATTTTGGAGTCGAGCCAGAACCATTCGACAGACGTTGCGAGGATTGCGGCGATGCAGTGCGTAAGCAGCATGGTGAGGCGCGGGCCGATGCGCTTGAGCGCGGCAAACATCGCGACATCGCCCAAGCCGAAACCGACAAATCCGCTGGCCAAAAACCACGGCGTCGCCGCGCTGCCCATGCCGCTGCCGAAGCAATGCGACCAGATGCCGAGCAGGATGAGCGCGATGAGCATTCGCAGCAGATTTGCCGTACTGCCGCCGATCATTTGCGCGGAGCGTGCTGCGCAAACCGATGAGCAGCTAAACAGAAATGTAGCGAGGAGCGCGGGGATCATGGGGCGAAAAGATCGCCCGTGCGTTTGATGCCGGTAAGCCCGAGTTTTTCGTAAGCGCGCGGTGTGGCGACGCGGCCTTGCGGCGTGCGTTTTATGTAGCCCTGCATGATCAAATACGGCTCGTGGACATCTTCGAGCGTGCCGTCGTCTTCGCCCACGGCGACTGCGAGGGAGCTAATTCCGACAGGGCCGCCGTCGAATTTCTGCACGAGTGCTTCGAGCAGGCGCTTGTCCATTTCATCCAGCCCTTCGCGATCAATATCGCGCATCGTCAGCGCGGCGTCGGCGACTTCGCGGGTGATGTTTCCATCTGCGCGTACCTGCGCAAAATCGCGCACCCAGCGGAGGAGATTATTTGCGACACGCGGAGTGCCACGCGAGCGTGCGGCGATTTCAAATGCGCCTTGTTCTTCGATGGGAATGTTGAGCAGTCCGGCGCTGCGGATGACGATCTGCTGGAGTTCCTCCGCCGTGTAGTAGTCGAGGCGGCAAGTCATCCCGAAGCGCGAGCGCAGCGGCGCGGTGATCATGCCGGAGCGTGTGGTTGCGGCGACGAGCGTGAACTTAGGAAGATTCAGCCGCACGGAGCGAGCGTTCGGGCCTTGGTCAATGATGATGTCGAGCTTGTAGTCCTCCATCGCGGGATAAAGGTATTCCTCAATGACGCGGGAAAGGGCGTGGATTTCATCAATGAAAAGCACGTCGCCGCGTTCGAGTGTGGTGAGCAGTCCCGCGAGGTCGCCCGCTTTTTCAATCGTCGGGCCGGAAGTGCAGCGGATGCCTACGCCGAGAGCTTGTGCGAGGATGTGGGCGAGCGTGGTTTTGCCGAGGCCGGGCGGGCCGGAAAGCAGGACGTGCTCCAGCACATCGCCGCGCTGTTTTGCGGCATCCACCATGACCATGAGCTGATCGCGCACTTTTTCCTGACCGGCAAATTCCGTGAACGCGGGTGGGCGCAGCGAGATGTCGAACGGCGTATCCGGTGTCTCCGTGATGGTCTTGGCAAAATTGTCTGACATTTGAACACCCAGTGCATTGCGGAAAAACCAGTGCGCGTGCGA
This sequence comes from Verrucomicrobiaceae bacterium, assembly GCA_031372675.1. GTDB lineage: Bacteria > Verrucomicrobiota > Verrucomicrobiia > Chthoniobacterales > Chthoniobacteraceae > SXWH01. Next base: position 2,660 of record JANMLS010000427.1, read on the forward strand.
GCAGAAACATAAAAAGTCGTGATTTGCGCAATTTGAATGAAAAACCCATTGCGCCGAAAAGTCCCCTCAGTTATCCAACCCAGCTTCAACCCGTAAACTACATACAAAAAACAAATAATATGAGCGAAGAAACACAGGCCCCAGAGCCACAAACCCAGATTCAAGTTGATACAGCCGGACTGAAAACCAGCTACGCAAACGTCGTAGGTATCGCTGCGAATATCAACGAAGTTTATCTTACTTTCGGAGTAAATACCGATCCCTACAACCCAGCTCCGACGGAGGCTGTTAAGCTCGATAACCGCGTGATCATGACGCCCGACGCAGCAAAGCGTCTGTGCCTAAATCTGAACGCAACACTCGCAGCGTATGAGCAGCGTTTCGGCGTGATCGAACTCGATCTTCAGAAGCGCATCCGCAGCTAGTTATCCCCCTCCATGACTGCCGGGCTGAATTACTGCCCGGCATTAAAACGGAAATTGAACACAATCGTTGTTCTAAAAATGGCATTCAATGACGTGGCCGCCCAAGCCAAAACGGGCGGCCACGTGTGGTGCTGTCGAGGTAACCTCCAGTGCGTCGAAAAAACGCCGTTGCGAGAATTATTATCACCCGAAAGACAGCGGGTTTTTAATTATGAATCGCTTGTAAGATAAAAATTTCAAAAATCTATTGCCGGTTAAAATAATATCGGCGATAAGTCTGCCAGTTTAGCTCATAGCCCACCATGAAATCTTCTCCTAACCGCCTGATTGAGGTCCTTGAATCGCGTATTGCGCCAGCCCGTGTAATTATTGCTGGTATCCCAAATTCGCTTGGACAGCCGGATTTTGATTTTACCGATACCGATCCAAGTTCGCCTTTCATCAACACTGAGTTGACTCCGCTCGATCCGATTTCGGGTGCGGTGGGCGGTGGGATTGTCGGGCAGGCGGATACTTTTTATCTGCGCCTCTCTGCCGGAGATCGTTTGCAGCTTTTCCGAGTGAACTCCAGTTCGAGCGTGGAGGATTTCGTCATCGTTCAGTCGGGTGAAATCGTGGTGTTTTTCATTGATAAAGTGGACTCGAATGGCCTGCGCAACAATGAAGTCAACGAGCAGGACATCGTAGGTATCTCGGCTGGGAATAATGCGAAGTTTGAGCTGAAGGGAGCGCTTTCGGGCGACATTGTTTATAATTTAGACAATCAAGGAACACGCAGTCTTGCGGATGACACGCTCATCATGAACGGGACGATGAAAGCGGGGCAAAATATCCCCGGTTTCACAGTGGGCAGCTCGGTGGGGAGCACGATTTTGAATGTGGGGATCCCTGAGCGGGTGGGCGGCAAAGTGCTTGCGAGCGGTAATATCAGCAATGTGGTGATCGGCGGCGATGTGGGTTCGATTTTGGCGGGGTCTGCGGCCAATGGGCAGACGTTTGACTTTTTCCCAAAATACATCGGTGCAGGTGGTGTGGTTTTGGATACTCCCGGTGGCGATGGGGTGTTTAATTTTTCGCCTGCGACGGGCAAGATTGGCAGCAGCGTTCAGAAGATTCTCGTGGATTCGGTCACGGACCGGATTGAGGCCGGCGTGGGCGGCGAGGGAGCGACTGGTGGCGCGATTAAAAACATTGTTGTCCGTGCGGATAGCGATGGATTGTTGCTGAAGGCGGGCGATGGCGGGACGACCAGCCCGACGAAGAAAAACGGCGGTAAAGGCGGCGCAGTCAGCGCGATTACCATCGCAGGTGCCGATGATTTTACGGCCAATGAATCGGTGGTTGTCAGCTCCGGCTTGGGTGGAAATTCGACGATTGGAAATGGCGGGGCTGGTGGCGCTGTTTCGGATGTTTTCGTCGGCTACACGATGCTCAATGGCAAGCGCATCCTGAGCAACGGCATCCTACGCGATAACGTCGAGATTTTCGCGGGATCGGGCGGCGATGGGAAAAATGGCGGTAAGGGCGGCGCGATTAGCGCGTTGGATATTCTCGTTTCCACGCCGGAGTCGGGTGGCGATGAGATTTCGATCCTCGGCGGCATCGGTGGCGATGCGATTATTTTCACGGGCGGCAAAGCGGGCGCGGGCGGGGCGATTTCCAATTCTGTATTCCGAAATGTGGAGGCATCCGTCGGTTCGGATATTGGCATCCGTGCGGGCGATGCGGGTTCGGCTTTTGGCAATGCAGTTGGCGGCATTGGCGCTGCGGTAAGTAATTTGAAGGTTCTTGGGCGGCAGATTCAGTTTGAGGCGGGAGATGGCAGCGACGGAAAAACGGGTGGAAAAGGCGGTAGCCTGTCCACTTTGAGCATCGAGCAGCGCGACGGAGTAGTCTCGGATGCCATTACGTTTAATGCAGGCATCGGCGGCGACGGCAATGCAGGCAATGGCGGCAGCGGCGGCAACATTTCCGCAATCGCGATTGCGAACAGCGATGTGAACATCCTCGAATTTAATAGCGGCATCAAAGGCAACGGCGGCGACAGCGTGAACGGTCGCGGCGGTGCGGGCGGGTTCCTTTCCAACATTTCGGTTCTTGATACCAATGTGAACAGGACTTTCGGAGGACTGAATCTCATGAACATCCGCTCCGGTGCGGGCGGCGATGGAGATAAGGGCGGCGGCAATGGTGGAGCGATGTCTATCATCTCAATCACCGGGCTGAACATCGAGCCTGAGGTGGTCGCTGGCGATGGCGGTCTGGCTCTTGTCAAAGGCAAGGGCGGCGCGGGTGGAGCGGTGACGAATCTTGAAGTCGCGATTTCTGGCGAAGTCACAAAACTGGTCGGCGGAGTGCCGACATTGGTAGATGCTTCGACTCGGATTTTGGCAGGGCAGGGAGGTAGCGGATTTGGTATTGGCGGCGCGGGCGGCGCGGGCGGGACGGTCACCACTGTGAGCGTGAACACGCCGGGATTTGGTTCGATCCGCGCTGGCGACGGCGGCTCTGGCCCCGGTGTAAATGCGGCAGCAGGAAAAGGCGGGAACATTGTTTTTGCCGGAGTATTTGCGGGCGAGGGCGAGGGCGAATTGGTCGCTGGCGATGCGGGATTCGTCGGCGCACGGCCTGGAAATGGCGGCAGCATTGTCGGCAGCGCGGAGAAACTCGCGGGGCTTTTTGCGCAGCAAACACTCACCGTTCAGGCTGGCAGCGGCGGCGGCGGCGGAGCGGGCGGCTCGATCATCAATCTCGGCTACGGAAGCACTGCGGACGAATTGGTGCCGACTCCCAACGGTGATATTCTGATCCGCGCTGGCGATGGCTCGGTTTCTTCCGATGGGAAATATGTGGGCAAAGGCGGCTCGATTACGAATGTCAACGGTGCCGTCAACAACACGATTGGCGATACGCTGATCCGCGCTGGCGATGGTGCCGGTGCGCTGAAAAAGAGTGCGGCTGGCGGTTCGATTACCGGAGTTTCCTTGCAGCGCGGTGGCTCGGATGGCGTGGAATTTAGCATCCAGGCGGGCGATGCAGGCGATGCTCCGCAGGCGGCGAACGGCGCGAAGGGCGGCAGCGTCAGTCGTATCAATGTCGTGGAAGTGTCCGAGGAGGCCATCTTCCGCAATATCTCCGCCGGACAAGGCGGCGATGCGCTCACAAAAGGCGGCGCAGGCGGAAGTGTCTCCAGCGTGAGCGTGCTGGGGCACGACATCGGTGTGCGCGATGGCGAGGTCTATGGCTTCAACACGATGGGCGGCATATTTTCCGGCGCAGGCGGCGCAGGAGTAAAGCCCGGCACAAACGGCGCGGTGACTATCATCAATGCAGACGTGATCGCCACGATTGCCGCTGGCCGTGGCGCAACGCCGCTGCTCGCAAGCAAGGTGGAGAATATCTACCTGAATGATAACAACCTGCTCAAGGACTCGACCGGCGCATTCCTAGCGAACATCCCCGGAAGCGAACAGGTATTCCGCTTTGGCGGTCCCGCTATTTCCTCCACGGAAACTACTCCGGGAAATGGAACCACGAGCGAAGTGCAGTCGCTGGATATTACTTTCATCCGCTCACTTGGCGCGGGCAATTTCTTCACCATCACATTTGGCGGAGAAGAAACGGCGAGCCTTGCGAGCACGGCGACGGCTGCGCAAATCCAGACGGCTCTCAACGCGCTCTCCAGCGTGATGGCGACGGGTGCCGGGAACACTGGTGCCGTCACAATCACTGGCGTGGACCCAGCTTTCAACATCACATTCACCGACACGGGCGACCAGACTGGGCTGTTCACGGTGGCGAATAAAACGCCGCAGGAAACCACGCCGCTCCCTCTCACGGCGACGCCGCTGGAAGTGCAGACTGCGCTGAACCTTCTGCCACTCGTCACGGCGGCTGGCGGTGTGGTCGTCACAGTCGCGACACCGGGCGGATACCAGATTACTTTTAATAATCCTGCGGACCAGTCGCAGATTATCGGGCAGGAGATTTTTGATGTCGCATCTACCGACTTGCAGGCCGGTGTCGGGCTGACGCTGCTGGATGTCACGGAGACTCTGAGCGGATTAAATGAAGTACATTCATTTTTCCCGATTGCGCCGTTCAAATTCAGCATCACCTACACCGAAGGCGCGAATGTGGATACCACGGCGCAGGTTTCCGCAAATGCTACGGCTGCGGAAGTGCAGACCGCATTGGAAGCGCTCCCGACGATTGATCCGGGCGATATCACGGTGACGAAGCTCGCCGCTCCGACTGCGCCGCAAGGCACATTTGAGGTGAAGTTTAACGACGTTGTGGATCACCCGACGCTGGTTGTTACGATGTTTGCCGATGAACTCCTAGTTCGCGAGGAGTTCGCCGGTGCGCTTGAAAATATCTCCACGGAAACGCAGGTGATTCAAGTGGACCCGATTGGCGATGGGCAGATTACCTTTGCATTCGGAGCGACCAGTTTTGCATTTGATCTTCCCACCGATTTCACCGTCGCGGAACTTCAAAGCCAGTTTAATTTGCAGCCGAGCATCATTGCGCAGGGCGGAGTGACGGTTACGCAACTCGTTAGCAATTCTAACCATTATCAGGTGGTCTTTGGGAATGTCGGCGACCAGCCGAGCATCGTCGTGCAAGAAGATGGCTATCCGCTGGGATTCACCCAAGTCGTTACAGATGGCAGTGCTGGAGCCGCTGAAGTTCTCCGTTTTACACACATTCCCGGTGCGCCAGTGAAATTTGGGTTTAATGGGAAGGTGAGTTCGGCAATCACACCGAACGCCAACCCGACCACGGCTGCTACGGAATTTCAAGCGACTCTTAATTCATTGGCGCTAGGTATCGGAGTGCTTGGTGGTGTTACCGTCAGCCAAGTGATCCCGCCACCTCCGCCTGTGCTACCGGCGCCTGGCGATCTCACTGGGTTCACCTACGAAGTCAGGTTTAACAACAACGGAGATCGTCCGACTTTGAATGTCGCGCAGCAAACCACGCTTGATGGTGATTTGCAGTTCCGTGGTGTTTCCACGACGCTCGTCGTGGGAACGACTTCGCCCGACCCGGATGAGTTTGAGTCACAGTTGATCCGTGTTGGTTCGACGGGGTCATTCTCGCTCTCGTTTGGCGGGTTCAATTCCGGCTTCCTGACTGTGGATGCGACTCTTGCGCAGGTGCAGGCGGCAGTTGATTCCGTAATAGTAGCCGGCGGAGGCACTGCCGTAGTCACCGATGGTCCTTTGCCAAACTCCTACTTTGTGGATTTTGGGAATCCCGGACCGCAGGAGCAGTTCCAAATCGAGGGCTTAAACATCGAGCAAACTGTGGCTGAGACGGTGAAGGGTGTCGAAATTCTCAATCAACGCGAAGTGCAGGTCGTCGAGTTCGACGGCATTGGTGATTTTGCGCTGCATCTGCCGGTGGATTTGACTGCGGAGGAGTTCCGTCCCGGCGGCGAGTTCACGAGTGAGATTCAAGTGCTTGGGCTTGCGGCTGTGCAGGCAATTTCCGGCTCGGATTTCACACTTACTTACGAAGGTGATACGACCACGGTGCTCGCGTCCACGGCGACGGCTGGGCAGATTCAAACCGCGCTCAATGGGCTGGCCAGCATTGCCGGTGAAGGCGGCGTCACTGTCACGCAAAACGGTGCTCGTTTCGACATCACGTTCAACTCTTTCGGTGATCCAGCAGGCGTGATTACCGGAGTAGTGCGCGGCGGGGTATCCACTGCGCTGCTGCCCGGAACGGCGACCCCAGCCGACATCGCTGCTGCGCTGAATGCGCTTCCGGTGATTACGGCTTTGGGCAGTGTCACCGTGGAAGCTCCGAATGAAGGCGAGTTCAACGTCATCTTCAACACACCGGGCCAGAAGCCTGCGCTTCAGGCATTTTTCCAAGTCCGCGAGAGCCAGCAGATTGATTTCTTGTCGGCGGGTGAATTCACGATTTCCTTTGCTGGCGATACCACCACTGCGATTGCCGCAAACGCAACGACGGCGACCGTGGAGGCCGCGCTGAACGCGCTCGTCAGCATTCAGGGAGTCGGCGGCGTGACAGTCTCCGATGGCGTGAATACCAGCTACGACATCACATTTAATAACGCCGGAGACTTCGCCTCAATTGACGGTAGCCAGACGATCCTGCTCAACAATTCGACGGTCACAGAGGGCAGCGGTGCGATTGCTGAAGTGCAGAAGATTATCAAACCACGCCGGTTCGTTTTTGATCCGGTGAAAATTATCGAAGGCAACTATGTCGGTGCGTTTTCCGATGCTTCGGAAATCAATGCCCGCACGTTTAGGTGGATTGATGCCGACAGCGATGGCGTTTACGAAACCAACGAAGTGCCGCTCGACGGTCTGATCGCGGCAAAAGTGTATAACCAATCCACGGTGAACTTTATCGCCGAGGCGCGGATCGTGGGCGGGGAGTTTAGCTTTACCGAAAGCATCAAGGGGACTTCGAGTGCGCAGGAAGTGCAGCTTCTTTCAATCAAGGCGGACAAATTCACGCTGGCGTTTGGTG
>JANMLS010000445.1:0-5739 GCA_031372675.1 Verrucomicrobiaceae bacterium
TTCAACCTCTGGGCCACAGAGCTAATACCGTCCACGGCCCGCGGCGGATTCTGCATTTTTCACGAAGGCCTGGATGCGTCGGATACGGTTAAGTTTCCTGAAGGAACCTATGGACCTGCGACCCAGGGTAATACTGGCCGGTACACGGCCATCTGCGCGGCCTATGCCAGTCAGGGTGCCAAGATGGACGACGTTGATGCGGCTAGAAAGGGACAGGTTTATCAGCGTGCCAATCAGGACGGCTTCAACGATGCAGGATGGGATATTGTTTCCGGAAACTATGACCGGCATATTACCCAGATCAACGCCGACACTACGAGTTTAGCGCTCTGGCGCGTCCGCGGGGATATAACTCCGTTATCGGATCCTTACGACCGCTTTGCACGCCGTTTCGACCGTGCAACCGGCAAAAACGCGATGTTTTTCGATGTGAATTACGACCTGACCCCGTCGCCCGGCCAGAGAATCCAGCTTTCGGTTACCTATCTCGACCAAGGAACCGATAAGTTTGGTCTGTTCTACGATGCGGTCGGTGACTGCCGAAAAAGAGCGCTCACGGTAACCAAAAGCAATACCAATACTTGGAAGACCGCAACCGTAACCGTGACCGACTGGGTGTTCAACAATAACGGGCCTTTCGGTTCTGATCTCGAGTTGAGAAATCTGGGGACAACTGGCAACACCACGTTCCACGGCATCGAGCTGGTCAAACTCGTCGATGCACGACTGACCACGGTTGGGCAGGGCACGGTTATGGCTAAAAACGAAGGCTTACCCGTAATCGTTCCAGGCTTACATGCACAACAACGGCGTCTGGAGATGGTTGTTGCGCCCGCAGCAGGCTGGAAATTCTCCCACTGGAGCGGTGCCATGGGCGGCAACAATGATCGTGCGATTTTTTACCCGACCGACGTGATCACTAACCTTACGGCCACGTTTGTTCGGAGATAGGCTAATACAGCTCCGGTCTTTTCTGCGGATCCGATGAGCCGGCCGGATGCCATACAAGCAGGCACCGCTTACACCGGACAGACACTGTCTGGTGTAGGCGACTCATCCGGGCGCAGGCGCTACACCGACCTACTCGAAGGTTTCCGGTCCGGCCTAGCTGAGCATCGCGACCAGCGGTGCCCTCACCGGCACGCCGATCTTGACATATGTCTTTGCTCTGCTGCCAATCATCACAATTTGTGATTCCCATCGGGGAGCGGTTTCTACTCGGGTGACAATACCGACGCAACTCGCCGTTCAGTATTGGAAGGCGAATGCAAATCGCAAATGACCATTAAGTTCAGGAAAAAAGAGCTTGGGATATGAGCAGGCATCGCACAAGGAAGCCTTTAAACAAGTTTGGTTATTCCGTAATGACCGTGCGCTTGCTTGGCATCCATCCTATGGGTCATCCCATCGGCCAAAGCAGAAGCTCTGGTTCCGCCGATGTCGCCTGTTACCTCGTATGTCGATGTCTCCGAAGCGCCCGAAACTGTATAACTCAGTCAAAAATGGTTGATTAACCAAACTGCCATCACCGGTGCACGCAGCTAAATGTTGGTGGATTCTCTATCTTATAGTTGATCTGTAAAAGTTCGGAAGCCCCATGAAAATATTATTTCTCACTTCCGTCATCGCCCTATTCAACCCTGAACTTTGCCTTGGCCAACGCGCTTATTTTAACAAAGCGACTGATATCTTGGTCGCTCAATTCGACTGTATCTCTGACCCTATTTACGTAGAGAGTATTCCAACCGCAAACGCCGAATTCCGGTTGTTTGGGCCTTGCTGAATATCATTGATGTGGTCCCGCAAGGCTCGACCTCATTTGTCGTTAGCATCGGGCGCTTATCGAGCAGGCGGCGGCAAATAAGGCGTCGCGCCGCCGCGCTGAATGTGACGAAGCAACGCGCTCTGTAATTCCCGAGCGATTTTTGGTTCGGTCGTGAAGAGGTCATTCTTTTCCTGCGGATCATTTTTCAAATTGTAGAGTTCGAGCGGCGCGTAGGGACTGTTTTGCATCAGCTTCCAATCGCCCCGGATGATCGCTTCGTAGCTCTTGCCGCCATAGGCCGCACCGCCTTCGCGGCGCACAAAATAGAGTTCGCGCGGTTCCGCAGGCGCCGGGTCCCCGCTTAGCGCGGGTAGAAGGCTCACAGCGTCGATGCCCGCCGGTCGCGTCACGCCGGCCACTTCCAGCGCAGTCGCAAAGATATCAAACGTCAGTCCGGCATAGTCACTCGTTGTACCCGGCGCGACGTGGTCCGGCCAACGCACGAGAAAGGGAACCCGTAGGCCCCCGTCGTAGTGGCTCTGCTTCCCGTCGCGCCAAGGATCGTTGTTCTGCGCGTGGGCCAGCGAACCGCCGTTGTCAGAAGTGATTACGACCAGCGTGGTCTGATCGAGCCCGGTCTCTTTCAACGCCGCGAGCACCTGGCCGACGCCGTCATCAAAGTGCTCGATCATGGCCACGCTCAGGGCGCGTTTTTCATCGATGCCGGGTTCGCGTTGCTTCACCTTCGCCAACCACTCCGCTGGCGGCTGCATCGGAAAATGCGGCGCGTTGTAAGCAAGATAGAGAAAAAAGGGCGATGCGGACTTCGCGCGCTCACGCAGATAGTCCCGCGTCCAACCGGTGAAGATCTCGGTGGCATGACCGACCGGGGTGATGACCTCGCGGTCGCGGCGCATGTAGTTCTGACCGTGCCGGAGGTGGGTCGTGTAGCTGTCCATCATGTCGTCGAGAAAGCCGTGAAAGAAATCGAAGCCACGATCATTGGGCGTCGCCGGGGCCGTGTAGCCGAGGTTCCACTTGCCGATGAGGGCGGTGTGATAGCCGGCAGTGCGCAAGTGATCGGCGAGCGTCGGCACCTTGGGATCAAAGTAGCCCCAAGTGCTTTCCGGATCGGTACGGATGAGACCGGGCACGCCGACTCGGTCGGCGTAGTAACCGCTCATGAGCGCGGCCCGAGTCGGCGAGCACACCGTGGCATTGGCCCGCATCCGGGTGAATCGCATGCCTTCGGCGGCGAATCGGTCGAGATGTGGAGTCTTTACGTCCGCGCCCGGTCGATAGGACGAGACATCGCCGATCCCGAGGTCGTCGGCCAGGATGACCAAGACATTGGGCCGGGGTGTCGCGGTCGCCGCAAATGCACCTCCGGAGAGCGCGAGGACAAAACAGATGAAGCGGAGGATCATGAAAAAGGAAGACCTATCTAGGGGAAACTAGTCAAGGCTGAACCCTTGGGCGCGGTGGAGGCGGAGGGTTTCGGCCAAGCGCTTGACGATCTCGGGATGCGCGGCGGCAACATCGTTTTTCTCGGCAGTATCTTTGGCAAGATTCACGAGGCGGGGGCTAAACTGATCGGCCTTGGGTCCCTTGGCGGCGGGAGCTTTCTTGCCTTTGGGCGCGGCCGGCACACCTTCGATCCATTTCCACGGTCCGCTTCGAATCGCATAGACGCCAGCGGCACTCTGCAGAATGAGATCGCGGCGCAGCGGTTGCGCCAACGGCTCGCCAAGTAAAGCAGCGAGTACATTGACGCTGTCGGGTGCCGTCGTGCTGCGATCGAGCTTCGTCTCGCCGACTACCGCAGCGACGGTGGCGAAAACATCGACGAGGCCGATCATCTCGTTACTCGTCGTGCCGGCGGGGACCCGGCCGGGCCAGCGCACGAGGAAGGGCACCTTGAAGCCGCCTTCCCAGATGTCTTGTTTCCCGCCGCGCAGGGGGCCGTTGATTTTCAGGCCGGCGTCGGTCGCAAGCTTGGCCGGACCGGTTGGCCCTCCCGAGAAACCCCCGCCGTTGTCGCTCGTGAAAATGATGAGCGTATTTTCGAGGGCGTTTTGTTTTTCAAGAGCCGCGATGATCCGACCGACGCTGCGGTCGAGGTCGTGGATGAAATCGCCATAAGGGCCGGCCTTGCTTGTGCCCTTGGTCTCCGCGGAAGGCGTGACTAATTCGTGAACGGCGATCGGCGCAAAGTAGAGGAAGAAAGGCGCGGGCCGCCCCGCCTGCTGCGCGAGCCAGCCGACCGCGCGTTCGGTGAGGTCACCCGTGGTTTTTGGGTCGTCGCGCTCCGGCGCATCGAGTCCGAGCTTGCCGGGCGCGGGCGTGAGCTTGCCGGAGCGCAGGCCGAAGACCTGGTGATTTTCCACGAACACGCGGGTGATGTCGTTGTGATTTTGCGGGACCGCGAACTGGTAGTCGAAGCCCAGTTCGAGCGGGCCCGGCTTGAGTTCTTTCGTGTAGTCAACGCGCGCATCGGTGCCGTAGCCGAGATGCCATTTGCCGACGAACCCGGTGGCGTAGCCGCGCTTCTTCAAGAGCGAGGCGAGCGTCGGGCGCGTGGTCTCGATGAGGAGCGGGTCGAGTGTGTCGGCCACACCGCCGTGGTTGAGCGATGTGCGCCAGCAATAGCGGCCGGTCAGGAGCGCGTAGCGCGTCGGCGTGCAGACCGAGGACGGGGTGTAGGCGTCGGTGAAGCGCCGACCTTCCCGCGCGAGGCGGTCGAGATGCGGCGTTTGGATCAGCTTCGCGTCAGCGCCGTAGGCACCAAGGCTGCCGTAGCCGTAATCGTCGGCGAGGATGACGACGATGTTGGGGGTAAGCGGAGCGGCCGCAAGGCTGAGGGTGACGCAAGCCGTCAGGTAAAATGCGAGAGTTCGAATCATGGTTTTAAGGGAAGAGGGAAAGACAGTTCATCCTGGGTAAGGACGCGTTTGCCGCGAATGACTTTTCCGGCGAACCCGGTCAGTCGGAGGTAGTAGTCGCTCGGCAGATCTTCGTGGGTCGCAAATTTCATGCTGTCGCCGGGGTTGACGGGCGGCGAGTTGATGACTTTGAAAATAGCAGTGCCTCCGTCCACTTCGTCAAACATCGCGACGTCGAGCATATCGACACCGGCGTGTTTGCTTCTAGGAGTTTGCATTCTGCGGGCGGCCCCTGAAAGAACCAATGGGTCGGACCGGAGGGCGGGGAAATGGGGGGTGCGGGGGAGGATGGGACGGAAAAAGTGTCTCGGTGCTTCGGGTAACGGTATTTCGGTAAGAAAAATCCCCATTCCGCGCCGGTAAACGGATGAATCGGGAAATTTCACGGCAACCTTTATCCGCGTTGAGCGTAGCTCTCCTATCCGCTGTGCCAAGATTTCTTTTGGCGACGGTTTTTCGACTTTTCGACAGGCGGGCTGACTGCATGTCAGGTGGATTCAAGAACCAGGATGCGGCCGTATTCCAAATGGATTTCGGGTGCCTGCCTACTACGGTCCAAAACAGCGGATTAAAAAACCCGCCCTGAACGGATGGAATCGGGGTGAATGAAAAACCAATCACAATCCGAACAGGGCGGGCGGCGATGAATGTAGCCAACTCCAGTCTTTTCAGCCAGCTTCTCTCTCCCGTCGATCGCAACCGCTTCGCCAAGCTCATCCGCGAGACCGGCAGCGAGCGGCGCTCCAAGGGATTCGCCAGTTGCGACCACTTCGTCACCATGCTCTTCTGCCAGCTTGCCCAAGCCAAGAGCCTGCGCGAGATCGACGCCGGACTCTGCAGCTGCGAGGGCAAGCTCAAGCGCCTCGGCATGGCCGACGCTCCGGGGGCTTTACCCTGATCTTTATACACAAATCGTAGGTTTTACAAGAATTCCCACAGCGGCTTCCTTTTTAGAATTCAAAAAAATTATTAACTTTTCGAGTATCAAATCTGGACACGACAAAGGCGACGGCTCTCAAAGGCCGTCTTCGC
>JANMLS010000003.1:0-1538 GCA_031372675.1 Verrucomicrobiaceae bacterium
CCTCCGAGCATGTCAACCCGCATTTTGGAGTGGCAAACGCAGCGTGAATCGCCGGAGTTTCCCCGCCAGCAGATCGTCCCCGTAGCTCAACTGGATAGAGCAGCGGTTTCCTAAACCGTGGATTCCGGTTCAAGTCCGGACGGGGGCACCATGGCAGAGGGGCGTTTCTTGGTCACTGACGGGAGGGCCTATGCAGTCCAGTCCGGCCCTTGTTTGAGATTCTCCTCCTTTCGTTGCGAGAGAAGGGCGCGACCATCAGGGAGTATTTACCGTCAATTTGCATTAGTGCGCTGGACTTGTCTACACTCTGCGCTGAAGGTTTGGTCAATCGCTTGCTTCACCGCTGCCTAGTTCCCCCAGAGCGGCCCACTCGTTACCTCTGATGAATACTCCAACTCAATCACGGTCCATCTTGTTCGCGCTGGTTTGTGCGTGCCTTGTTGTTGCGCCGTTGGCGGCGCAACGGCTCTCCAATCTCTCGACCCGCACGCAGGTCGGTTCCGGTGGCAACGTCGCCGTGGTTGGTTTCGTTGTCGGCCAAGGTTCCAATAAGAATATCCTCATTCGCGCCGTCGGACCGACGATGGGTGCGGCGCCCTTCAACGTCCCGGGCACCATCAGTGACCCGAAGATCGATGTCGCCGATTCGTCGGGACGGATCATCTTTGCCAACGACAACTGGTCGACGACGACCGTCGGTGGAGCCACCACCTTCGCCTCCGTGGGCGCCTTCAATCTCGCGACCAACAGCCGGGACGCGGCCATCCTTGCCACCAACCTCGCGCCCGGAGCCTACACCGCCACGGTCAGCGGCGTCGGCACCGCCGCCGGCGTTGCGCTCGTGGAGGTTTACGATGTCACCGGCGCGGCGCGCCTGATGAATCTCTCGACCCGCGCCCAGGTCGGCACTGGCGCCGGAATTATCATTTCCGGTTTGGTGATTTCGCCGGGCGAAGGTCGCCGCCAGATTCTCGTCCGCGCCGCCGGTCCCGCCCTCGCCGGTTTCGGCGTTCCCGGCTCGTTGGCCGATCCGGCCATCGCCGTGGTCAACAACGCCCGCCCGACGGTGCAAGTCGCCGCCAACGACAATTGGGGCACCGGCACCAATGTCGCCTCGCTCAACGCCGCGTTCGCCCAGTCCGGTGCCTTCGCCTTCGCCGCCGGTTCCAAGGACGCCGCGGTCATCACCGAACTCGCGCCCGGAAGTTACTCGATCCAGGTCAGCGGGGTCGGCGACACGACGGGCAACGCCTTGGTCGAGGTCTACGACATCACGCCCGAGAATCTCGCCACGGTGGGCGTCGTCGCCAGTAACGCCACCACCGATACGAAAGGGGCCGCGCCGGGCCTGTATACGTTCACCCGCACCGGTCCGACGATCTCCGCGCTGACGGCCTATTACCAACTCGGCGGCACCGCCGCTCCCGCGGTGGATTACGTCGCGTTGTCCGGCACCGTGACGTTTCCCGCCGGGGCGAGCAGTGTCACCGTTCCTCTCGCGCCCCGCACCGACGGCGCGAGCGACACGATCAGCCGCA
>JANMLS010000058.1:0-13369 GCA_031372675.1 Verrucomicrobiaceae bacterium
AGCAACTACAACTCCATCGGTCGCGCCCCGCAAGTGTGGGTGGAGGAGGACGGCACCTGCGAACTCATCAGCCGCCGCGAGACGCTGGAGGATATTCTGAAAGCGGAGACGAGCGAGCGGCTTTAGGGGAGCGCGCTCCCCTGCCGGCTGTCGGCGTCGTCTATGGGGGTTGCGAGGGTCTGACAGGCGCGGAAGTTTCATCATGCTGAGGTTTATATCTTGCAGGTTTGTAGGCGGGACGATACGAGCGGGAGCGTTCGCAAGCGTGGCGGGCGATGCGGTATGAAAACCTCAGGTAACACGCCTTTTAACCAACTCTATGATAACCATCCACAACCACCTATTCACCAAAGTCTTCGCCTTGATGCGCATTCTTTCTCAACCGCGAGCGATTGCCCGCACGGCAGTGTTTGCGCTGCTTGCGCTGGTTCTTGGCGCTAGTCCGCTGGGGGCGGCTGAAGTCAATCTCACTCCGCCTACGGGAACGCTCTATGATCCGGGCGACGCAATCTATCATAATACGCGCGGTTACACGGTGAGTTGTGCAACAAATACGAGCATTAGTGCTATCCAGTGGCTGATCAACGCGCCTGTAGGCAGTGTGGTTTCGGCCCGCATTTATAATAACTCTACAGGTCAGTTGCTGGTAGCGGGTGCGCAAGCCAACGGCACTGGGGTAAAACAGTATCTCTCCTCTCAGGTGAACTATACGCTGCTGGCAGGTGTGCAATATCGCGTTACCTGCTATGCGAATAATAGCGCGGCGGTCTTTCCTAGGAAGGATAACCCTAGCTTCCCTTTTATTGTCAGTGGGATCACGGTCAGCGCGTGCTGGTCAAGCGAAGGTAATACGGATGTATTTCCCACCCTTAGCAATACTTGGACGCCTTTCATGAAGCTGACGCTGGCTGGGGCGACTACGCTTCCTGCGACAGCGGTTACAGTAAGCGCAGGGACGCTGAATGGGATGGCCAACCCGTCCGGGCTGAATACGACGGCGTGGTTTGATTGGGGTACCAGCCCTACGCTGGTCGGAGCGACGAGCACGACGGCGCTGGCGGTAGGTAGCGGATCGGCGGATGTGGCATTTAACCAGGCTCTGACGGGTCTGGCACCGGATACGACTTATTACTTTCGCGCGAAGTTGAACAACGCAAACGGGACGAATTCCGGCAGCATCCTGTCCTTTACCACTGGGCCGGAGATCGGGGTGGAGCATCCCGTGGGGACTAATCTGGTGGACGCGGCGGGGAGTGTGGCTTTTCCAGATACGGCGACGAATCAGACGACGCAGAAGACGTTCACGATCACGAACAGCGGCGGGCTTGCTCTCGAGAACTTGGCTATCACGAAAAGCGGGACTGCGGCGGGCGAGTATAGCGTGACGGGGCTGGGGGCGACGACGTTGGCGGCGGGAGCGAGCACGACTTTTACCGTGACCTTTGCGCCAAGCACGACGGGAGCGCGGCCAGCGGCACTGCTGATTGCAAGCAATGACGCAAACGAGAACCCATTTGACATCGCGCTGACGGGGAACGGGACTCCTCCCTCGGCAATCATCGGCGGCTCGGATTTGCTGACGGGGCCGGATGTCACCACGCTTGCCGGATGGCTCGGGGAAGGCAGCATCTCCCTCACGAAGGTATTTGCAGCCGCGCAGGGGGACGGAAAGACTGCGGCCAACTTCCATACAGCGGTGAATGGGATTGGGAGGACATTTACAGTCATCGAGCTGCCGATTCAAAATGGGCAGACCCGCAAGGTGATCGGGGCATACAATCCCCAAAGCTGGAGCTCGATTGGCAATTACAACTACACCAGTGACGCCCAGCGGACGGCTTTCCTTTTCAATCTGACTACAGGGGCGCTTCAGCGGCAAAGACTTGGCGACAGTGTAGGGCAATTCCAGACCTATAATGGCTCTAATTATGGCCCTACCTTCGGAGGCGGGCACGACATCTACGTGGATAATAGCCTTCGCTCGGGTTATGCGAATACTTATAGCTATGGCTCGACTGGGCAGAACATCACCGGTTACGGGTCGAGTTACAATAGTTTGACCTTCGCACGTATGGAGGTCTTTACGATTGGCGCAGCGCCAGTCGGCACTGCTCCTGTGGTGACGACCAATGCCGCAAGCGGTGTGGGAAGTGCGACAGCAACGCTCAATGGCTCGGTGAACCCCGGTAGCCTGGCGACGAATGCGAGCTTCCATTACTCGACGAGCGCGACGCTGGCTTCGGGTGTGGTGACGACGGGAAACCAGGCAATCGGCTCAGGGACGAGCGCGGTGAATGTGTCGCAGGCCATCAGTGGCCTGAGCGCACATACGACGTATTATTTCCGCGCAGCGGGGACGAATTCGGCAGGGACGACGAACGGGAGCATCCTCAACTTCACCACCGGCAACACCAGCCCGGTAGCGCAGAACCTGATCATTGCCGCGACGACGGGTGACGCGCAGACTTCCAGCGGCTTTTTCAGCAGCGTGGATGCGGACGGAGATAGCGTGAGCATCACCGCAGTGAACGCAGTCGCGGGACTCACAGTGGACAGCTTCGATGCAAGCAGCGTCACTTACACGCCACTGAGCAGCTTCACCGGAGATGCGTCGTTTAACTACACGTTGAGCGATGGCTTCGGCGGCACGGCGACAGGCACTGTCACGGTGAGGGTTGCGGATAACGATGCACCGGTGGTCGCAGCGCATGAAAATATAGAAGTCGATCCAGCCAGCCCGGCGGGAACTGTGGTGAGATACACGGAGCTGGGCGCAAACGATAATGTGGGTGTGACGGGCGTGATGTATTCGCACGCAAGCGGCAGCACTTTCCCAATCGGAACGACGACGGTGAACATCACCGCCACGGATGCCGCGAACAACACGGGCAACGGGAGTTTTACGGTAACGGTGCGGAGGCTTGCGCAGACGATCACGTTTAGCGGTCGCGAGTGTGACAAGGAAGATGTGCTGAGCACGGTGCTTCTGAATGGAGTCGCGAGCAGCGGACTTACGGTGAGTTATAGCATCGTCAGCGGCCCCGGTTCGGTGAGCGGCAATGAGCTGACGTTTAGCGCGCTGGGTAATGTCGTGGTGCGTGCCAGTCAGTCTGGTGATGCAAACTACGAACCCGCCAGCACTGTGGATGTGACGTTTAGGGCTGTGGTAAATACCGCGCCGGTGGCAGTGGACGACACGGTGACGATGACGACGGGCGATACGACGCTTTACCCGCTGGCCAATGATACGGACGCGGAGGGGAACTTGCTGGAAATCGAGAGCGTGAGCAATCCAGCCGTAACGATCTTAGGCCGCTCGCTGATCATCCCTCAGGGAGTCACGGGCACTTTTACCTACACAGTGACAGACTGCATCGCTACGGACGTCGGCACAGTGACGGTGATCGCCGGCACGCCAATCTCGGGGGCTATCAAGTGGAGCGGTCTGCTTTATGATGCGGACGGAGCCATCGCAGGCCGGATGACCGCCATCCGCGCCGCTTCGGGGCGCACGACGGGGAGATTAACGGTGGGGACGACGGGAGTCAGCATCGTATTCTACCTCAAGGAAGACGAGCCGTGCATCTACCCCAACGTGCTTGGAACGGCGACCATCTCCAAGAATGTGGACGGACGGCTGGATGTGAGCCTCGTGAGTGGAGCCGATACTTTCACCGGCAGCCTGCGCCCCAGCGCCACCAGCGCCACCGCACAGAAATACAACATCGCACTGGCAGGCAGCGACCGGACCGTAGTCCCCGGCGGCGGGTACTTGACGGCCTCGTTGCGCAGCAACGGCCTGATGTCCATCATCGGCAGAACGCCCGACGGCAAGAGCATCAGCAGCACCGCCCAGCTTGCGGATAACGGGAGCTTTGAGTTCTACGGCTTCAGCTTTAGCACCAGCCCCCGCGCTTTCCTCGCAGGCGAAGGCATGTTTGCAAACCTCGCAGCCACCGACCTGACGGCGGAGCTGGTCTGGCTCAAGCCCACGCAGACTACACTCACAGGCGTACACCGCAGCGGAGTAGATACCGTGCTCGTCGCAAACGGCTGCGCATGGACTCTGGGCGATGCGCTGCCCGATGGCGCAGGCACCCTCACCATCGGCGGCGGCAACTTTGCCAACGATAGCACCACGGCAAACGTAGTCATCGCTGGCAATCCCTCGCTCTCCACGCTCGTACCGAGCTGGAGGGTGAATCTGCTCAAGGGCAGCTTTACTGCGATAATCAAAGACCCGGCCCGGCCTAAGTCAGTGCGCGGCAGTGGCGTCTATTTGCCCAAGAGCAACAGCGCATGGGGCTACTTCCCCGGCACGACACTCGGCGGGCGGATCGAGCTGAAGCAGCCGTAGCCAAGTAGCCCGGTCACGCCGTGACCGGCAGCCAGTTGCTGCGCAACTGGACTACTACACAAAAGCCCCGCTCTCGCAGGAGAGCGGGGCTTTTTGTTTTGGGGTGAACAAGACGTGTTCGCCGTGCGAGAGGGAGCAGATGCGCGAGCCTTTAAGCCGGCGGCGTCTCCGTGCTGGCTGTGTCGGCATTTTCAGGAGCGGCTGGTGTGCCGTCGTCGGTGATGCCTTCGCGTTTGCGCTTCTGCTTTTCAGCCTTCTTTGCCTTCTTCTCGATTTCCCTGCGCCGTTTCTCGAACTGATAGTTTGGTTGTGCCATGGGGCGCATGGTTTGCAGGATTTCTAAAACAAGCGAGTGCTGTGTTTGGAAATCGTCGCCACACCTTCCGTGGACCGCACAGATTTACACACCAGCAGGCATGGAGATGAATTGCTCGAAGTACCACGCGACGATCTCGCGTCCGCAGAAGAACCATAGCAGTGCGCCGAGCGCGAGGTAGGGGCCGAAGGGGATTTTGGCGGACCATTCTTTTTTGCCAATGAGCTTCGGGACTCCGCCGATGATTGCGCCTAAGACGGACGCAGCCATCACGGTAAAAAGAACCGCCTGCCAGCCGAGAAACGCGCCGATGCAGGCGATAAATTTCACGTCGCCAAAGCCCATCGCCGTGCGCCGGAAGTCGAGGCGCTGGATGGTGCCGGAGAATGCCTTGATGTGGTTCAAATCGAAGTCGCGCCCGGCAAAGGTGAGCTTTTCGTAATGGCTGCGGATTTCGCATTCACCGGCGCTGAGTCCTTCGATCTCGAAGCGCTCGCACTGCATGATGAGCGTGTCTTTCTCGCTGGAGAAAAGCTCGTCCCACCAATAATCCACGCCGTCCGCAGTGAGCTTGCCGCGCTCGCTATCAATGGACCATGTGAAAGCCGTCGGCTTGGAAAACGCCAGCGTCCTCCGCCCAAACGCGAGCTTCCCCAGCCACGACACGAGCCACAGCAGCGCAAAGCCGCCCGCCGCGCCAATCGCCGACCACATGAGCGAGCGGATGCTTTCCTGAATGCCAAAGCCCGCCTCGCCGTGCATCCACGGCAGCCCGACGCTGAACACAAGCCCGGCAATCGTGCCGCCGATGGTGACGCCGTCCGGGATGATGAAGTGCTCGAAGTCAATGAACGTCGCGACGACCAGCAGCGAGATGAAGGTGAACATCGGAAACACCAGCGCCCAATGCCCCGGAAACACCGGCCCCGCGTGGTATGCAAGCCGCCACCACACGGCGAGAAAGAGCAACCCCGTGAGCAACTCCACGCCGAAATAGCGGAAGGGAATCGGCGCTTTGCAATTCGCGCACTTGCCGCGCTGGAGCAGCCAGGTGATGAGCGGGAGATTCGAGGTCCACGGAATCTGGTATTTGCAAAGCGGGCAGAACGAGCGCTTCGGCTCATTCACCGACATATCGAGCGGAAGCCGATAAATGCAGACGTTCAGGAAAGAGCCGACGCACGCGCCGAGAAAAAACGCGAACGTGGCAAACAGGATTTCGTAAATGGGTTGGGCTGGCACAGCGCGGAGTCAAAGCAGCATGAGTGCCGTGGTCAAATGACGAATGACGTGGGCGTGTTTGCTATCGGCTATTTGAAATTGGCCAATCGCAAATAGCCGATTCGCCATTCGTCTTTTTCGCGAAGCGACCGTTACTCCCCGGCGAAGAATCCGGCTCGGCGGAATTTTTGGTAGCGCTCTTCGAGAAGCTGCTCCATCGGGATTTGCTTCAGTTCCTCGATGTGCTTGATGACGGCGGCGCGGAGGTTGGCGATGGCTTGTTCTTGGTTTTGGTGCGCTCCGCCCAGCGGCTCTGGCACTACGTCGTCCACGAGTTTGAACTCCTTCAAATCGGTCGCCGTGAGCTTTAATGCTTCGGCTGCTTCGGGGGCGTGTTTGCGGTGTTTCCAAAGAATCGCCGCGCAGCCTTCGGGGCTGATGACGGAGTAGTAAGAGTTTTCCAGCATGAGCACGCGGTCGGCGACGCCGATGCCAAGTGCGCCGCCGCTTCCGCCTTCGCCGATGACGACTGCAATAGTGGGCGCACGCAGCGTCATCATATCGCGGATGTTCACCGCGATGCTCTCGGCGATGTGGCGCTCTTCTGCGCCGATTCCAGGATAGGCGCCGGGTGTGTCAATGAGGGCGACGAAAGGCAGGTCAAACTTCTCGGCCATGCGCATGAGGCGAAGCGCCTTGCGGTAGCCTTCGGGGTTTGCGCAGCCGAAATTGCGGTAGATGTTTTCTTTTGTGTCGCGACCTTTTTGATGGCCGATGACAACGCATTTGTGCTTCCCGATTTTCGCAAGTCCGCCGGGCATGGATGGGTCTTCGGCAAAGCGCCGGTCGCCGTGCAGCTCGATGAAGTCGGTGAAGGAAAGCTGGAGGTAGTCGAGCGTGAACGGGCGTGCGGTGTGGCGGGCGATTTGGACGCGCTGCCATGCGGTGAGATTCGAGTAGATGGCTCTTTTCGTCTCCTCGATTTTGACTTCGAGGCGGCGGGCCTCGGGTTCGAGATTCACGTTGTTTTCACGGCTTTGGCGGCGGAGGTCTTCGAGGGACTGCTCCAAGTCGGCGATTGGTTTTTCGAAATCGAGTGGCTGCAATTTCATTGTCACTCCAGAGTCACTGGTGCGCCTTTCGGAAGCAAGGCTGCGATTTCGCTCATCGCTTCTCGCGAAAGCCGGATGCCGCCGGGCATGGGGCGCGCGGGATCGTCGGGATGGGAAAAAATCGTGTGTCCGGCAATCGGGAATCCGATGGTGTGAAAGCAGGCGAAGTATTCGGCTGTAAGCGGCTGCACGGGCTGTCCGGCATCGCTCGTGGCCGCTTTTTCCACGACGCGAGCGGACTGTTTTTGAAGCAGGACGAGCGGCTTTTTCCCCGGCCACGAAAGCGCGGGATAGTGGCGGAAAAATTTGTCGTCGCGGAATAAAAAGACGCGCTCCTCGCGTTGTTTCAGCACGAGCCGGAAGTTCGTGGGGAAAGCGATGAGTCGCTGGCCGGGGTGGATTTTGTCGTTCTTGAGATGGTTCAAATGCACGATGAGTTCGACGGGCATTTTCGTGCGGCTGGAGAGCCTGCCGAGCGAGTCGCCCGGTTTCACAATCACGGAGTTTTCGGCAGTGGGTTTTACGGCGAAGAAAATCGCGCTGTTTAGCTCGCCGAGGGCATCGCGGGCTTCTGTGCGTTTTGTGGACGCGGGATAGGTTTCGAGAAATCGCTCGAACGCCGCGACCGCAGCTTCGGGCGCGGCATTGTTGCGAAGCGCGACGCATTCGAGAAAATCCGGCAGGCTCGGATCGCCGGGCGGCGCTGGCGGCGGCGCGGCTTTATCGGCCTTCAGCTTGAGTTCGGGCTTTAGGTAAAGCTCGTGGATGGCGAGGTAGGTGCCGCCGACGATTGCCGCCGCGAGGATTAAAATGAAGGTGAGTCGAAGAAGCACAGTTGGTGATTCGGGGCGTCGCCCGTATTTTGTGAAACGCAGCCGGGAGCCGGTTCTTTCAAAAAAAACGCTGCGGGATTATTGCTTTTGGCGGCGAATCACGATTTCCACGCGCCGGTTTGGTGCCTGCTCTTCCACGGTGCCGACTGGGACGAGCATCTTGCGACTCCCCTCGCCCGCCGTGCGCACTTTTTGTGGATCAATGCCAAGATTCGCGACGAGCCATGAACGCACGACTTCAGCGCGGCGGAGGCTGAGTTGCTCATTGTATTCCGCCGTGCCAAACGAGTCCGTGTGGCCGGTGATGCTGAATGTGGACGACGCGAGATCATCGCCGAGAAATTTTTTGAAAACCTGCGCCACTTTATCCATCGCCTCGCGGCCCTGCCCGCCGAGCTGGTCGCTGTCGTAGTCAAAAGTCGTGTTCCCCGGAAGACTCAGCGCTTTGGGCGAGGAAGCGGGCACATCGTTGAGCGCATCGAGAATCGCGCCCACGTCTTTGCCCGCGATGCCGATTGCCCGCGCGGTCCCATCGCCATCGGGACCGGGCGATGATGCAGGACGGGCCATCACTTTCGGCCCGCCACGATCCGCAAAAAAGCGGTCGTCGAGCTTCGGCAAAAGGTCGTCGGGATTCCCGCTCTTGATGGTCGTGTTCAGCTTCGCGACTTCCATCGAGGGCTTCTCATTTGCAAACAGCTTGGAGGTGTCCACGGACTTGTGCTGCGGCGCGATGGATATTTCCTCCAGCGCGATTTTTTCCCTCGGCAGCACGATTTCCTTTTTTGTGGTCTTCGGAGCGTCGGTGATTACAGCGCTGGTGACTTCCTCTTTTTTCTTCGGAGCGAGCGAGACGGTGACGCGCTGGACGTTTTCTTTTTTCGCCGCAGGCAGATCGCGCTGGCCGAAGTTATCCACCTGTTTGAAGTAGAAAAATGTGAACAGCCCGGCGTGCAAAATAGCGGAGCCGACGAGTGCCGAAATCACCCAGCCGCGTTCAGCCGGAGCGACGTTGTGCGAAGGCGTGTATGTGTCGAAGCGAGACATGGGTGGAAACTAATACAGCAGCGCGACGTTGGCAAACACGCACACGCTGAAATTCTCGTGTCGAGCCGGAGGCAGCCTGCGGAGCACTATATTTCTGAAACGGCGATGGGAACCAGTGAGGTCACGCAAAGGCGCAAAGAGTTTCATCGCAGCGCAAGCTCAACCAACTGGAGAACGTGGATTGTTTTGCAAAGACCGCTTCTTTGCGCCTCCGCGTCTTTGCGTGACCAGTCTATCGCCGTTTTTAGAATAATGATCGGTTTGGTTCACAACATGCGACTGAATCGCAAATAGTTCTTGCGAACGAATCTCAATCTCTCCACTTTCACTTAGAAGATATGAACTGCACACCGAATAAGCTGACTCTTGCGGCTGCCAAATGCGGCGACCGGCTGCGTGTCCTGCATATTTGCCCCGATTGCCCGCATTGCTTGCGGCTGAGGGAGATGGGCTTCCACGACCGCATGGTGGTGAAAAAAGTGGCGGATGGAAATGCGGTGATTTGCGTCATCATGGGCACGCGCATGGCATTGGGTCGGGAGCTTTGCGAACACATCGAGGTCGAGCGTCTCGCGGCCTGATTTTTGGGAGCGAAAAATGAGCGATTCTGCCGCTACAAATGTCCCACTTTCCAGCCTTTCTCCGGGGCAAAAAGGCAAAATCGCCACCATCGATCTTCCTGGTGCAGAACGCGGGCGCGTCATGGAAATGGGCCTCACCATCGGCACGACGATTGAGGTCGTAAAAGTCGCGCCGCTCGGCGACCCGGTAGAATACAAAGTGCGCGGCGGGCATATTTCGCTGAGGAAAAAAGAAGCCGCGCTGATTTTGGTGCAGCGCATTTCCAAATGACGAATGACGAACTCTTTCGCCGCGTCGCCATCGCGGGGAATCCAAACACAGGCAAGACCACGATTTTCAACGCGCTGACGGGACTTCGTCAGAAGGTGGGGAATTATCCCGGGGTGACTGTGGAGAAAAAGACGGGGCGCTTTTTCGGCAGCCACGGCGAGCAGATGGAGCTGATTGATTTGCCCGGCAGCTACAGCCTCCAAGTGCGCTCGCCCGATGAAGCAGTCGCTCGCGATTTGCTGCTTGGTCGCGTGGCTGGCGAGCGCAG
The DNA here is from genome assembly GCA_031372675.1 of Verrucomicrobiaceae bacterium. GTDB lineage: Bacteria > Verrucomicrobiota > Verrucomicrobiia > Chthoniobacterales > Chthoniobacteraceae > SXWH01. The sequence continues at coordinate 10,007 of JANMLS010000058.1, forward strand.
GCCGGATGTGATTATCGCGGTCGTTGATGCGTCGAATCTCGACCGCCATCTTTACATCGCCGCACAAATGCTGGAGCTGGGAATCCCCGTGGTCGTCGCGCTAAACATGGTGGATGTCGCCGAGGAACGCGGACTGAAAATTGACCTTGTGGAGCTGAAGGAACGGCTCGGCGTTCCGGTGATTCCGATGGTCGCGGCGAAGGGCACGGGAATCATCGAGCTAAAGCAGGCCGTCTCCCGCTCGCCGCTGCCAAAGCCCGAGCAGCGTGCGCAGCTCCCGATTGTGTTTGAGCGTGAAATCAGCACGCTCGCCAAAACGATGGGCGAAGTCGGCGAAGTCGCGCGGATGGATGCGATGCTTTATCTCTCGCTCGACCAGCAGGGCCTCGCCGCGTCGGGGCTGGAGTCATCCACGCTCGCAGCGGTCAATGCCTCGCAAAGCCGTCTCCGTGCGGGAGGAATAGACCCCATCGCAACACCCGTGGACGCCCGCTACGACTGGGTCGCGGCCATCTGCTCCGCCGCAATCCGGCGGCAAGGCGAGGACACCGACGGCCTCACGATCAGCGACCGGCTCGACATGGTTTTCACGCACAAGCTCTGGGGCTGGGTCGCGTTTATCGCGATGATGGCGCTGATGTTTTTCTGCATCTTCACCGTCGCCGCATATCCGATGGACTGGATTGATGGCGGTATTTCTGCGCTGAAAGATTGGGTATCCGCCAGTATGTCGGCGGGAAATCTCCAGTCGCTCGTCGTGGATGGCGTCATCTCCGGCGTCGGCGGTGTGGTGATTTTTCTCCCGCAGATTCTCGTTCTCTTTTTCTTCCTCGGTCTGCTCGAAGACAGTGGCTACATGGCCCGCGCTGCGTTCATCATGGACCGGCTCATGTCGAGTGTCGGGCTGCATGGGAAATCATTCGTGCCGCTGCTTTCGTCGTTTGCCTGTGCGATTCCGGGTGTGATGGCGACGCGCACCATCGAGAACCGCAAGGACCGCATTGTCACCATCCTCGTCGCGCCGCTGATGAGCTGCTCGGCGCGGCTGCCGGTCTATATCGTGATGATCGCCGTCATGCTGCCCGCAGCCAACGCGATGCAAAGCGCGGGCATCATGCTCTCGATGTATATGCTCGGCCTCATCGCGGCTTTCGTGATGGCGTGGCTTTTCAAAAAAACGCTGCTCAAAGGCGAGACGCCAATGCTGCTGCTGGAGCTTCCACCATATCGCGCTCCGGCCCTGCGCGGAATCGTCCAGCGCATGTGGGAACGCGGCCTCATTTTTCTCCGCCGCGCAGGAACCGTCATTCTCGCCTTGAGCATCATCCTTTGGGCGCTGATGACATATCCTAAACCCGAGAACCCCGAAGCGACCAGCTCCGAAGCCCTCGCCCACAGCATCGCCGGGCGCATGGGCCACGCGATTGAGCCAGCCATCAAGCCGCTCGGCTACGACTGGAAAATCGGCATCGGCCTCATCGCCAGCTTCGCAGCACGCGAAGTTTTCGTCGGCACGATGGGGCAGATTTATAACATCGAAGACGCCGACGAGGAAAACGAAGAACTCCGCGAGCAAATGCGCGCCGAGCGCCGCGCAGACGGCTCCCCGCTTTTCACACCGCTCGTTTGCCTGAGCCTCATGGCGTTCTATGTCCTCGCCATGCAGTGTATCAGCACCGTGGCCATCGTCCGCCGCGAAACCGGCGGCTGGCGCTGGCCGCTTTTCCAGATCGCCTACATGACCGCCCTCGCCTACCTCGCCGCGCTCGTCGTGTATCAAGGCGGCAAAATCCTCGGCTTCCAATGAACGAAGCCGCCCAGCATATCGTCGTCGTCGCAGTCGTGCTGGGATCGATTATTTATCTCGTTGTGCGTGCTCGGAAAAAAACAGGATGCGGCGGCGGCTGCGGGACTTCGTGCGCGACCAAGCTGACGGACAAAACCGACGAGCCACCAAAGCGTAACAATTGAAGTGTTTTTTCCAGTTCCAGTGGTTGTAAAATTCGTTTACACCCCTTTCTTCAATCCCTAGCGTTTTTGAACACCAAATTACCGATGCAATCGCTCTACACCGCCATCAACCGCATCCTTCGCCCCGGAACCATCGCTGCTCTCGCCCTTGCCGTCCTCGTACCTTCGCAGGCCGCAGACACTTATAAATGGACTGTCCAATACCTCATTGACAATAGTCAGGCAGTGAAGGGGCAATCGCAAAAAGTGTGGCCGCGTCGTAATCGAGGCCTTGCGATGTCGCCAGACGGGAAATTTCTATATGCGGGCTATCATCACGGTGGAAATGGCGAAGGCGAAATTCGCAAAATCGTAATCGGCGAGACGGAGGATTATGTCCGCGCCACAGAACGGGTACTTCGCGGGCCGCTCGGCAAGGCCATCGCGACTGACGACAAAGGCCGCGTTTACATCGCAAATGAGGGCGAAGTTTTAATCTACGACGAAGACCTTTCCCATTTACAGTTCAGCTTCGAGTCCAACCTCTGCGAAGGTGTCGCAACAGTTCGGGAAGGCAATGAACTCATCCTTTACACCACCGGTCGTCAGAGCGGTTCCGTGCGTCGCTGGGTGATGACGGAAAAAGACAATCAGATTGTCGATGTCGTCCTGAGCAATTCATTCGGCGAAAAGGGCGAAGTTCGTATCAAAAACGCAGTCGATATTCGGGGGGTTGAAGTAGATAAAAAAGGACGTGTCTGGGTTGCAGACCCAACCGGCGACCGTGTTTACCGTATCAGTAAAGACGGTAAAAACGTGGAATCCATCGAGCTTCCAAGCCCGATGGATATTGGATTCGACGGAGATCGTGTCTTTGTAACCTTGGCGCGGGAGCGACAGATTGCGGTGCTGGAAACAGACTCCATGAAATTGCTGGGCAATCTTTCTGTGCCTTGGAACGAACTCGAACTCTCGCCGCCCGGTAATAATCGCACTGGTGCATTGTGCGGAATCGTGGTTGCTCCGGGAAAAGGGTTTTTTGTTGCCAACGAATCCGGCCAGACCGCTGGTCAGAAAAGCACCTACGGGCGGGCGGATTCCCACAGCGATGCGGTAAATAGTAAGCTGTATAAGGATTCGTTCATGGACGATAACGACCCCATCCTCCGAGCGCTCTCCGTGCCGGACGCGAAGTAGGTGAGATTTTCAATCTCGCTTCACGGCGTGGCTCTTCAGACGCCTGAGCGCTCTCGGAAAAAATCGCGAACACCCAGCGAGATTGGAAATCTCGCCTACATTTTTCTTGAGCCTGTACGGAACTTCCATCCGAGATGCTGGCGATCTGAGTTGCGGAGAAGAAAAAGGGAGCGCGGGCTTCTAGCCCGCAGGTTCCGGCATCCTGCCGGAATCCAC
>JANMLS010000062.1:0-13173 GCA_031372675.1 Verrucomicrobiaceae bacterium
CCGCCACCTGCTGCAAATGCGCGGGCCGCAGGAAGAAATTGATGTCGTGAAACGCCTGATCCGCCAGCAGCGCCAGCGCCTCCGCTTCCACCACGAGCACCTCGCGCTCGCCACATTTTTCCAAGCGCACATGCTCTTTTGTGAGCAACCGATACTCCGTCGTATCCGCGCCGGTTTGGAAAAGTTCCTCGTAGTGAAATTCGGGTGTAGCCATGCAGCGTAGAGAAAAGGGATTTGGCAGAAAGGGCAAGACGCGCATACTCCGACGCATGAGCGCACACTCGAATCAGAATTCCTTCATCTCCGTCGTGGAATACCTGCATGATGAAGAGCTGTCCGCCGTGAAGCATGAATACCTCAATGGCACCGTCCACGCGATGGCGGGCGGGACACTTCGTCATGGCGAAATCGGGCTTAACATTGCAACTACGCTCAAAATTCATCTTCGCGGCAAAAACTGCCGTGCGCACAACTCGGATATTGCTGTGCATCTTTCGCAAGGCAGCGATGAGCGTTACTACTACCCAGACGCATCAGTCAGTTGCGGCCCGCTCAATAACTCTGCCCGATCGCTGGAAAATCCTGCCGTCATTTTTGAAGTCCTCTCGCCCAACACTGCCCGCGTGGATCGCACTGAGAAAAAGGATGCTTACCTCGCCTGCGAGAGCATCCAGCACTACGTCATCGTGGAACCCGACCGCGTGGACGTGCTCATTTACACCCGCGAGCAGAGTGTCTGGAAAATGACCGCTTACAACGAACTCACCGACGCTCTCGCGCTCACCGCCATCGGCGTGACGCTAACGCTCGCCGAGATTTACGAGGGCTGATCCGACAACCATTCCCGAAACGCCGCGAACGCGCGCGCCCGGTGGCTGAGGCGGTTCTTCACCTCGCCGGGCAGCTCGGCAAACGTCGCGCTCTCGCCATTCGGGATGAACAGCGCGTCGTAGCCGAAGCCGCCGCTCCCCTGCTCCACCGGCATCACGCGGCCTTCTACCGAGCCGCTCCACGTCCCCAGCACGCGGTCGCCCTCGGCCACGCTCAGCACGCAGCGGAAGCGCGCGGAAAACGAATCGCCTTCCAGCTTGCGCAGCTCGTCGATGAGCCGCTCGCGGTTCGAGGCATCCGTCGCGCCCTCGCCGGAATATCGCGCGGAGATCACGCCTGGCGCACCGCCGAGCGCATCCACTTCCAGCCCGGAATCATCCGCCAGCACCCAGCCGGGGAACCGCGCCGCTGCGTGCAGCGCCTTGATTGCCGAGTTCTCCTCAAACGTCGCGCCCGTCTCCTCCGCTGCGGGCAGATCGGGGAAAGCGGTGAGGTCCACGACTTCATACGCGCTGCCGAGCATGGCGCGAAACTCCCCGGTTTTGTGTGCGTTTTTTGTGGCGATGATGATGCGTTGCATTCCGCACGAAATAGCAAAGTGAACTTGACCCGCAAAGCACCTTCCCGCATCCACCACGCGCACATGGCTATTCTCGTTGATTCAAATACACGCATTCTCATTCAAGGCATCACCGGCGACTTCGGCTCGCGGCACGCGCGGCTCTCGCTCGATTACGGCACGCAGGTCGTCGCTGGCGTCACGCCCGGCAAAGGCGGACAGAGCTTTGACCACGAGTCGCACAAAGTCCCCGTGTTTGACACCGTCGCCGAAGCCGCAAAGCAGACCGGCGCGACCGTCAGCGTTATTTTCGTACCGCCGCCATTTGCAGCCGACGCGATTCTTGAGGGCGTCGAAGCGGGGCTGGACCTCGTCGTTGCAATCACCGAAGGCATTCCGGTGAACGACATGATCAAAGTGAAAGTCGGCATGGCTGGCAAAAAGACGCGGCTCATCGGGCCAAACTGCCCCGGACTCGTGACGCCCGGCACCGGCAAGGATTCCCACGGCGGCTGCCGCATCGGGATTGCGCCCGGCTACATTCACAAGCGCGGAAATGTCGGCGTCGTCTCGCGCAGCGGCACGCTCACGTATGAAGCCGTGTGGCAGCTCACCTCGCGCGGCTACGGCCAGAGCACTTGCGTCGGTATCGGCGGCGATCCGGTGAACGGCACCAACCACACCGACGTTTTGAAAATGTTCAACGAAGACCCCGAGACCGAAGCCATCATCATGATTGGCGAAATCGGCGGCACCGCCGAAGCCGAGGCTGCACGTTGGGCGAAAGAAAATTGCAAAAAGCCCATCGCCGCTTTCATCGCTGGCGCAAGCGCTCCAGCCGGTCGCCGCATGGGCCACGCGGGAGCCATCGTCGGCGGCGCGGAGGACACTGCGCAGGCTAAAAAGCGCATCCTCGCGGATTGCGGCATCGCCGTTGCGGAGACGCCTTCTTCGATGGCGGATACTTTGCTGAAGCTCTGGGGACGATAGGCGCGGTAGTCAGTGGTCAGTGAACGGTGATCAGTCGCAAGCGTGATACGGAGAACAAAAAGCCATGCTCGAACTTGAAAACCTCACAGTTCAATACGGCGGCATTACCGCCCTCCACGGCATATCGCTGAAAGTCAAGCAAGGCACCATCGTTACCCTCGTCGGCGGCAACGGAGCGGGCAAGACCACCACACTCCGCGCAATCAGCGGACTCGTGAAACCGCGCACCGGGCGCATCACTTACTGCGGCGAGGAAATTAGCGGACTCGCCGCCCACACCATCGTCGCACGAGGCATCGCGCAATCGCCTGAAGGACGCCTCGTTTTCGCCAACCTCACCGTCGCCGAAAACCTCAAAATGGGTGCCTATCTCCGCAAAGACAAAGCGGCACTCGCGAAGGACTACGACTTCATTTTCAGCATCTTTCCCCGGCTCAAAGAACGCCGCACCCAACTCGCCGGAACCCTCAGCGGAGGCGAACAGCAAATGCTCGCGATTGGCCGCGCACTGATGAGCAAACCCAAGCTCCTGCTGCTCGATGAACCCTCGCTCGGCATCGCGCCACTGCTCACAAAAACCATCTTCGAGCAAATCGTCGCCATCAACCGCGAGCTGAAACTCACCATCCTTCTCGTAGAACAAAACGCCAACCTCGCGCTCGAAGTCAGCCACCGAGGTTACGTGCTCGAAACCGGGCGAATCATCCTCGAAGACACCGCCGCCGCCCTCCGCGAAAACCCAAAAGTCCGCGAAGCCTATCTCGGCGGATAGAAGTGATCACCACCAAGGAACCGCGAAATACGCGAATAGCTCGAAACCTCTCGCTGATACCATCTCTCGGAATTAAAGAGACAGAGCCAAAGCGAAAGGACGAGTGCGGGGGAGCGCGGGCATCTTGCCCGCAGTGTCAGGCATCCTGCCGGACACATGCGCAGCGGAAAGTAGCTTCCTAGTTCAGTAGAGCTTCCCCGTGGATTCCGGCAGGATGCCGAAACCTGCGGGCAGGATGCCCGCGCTCCCTGGCGCTTCGCGCTCGCTCTACGCTATCTCGATGCCTGTCTTTTTTATGGAGATCGAGTTACTTCCTCGCGAGCTGTGCGAAGCGGTAGGCGCCGACGGTGAGGAAGATTAAATTGGGCAGCCACATGAGCCATTCGGGATGCAGGTGCGGCTTGTTTCTCGCGAGGTCGGCGGCGATGAGCATGAGAAAGTAGGTCATCGCAATCGCGAGGCTGATTGCGAAGCCGACGGACGTTTCCTTTCGCTGCGCAGTGATGCCGAGTGGAATGGCAAGCAGCGCAAATGCGATGGTCGCGAGCGCGTTGGAAAAGCGTTTATTCAGCTCGATTTTTCCGTCTGGTTTTTCGAGCAATTGCTCCACGGACATCATGCCCACGCCGCCGGTTTTCTTTTTCTTTTCGTAGAGTTCTTTGAGCGAGACGACGATTTGCCCCTCACCGGCGACGATGCCGCTTTTGATGCTGCGGAGGTCGTCCGGGTTATTCGGGTTTCGGATGATTTGCTCGTAGCGCAGGTCTTTGTAGGAGAGGACGAGATTCATCTGCTTTTCGCCCGGTGCGCCGCCTTTTACGGGCATCTCTTTGACTTCGAGCGTGCCGCTTCCGGCCACGGTCACTTCGCGGAGATTCGAGTCCTCGTCGTGGGCATAGACGATCATGTTGGTGATGTTTTTGCCTTCGCTTTTTTCCACGTAAATGCGCTGGCCGGGGAAGACATCAATGATCTTATCGTTGCCGAACACAGCGAGCGGATTGTTCGTCGCGAGTTCAAAAAGCGCGTTCTTCATTTTCGTCTGCGATTGCGGGGCTATGACGAGATTGATGTATCCGCAGATGCCCGCAAAAATCACGGCCAGCACTGCAACGGGGACGCACAGGCGCGGGATGCTCATGCCGCTGGAGCGCAACGCGGTGATTTCGTTTTCCGCCGACATGCGCCCGAAGACGAGCAGCACCGCCGTGAGAAATCCCCACGGAATCGTGAACGTGAGCGAGAACGGAAGGACGTAGCCAACCACCGAGAGCAGGATGGATGGCGGTGCGCTCTGATTGATGAATTGATCGAGCAGTTTCTTGAAGACGTTACCCAGCACGAGCACGACGGTGAGCACCGCGATGGCGAAAAGCGCGGTAACGAGAATCTGTCTCGCGACGTAGCGGTCAATGAGCTTCATCAGCCAAGAAGTGAGGCGACCTGCTGCTGGATTTCTGCGACTTGATCGAGGCGCAGTTCGGGATCGGGAATGATGAAAATCTCGCCAGTCTTTGCGTGCTCGTAGATGCGCGTGAGTGCGCCGTCGTCTGAGCGCTTTACCTCGCGCTCTTTGAGGATGCGCTTCCGCTCCAGCATCAGCGCGAGGATGTAGCGCGCATTCCCATGTTCCACGCTCGTATCATCCATATATTTGCGGAGCAAATCCTCGGCGGTTTGCTTCGTCACAGCATCCACATGCTGCGGGACTGGTGGCTCATATTTGGAACGCCAGAATGAAAATGGCGCGACGTTTTCATTCCGCTTTTTGAACTCCTCCTCACAAAGGTCTTCGCGCCGGAAGTCGCCTTTTTCGTAGTAGAGCAGGGTGTAAAAATGCTCGCCTTCCGCGAATGGATGACCGGTCGCGGCGCATTGGTGGGAGCGGCCCTGAATGGTCCAATCGTTGTTCATTTTGAGAGTGAAAGCTTCGGAAGCTCCCGATTTGAGGACCGCAGGTAAAGGAGATACGAGCCGATCAAAAACAGCAGGATGTCGGGCGTCCATGCGCCGACCCACGGCGGCACATGGCCACCGTCTCCGAGCGCAAGAAAGAGGTGCATCGTCATGAGAAATACGAAGAAAATAAAGATGCTGCCCGCGACCGACGCGAGCACAGCGCGGCGCGAATAAATAATCCCCAGCGGAGCCGCGATGAAGACCACCGCGAGGCAGGAGAGCGGCACGGCAAAACGATCATGCCATTGCGTGCGAAACGCGGTGAGTTGGCTGGATGGGAAGTCGGAGTTGAGCGCGAGATAGTCATCAATCTCCGGCACCGACATTTGTTTCGGCTGCATCGTGGAGCTTGCAAGTCGCTGCGGTGTCTCGCTCCAGCCGGCGATGCTCTCAAACTGTTTTTCGGCGGTGGGAGAAGACCAGTCGCGAATCTCCGAGACATCCCCATTTCCATCAAAGCTCACCATGCGCCCGTAATTCAGCACCCAAGCGCGATTGCGGGGATTGTAAATTGCGGAGGCTGCATACCAGTTTGTGCGCGGCTTCCCGTCTGCTCCGAGTTGCGAGATATGGACATCGTCCAGCCCGTTTTGCGTAGGGCGGATTCGGCGTGCGTACCAGATGCGGTCTGTGCGGCGATCCTTCACAAGATGCGCGTAATTCACGCTGGCGAGGTCCGCCTTTTTCGCGCCTTTTCGGATGCGCTCCAGATTTGCCTTTCGCATCGCATTGGCGTGGGGAGCCATTTCGTAGTTCAGCCACAAGCAGACGGCTGTGGCGATGATCCCGCAGACAAAAAGCGGCGCAAGAACCCGGATGACGCTGCGGCCCGCCGTGAGCATGGAGATGATCTCATTGGAGCGCGACATCCGGCTCAGGCTGTAAAGCATCCCCAGCAGCAGGCCAATCGGCGTGGAGAGAACGATGAAATACGGCATCTGGCTGACGTAGTAACCAGCCACCACTTTGCCCGAAGCCTTCGCCGCGATGAATTCCTCCGCGTTGTCGAAAAGGTCGGCAATCAAGAGCAGGCCAATGAACGCCGTCACGCAAAGCAGGAACGGCTCAAGGAAATTCCGCAAAACATAGCGGTCTAAAATACGCATCTTCCGCTATCGTATCGCGGATCACGGCGGAGCACATCAAGCAGGAGTTTCTTCGCTCGCTTGCAAAAACTCAAAGAGCGGCACCGGAGATTACAATTCTTTTACAAATCGCGTACAACTGAAGAACACATCGCGGCCAAGGATCGGGCATGGTTTCCCCGCTATGAAAACAATACTCACATTCGCAACCCTCGCACTCGCCGGACTCAGCTTCACGCACGCTCAAGACGCGGCCAAAGATGACCGTCCTGTCGTCCAAATCGCCATCCTGCTCGACAACTCCGGCAGCATGAGCGGCCTAATCCAGCAGGCCAAAACGCAAATCTGGCAAATCGTGAACGAATTTGTCTCCGCAAAGCAGGATGGCAAAGCGCCGCGCGTGGAGGTCGGGCTTTACGAATACGGAATCAATAACGCGCAGGACAATGGCTCGTATATCCGCCAGCTTGCACCGCTCACGGAGGACCTCGATTCACTCAGCGAGAAGCTTTTCAAAATCAACCAGCGCGATTCGGGCGGCTCGGAGTATTGCGGCTGGGTGATCAAGGAAGCCGTCGAGAATTTCAAATGGGACAAGTCGCCGAAGACCTACAAGGCAATCTTCATCGCGGGAAATGAGGGGTTCACGCAGGGATCGGTGAACTACAAGACCTCGTGCAAGTCCGCGATTGAGAAGGGCATCATCGTGAACACCATTCACTGCGGCGACGAGCAGGCGGGAATCAAAGGCATGTGGAAAGATGCGGCGTCCATGTCCGACGGGCGTTTTTTAATCATCAATCACAACGCCATCGCAGTCAGCATCCCCGCTCCGCAGGACAAACCCATCGCCGAGCTGAATGCAAAACTGAACGACACCTACATCGCCTACGGCGCAAAAGGTGGCGAAGGAAAGCAGCGCCAAATCGCGCAGGATGCGAACGCCAACGCCGCTCCCGCCGCTTCCGAAGTGTTCGCAAAGCGGGCGTTTTCCAAATCCTCGGCAAACTACACGAATGCCACTTGGGACTTGGTGGACCGTGCAAAGGAAAAGGATTTTGACCTCAAGAAATTAACGGAAGCCGAGTTGCCGGAGGAGATGAAAAAGATGACGCCGGATGAGCGGACCGCGCATTTGGAAAAGAAGAAAACCGAGCGCGAAGGACTTCAAAAGCAGCTCAAATCTCTCGCCGAGGATCGCGACAAATACATCGCCGAAAAATCGAAGACCGATGCGAAGGAAAGCACGCTTGGCAGGGCCGTGGGCACTGCGATTCGTGAGCAGGCTGGGAAAAAAGGCGTAACCTTTGAGAAGCCCTGATTACAGCCAGCCAAACACCGTGCGCGCTTCGTTGACGATCAACTCAACGACGCGCTCGCGGGTCAGGCCGGTGCTGTTCACCGTGAATTGCGCGGCGTGGTCGTAGAGCGACTGGCGCTCCGCGAGCATCGTATGCACACGCTCGCGAGGGTTCTCGGTTTTGAGCAGTGGGCGATCCGTGCTTTTGGCGACGCGGGCGTAGAGTTCATCGGGGTCTGCGGTGAGCTGAACTACCCAGCCGAGCTGCTGCAAAATCGGCGCATTGCGAGGCTGGGTGACAATCCCGCCGCCCGTCGCGAGCACATGCCGACGAATCCCCGATAGCGAATCCAGCGTGGAAGTTTCGCGCTCGCGAAATGCAGGCTCACCGTATCGCTCGAAGATCAGTTTGATCGGCATCCGCGAGCGTTCTTCGATCAGCCTGTCGGTATCGAGAAACTGGAAGCGCAGGCGTCGCGCAAGCATCCGGCCCACGGTGCTTTTCCCGCTGCCCATAAATCCGACGAGGATGATGTTTTCGCGGGGCGGCATTTTCGACTGGGCATCTGACATTGCTGAAAACATGCAGACGCAGCGTGCGCTTGTCGAGTCCCCGGAACAAAGCGATTGGCGCACGGCTTCGCTGCGTCTATGGCGGCGGAATGCGATTCATTTTTTTGCTCTTCTGCCTTCTTTTTTCCGGCTGCGCTTTCGTAGAACGTGCGGCTGTCCGGTCGCTGGCCGGGGACTCCAAACTACCGGCAGAGCAGATCGTGCGGGATGTTGTTTATGTTCCGGGATCCGACTCGCCGAAGCATCGCTTTGATTTCTTTCGTCCAGCCGGGCGTGGCTGGCCGGTGCTGGTTTTCATCCACGGCGGAAGCTGGAACTCCGGCGATAAATCACTCACTGCGGGCGGTGTGGATATTTATGGAAACATCGGGCGTTTCTACGCGGCTCGCGGCATTGGCGTGGCGGTAATCAATTACCGGCTCATCCCTGCGGTGACGTGGCGCGAGCAGCTCGATGATGTCGCGCTGGCTGTGCGTGCAGTTGCGATGCAGACACGAAAATCAGGCGGAAATCCTGCACGCATTTTTCTGCTGGGACACTCGGCGGGAGGGCATCTGGCAGCATCGGTCGCACTGAATCCCACGGTTCGCGCCAGCAATAAGCTCCCGAAAATTTCGGGAGTGATTGGCGTCAGCGGCGCGGGCTACGACATGATGGATTCCGAGACTTACCGGCTTGGGAATCAGGTTTCTTTTTACGCGGAACGATTCGCGGAGAACGGCGCAAATCCCGACTGGCAGCGCAATGCGTCGCCAGCGACTTTTCTCTCGAAAAATTCCCCGCCTTTTCTGCTCCTCTACGCCGATGGAGACAGTGCTCCGCTGCGCAGGCAATCGCTTCATTTCCATGACCTCATCCAATCAAAGGGACGGCAAAGCAAACTGCTCCGCGTGCCCGGCGAGAGCCACATTCTCATCGTGCTCACATTGACGAGGCCGGACAAAATTTCCGCTCCAGCGATTCTCCAGTTCATCAACTCGCACTGAGCGGCACTCTCGCGAGAGATGTCGGTTGCATTTCAGCGAGTGCTTCCGGCACGGTGACGGGATGAAATTCCACGATTTTATCCGCGATTCGGGAGGCTGGCGGCTTGCTGGCGATGAGGTGCTTTTTGCAAATCCATATTTGGAAGTGCATCGCGTGCTCATCGCCACACCCACGCGACCAGAGCCGTTTCACTGGACGGTCGCGCATCGCAAAGGCGCGGTGGTCGTGGTGCCGGTGACTGCGGATGGCCGCTATCTGCTCGTGCGTCAGGAACGTGTGCCGATTCGTGCGACAATCTGGGAATTTCCCGCAGGGCAGATTGATGACACGGAGGACGCCGATGCGATTCGCGCCACGGGCTTGCGCGAGCTTGCGGAGGAATCGGGGCACGAGCTTACGGAGGGCGGGGAGCTGATTTCGCTGGGGCTATTTTTTCCAAGCTGCGGCTTCACCGATGAGCATAGTCATCTGCTGCTGGCGCGTCCGGTGGTGCCGCTGGCGCAAGGCGCAAAGCCGGATGAGGCGGAGGCGATCACCGAGTGCCGCGCATTTTCGGCGGAGGAATTGCGGGCGATGGTGGCCAGCGGCGAGATTCGCGATGCGAACTCGCTCTCGGCCTACGCGAGGCTGTCCGCGATGGGTTTGATTTAGCCTGAGCACGGCACTTGATAACCGCAAAAGAACGCAAAGGGCGGATATTGCGAAGACGACAAACTTACGGGTTTGGTGAATTGAGTCCGAGCTGCGTCTGCCCATCGAACCGCTTCTTTTGTGTTCTCTGCGTTCTTTCGCGGTTTATCAATCTGGGGTTTATATCTGGCTCTCATCCTTCCGCAGAAAGAACGCGGCCACGAGTGCGTAGGCGATTCCGCAGACGATGAGCGCGGTGCGCATCCCGAACCATGTTTCCAGCGCAGCGGTGAAAATGCCGGAGATGGGGATGACGGCGACGAAGCTCATCGCGGCCACGGAGGAGACGCGGCCACGGATTTCATCGGGTGCGCGTTCCTGCACGATTTGATTCGCGATTCCGAAAATAAAGTTCAGACCAAACGTCAGCGAGGCCACGGAGACTGCGGCGCTCCAGAAATTGTGCGACGACGCAAGTCCGAGCATCGCCACTGCGGAAATGGCCGCGCCGACGCGAAGAACGGCGAGCCGCCGCGACGCCGGGACTGCCATGAGGATGAGCGATGCGGTGAGTGCGCCGATTCCTGAAAGCGACATGAGCCAGCCCATACGCCACTCGCCGAGATGCAGCGTGCGCTCGCCGTACCAAGTCAGCAGGATGATGACAAACGGGGAGCAAAAGAATGAGTTTGCCGCCATCATCAAAATCATCCGGCGCGTGGGAGCGTCGGATTTCACATGATTCCAGCCGGGCGCAAAGCCGCCGGAGCGACGCTGGGCTTCCTCCGCCGCAGTGCCCATTTTTCTTCGCGGGATCGTGCAGAGAATGATGAGCGGCCCGATGTAGGACACCGCATTCGCAAAGAATGCCGTGGCGCGGCCAAAGCTGGCGACGAGCATCCCGGCGAGCGCGGGGCCGATGATGCGGGCGGCGTGGAAAACGGTGCGGTCCATCGCTACCGCAGCACCGAGTTTTTCCTTGGGGACCAGCTCCGGCAGAAGCGCGGAGTAGGCGGGCATTTCAAATCCCGCAGTGACGCCCACGAGCAGCGCCATGATCATGAGATGCCAGATTTGCAGCGAGCCAGTGTGAACCAGCCAGCCCGCAGTGGCCGCGAGCATCGCCTGCGTAAATATCATCGCAAACAGGATGCGGCGCTTGTCCCAGCGGTCGGCCAGCATCCCTCCGAGTGGGCTGACGAGCGGAATCACCGCCATCATCGCCGCGCTGATGAGTGCTTGCTCCAGCGAGGATGACGCACGTTTTTCCACCTCAAACTGCTGCGCCTGCGTCTGCATCCACGAGCCGACCATCGAGACAAATTCCGCAACCATGAAGCGCGCAAAAAGCCCGTGGCCGAGGATCGCGGCGGATGAGCGGAATGTGGATGGACGGCTGGACATGAGCCGCGCAGCAAAGCCGTTTCCTGCGCTATGTGGCAAATCGGATCATCAAAATTCGCGAACTTTTGCATTACCCGTCTTTACCGCAGCGACATGCCATTTTGAGAACCCCACTTCGGCATCGTTTTCAAAAATACGACCCGCCGCAATTCCTTGGATTTGAGTTCGGTCCTACGCCAGCGACTTCGCGAGAATCGCTGCTGCTTCGTCAATCTGCTTGCGCGAGACATTCAGCGGCGGGAGCCAACGGAGCGCGTGCGTTCCGCTGGGGATGACGAGCAGGCCGGCTTCGTGCAGGCGGTCCACCATCCAGAGACTCGGCACGCGGTCGCAGCCGGTGGAAAAATCCGGCGCAAGCTCGATGCCGAGCATCAGACCGATTCCGCGCACCTCTTTGATTTTCGGCGATGAAATCCCGCGCAAAACCTCCAGCGCGTAGGCTCCCGTCGTCCGCGCATTTTCGAGCATCCCCTCCTCTTCCACCACCGCGAGCACTTCGTTTGCGCCCACGCAGACGAGTGGCGTCCCGCCGAAGGTCGTGCCGTGGCTGCCCGGCCCCAGCAAATCGCAGAGCTTCTTCGTCGTCCCGTCTTTCAGCGTCACCTCGCGCTCGCTGGCCCACATTGCGCCGAGCGGGAAACCGCCCGCGATTCCCTTCGCCCACGACACCGCATCCGGCATCACGTCCGGCGCGATAGTTTTCCATCCGCACCAATCGCCCGTCCGCCCAAGGCCGCATTGCACTTCGTCGAAAAAAAGCAGCAGCCCCCGCTCGTCGCACAGTTGCCGTGCGAGCCGCAGAAACTCCGGCGTCGCGGGATGCACTCCGCTTTCGCCCTGCACTGGCTCCAGCATCACCGCCACCACGCCCGGCTGCGCCACCGCCGCACGCAGCGCGTCGCAGTCATTAAAAGGAACATATCCATCCTCCGAGGGCGCGACCGCGAAGCCTGCCACCATCGGCTCAAAACCCTTCTTCACCTTCTCCTGCCCCGTCGCCGCGATCCCGCCGAGCGTGCGCCCGTGGAAGCTCCCGCGCATCGTGACAATGGCGATGCGCGGATCGCCAGTAGTTTCATTGCCGAATTTCCGCGACAGTTTGTAGAGCGCTTCGTTTGCCTCCGCGCCGCTGTTGCAAAAGAACGCCTTCCCCGGCCCGGTGAGCCGCACGAGTCGCTCCGCGAGTTCGCCCTGCGGACGTGTAAAATAGAGATTCGAGACGTGAACAAGCGACGCGATTTGCTCCTGCATCTTCGCAACTACACGCGGATGACAATGCCCCACACTCGTCACCGCAATGCCCGCGCCAAAATCCAAATACCGCCGCCCATCCTCATCCCAAACTTCGCATCCAAGCCCGCGCGAGAGCTTCAGCTCAAACCGCCCGTAAGTCGGGATGACATATCGTTCAAATAACTCGCGCGTAGGAATAGTGCTCATTTCGTAAGGCGCGGAGGTTCATTTCCCGCGCCACGAATGCGAGCGAAAAATCGCGCGACTCAGTAGCTGGCGCAACGAAATCCCGATCAGAAGCAACAAGACAATCTCCTTGCCCAATTCCTTGACGAACACAACGAGAAGGACGAAACATCGGGCAACGGCTGCACCGGAAAGCTCGCAGCCTGCTCAACACTTCGCCATGACGCCGAAAAAGGAACCCAAAACAAAAGGCACCGCAATCGCTGAGAAAGCCCGCGCTCGCTCCAACGGCCTCACCAGCGCCGAGCGGCAACGCAATCTCGCAAAGGCCATGACGCTCATTTATGGAGGCGAAGATAAAGCAGGTGTTCGTCGCGGTTGATACCAACGTCCTGATTGATTAGGCAGACGGAAACGAAAACGTCCTTGATGCGCTGGACGCCATCCGGCGCAAACTCAAAAACGCCTCATTCATCGTGACGCCCACCGTCATCGAAGAACTCGGCGAAATCTACCAGACGCGAACCGGGGTAGAAAGCGAACTCGCCTACAAAGCCCTCACATCCTTGCTCGCATGGGGATACACCCCGACGCCGCTCCCGCCCGTAGGAATGGGAATCGCCGAACAAATCGGACTAAAACTACGGCTTCAACAAGTGCTCCC
>JANMLS010000097.1:0-14483 GCA_031372675.1 Verrucomicrobiaceae bacterium
CGCCGGAACCTTGCGTAATGAACTGGCTGCCGAGTTTGGCTTGAGCCGCGACGTGATTGTCAGTTCCGGCGGCGGCGACAATATGATGGGCGCAATCGGCACCGGCAACGTGCGCCCCGGCGTCGTCACCGCAAGCCTCGGCACGAGCGGGACGCTCTACGCATTTTCCGCCGAGCCAGTCGTGGACTCCGAAGGTGAAGTCACCGTGAGCGCGGGCGGCGGCGACAACATGATGGGCGCGATCGGCACGGGCAACGTGCAGCCCGGCGTGGTCACCGCGAGCCTCGGCACGAGCGGCACGCTCTACGCATTCAGCGCGGAGCCAGTCGTGGACCCCGAAGGCGAAGTGGCTGCGTTTTGCGACAGCACGGACCGCTGGATGCCGCTCGTCTGCACGATGAATGTGACAGTCGCCACGGAGCAGGTGCGCAAGATGTTCAAGTGGACGCACGCGGAGATGGAGAAGCACATTTTGGAAACGCAACCCGGCGCGGGTGGGCTGCTTTTTCTGCCCTATCTCAACGGCGAACGGACACCGAATCTCCCGGCGGGAACGGGCATTTTGCACGGCCTGACCACGGAGACGATGTCGCCCTCGCACATCGCGCGCGCCACGATGGAAGGCGCGACGCTGGGGCTGGCGTACGGGCTAAACCGCTTCCGGCAACTCGGCATCGAGCCGACGGAAATCCGGCTCACCGGCGGCGGCAGTAAGAGCGCGGTGTGGCGGCAGGTCTGCGCGGATGTTTTCGGCGTGCCGACTGTGTGCCTTGCAAGCGCGGAGGGCGCGGCGCTCGGTGCGGCTTTGCAGGCTGCGTATGCAAGCGCGGTCGTGGATGGACAGCCCACGCGCTTCCGCGATCTTGCGGATAAATACGTCACCCTCGACGAAGCCACGCGCTGCGAACCAGACAGCGATGCGATGGAAATTTACAGCCGTCTGCTGGGGCGGCAGAGCGATCTTACGAAGCGTCTGCATTCCGCAGGGTATTTGTAATTATCGGGCCTAGATCGCTGATTTTGTGAGGATTCCCCGTTTCGATTGTGGACTTCTCTCGCGCAGTCGTGCTTACAGTCCGCCCGCTATTTCATGAAAGTCGCAGTATTGAACGCAGGAGGGAGCGATCCCGATCAAGACTTCCCGGCGTATGCGGGGAAGCCCGGAGACGCGGGACATGCGCCGATCAATTTCCATGCTTTCGCTGCGAGCACGGGCGGCGGATTTTATCGCAAAACCTCTTCGATTCCGCAGGATATTCCTTTTGTGATCCTGCTCATCCGCTCGGATTTGAAGGCAACTTGGAAAGTGCTGTCGGAACTCAAAGCAGCGGGGAAAACTGTCGCTGTTTCGTGGAAAGAAACCGGCACTCATCAACTCGCAAAACAACTCAACGACGCAGGCGCGATTGAATGGTTCCGAAAAATCTGCACCGACGCGCATGGTGCTCTCGCGACCACGCCGGAGAGCCTTCCGATTTATCATGCCTGCGGCGCGGTGAACGCCGAGTACATGCCGACGCCTTATCCCGTGGAGTCTGCGGATTGGGATTTCTCAGTCCCCATCCCAAGCCGCAGCGGAATCTTCATCGGCACACGCGAATGGGATGTGCCTTCGCGAAATCACCTCGCCGCCATCACCACCGCATCCACGCTGAAGCAGCCGATGACGGTCTTCAATCTGGATGGCCGCACTGGACGTAGCAAACTCGCCGCGCTCGGAATTAGCCGGCTGGAGATTATCGACGCCCGCCTGCCTTACCCCGAATACCTGCGCGTAATGGCGAAGCACCGAATCGTCTGGCAGCTTGATTCTAGCTGCGTTCCCGGCCAGGTCGCTGGCGATGCCGCGCTTTGCCGCATCCCTAGCGTAGGTGGACACGGCGCGATAGATCGCGAAATTTTTCCCATTATGACCGGCGGCGGACGCAGCACGGAAATGCTCCTGCAAATTGCGGGGCATCTGCTGACCGATACGCGGATTTACACATCGGAAGTCAAGGTGGCCGCTTCGCTTGCTCGCAGCAAAATTTCGTTTTCTGCAATCTCGGAACGGCTCTACCGATTCTTCAGCAGAATCACCGGATGAAGTATGTCCGCGCCGCCGGGCGGCTGATCGCAAATGCAGCCGCAACTCTGCTCGCTGGCGGCATCGTTGTGCGCTTCACCGTGCGCGATAGTGTAGGCGGGCTTTCGGCTATTTACTACGCGACGCCGTGGGCTGTGCTTTCCGCATGTGCGCTGCTTCTCGCTCTCGTCTGGCTACGACGCCGGAAGCGTATTGTTGCTGCCGGATTCGGGATCGTCTTCGCACTCTGCACCGCTGCATCGGTGCAGACTTCCTTCCGCGCCGCGCCCGCGACACAGCCGCAGGATTTCCGCGTCGCTTACTGGAATACAGGCCGCCCCGAAGGCCGCGTCGCCCGCTCGCTCGCGCACATCCACGCAATTGACGCCGACATTTTTGGCCTCGGCGAAACCAAGCGCTCCCGCGCCTCAACAACGACCGAATGGGCCGAAGGTCTGGCCGGAAAAAACATGCTCGCGCTTCGCAGAAACATGCTCCTCGTTTCACGCGAGCCAGCCTCGCAACTGCACGACGGTTTCCTCAACGACCGCGGCCAGTATTCGCTCACAGAGACGCGCGTCGGGGACCGCAAGGTGCTCGTGATGATGGTGGATTTCGACGCGATTGTGGCCTACTCGCGCAAACCAGCTTTCGACCGACTATTTCAGCTCATTGATGCAGTGAAAGACGAGCCGCTGATTGTGATGGGCGACTTCAACACGCCGTCCGATTCCATTCATTTTGCTGCGCTTCGCTCACGAATGAAGAGCGCATTTGAAACAGCAGGCAGCGGCTACTCTAAAACATGGCCGATGCCTTTTCCGGTGCTCGACATCGATCAGATTTGGGTCAGCCGTCACTTCGATGTCGTGGCGTGCTCGCACCGCACCACTTTTCTTTCCGACCATCGCGCAGTAATCGCTGATTTGCACTGGGCTGCGCCGGAGTAGAAATTAACGAGCCTTGGTCGCGGAAATAAACTCAGCGGCAGCGCGTCGGATTTCGGCTGCGACATCGGCGCGTTGGGTGGCAAACTTCGGCTTAAACCAAGGAAACATGCCGACGAGATCGTGAAGAACCAAAACTTGGCCGTCGCAATCCGTCCCGGAGCCGATGCCGATGGTGGGAATGGAGACAGCCTGCGTGATTTCCGCAGCGACGGACGGCACGACCAATTCCAGCAACAAGCCGAATGCGCCCGCAGTTTCGACAGCTTTTGCGTCAGCGACCAGCGCACGGGCCTGCTCATCCGTTTTGCCTTTGATTTTGTAGCCGCCTTCCACGCGCACTTGCTGCGGCTGCATTCCGATGTGCGCCATCACGGGTATTTGCTCGGCGGCAAGCGCAAGAATTTGCGGCGCGTGGGATGCGCCGCCTTCGATTTTCACGGCATGGGCACCGGCTTCGAGCAGCAGCATCGAATTATGAACCGCTTCCGCAGGCGTATCCGCGCTGCCAATGCAAAGGTCCGCCAGAATGAGCGGTGCGCCGCCGCCGTCTCTCGCGCCGCGAGCGACCGCGCGGGTGTGGTGCAGCATTTCCTCCATCGTCACGAGCGTCGTATCCGGGTATCAGAGCACTACCATTCCAAGCGAATCCCCGACAAGCAGCACATCAACACCGCTCTCCGCAAGCAGCCGTGCGGCTGGGTAGTCGTATGCCGTGAGCACCGAGACACGCTCGCCGCGTTTTTTGAAGTCGCGGAATTTTGCGATTCGTTCGTCCATGCCCGCCATGAAATCCAAGCGCTCCCGTGCGTCGAGCCTGCAATGTGGGGAATTTGGGGCTGTCCACCAAATCTGCGACGAATTGAGGAGCATTCGGGGTGATCAAACCCACATTCACGGCGGCTATTTGACCGCTGATTCCAGTTAAATTAGGTCGTTTTTGTAAAATTTTCTCAAAAAAGTTTCAGGTTGATAATTCATTATAATCTCTCTGATTATTTGTAACGATCTAACCGCTATGGAATAGGCAAGCGCCGTGAGTATTGCTCTATTAAAGCGGCAATATTTTGAAAGGCTCTGATTGCGGCACGGCTAAAAATATATTTATCTTTAAGTTGCAAAGAACCCAATTTCGGCTATTTTTCTAATCAATGAAACAAGCACGTAAACTAACTTGGCACGGCCACTGCTAGTAATGGCTTTATCGCTCAACAAACCCAACACTAAATACAACAACCAACCATGAACAAGAACCACAAATCCACCAAACGCTCGCTCACCCTCGGCGACCTCGTCCTCGCAGTCAGCTCATCCAGCCGCAGCTTCGCCGAAACGGCAGCCGCAGTCGCAGATCTTCTGGAAAAAGGGCGCGTCCGCCTCTCAAACAATGGTCGCTGCATCCGCGCCCGTGTTGCGTAACGTAATTTACTGAAACAACAAAACTCCCGCTCCTTTCATACCATGAAAAAGTCTCTCAAGAACGCAAATCGTAGCTTCACCCTCGGCGATCTCATTCTCGCAGTAAGCAACACCAGCCGCAACACTCGCGAAACACTCGCAGCAATGACCGACCTGCTACAAAGCGGACGCATTCGCATCCAGTCTTGCGGTCACGCACTACGCGCTCGCGTGCTGTAAATCCGGCCCGCAAACAACTTTCCAAAACCCCGCCGTCAGCAAACAAGCTCCGGCGGGGTAAGTTTTTCCCCAGAAACCTTTCCCGCTCGGCCACCTAATTTTCACCGTTGCCGGACATGGGCATGAAGAGTAATTTCACCAAATGGAACCGGTGATAAGCATGGAGGAAAACATTGGCAAAACAGTCGGGCGGCGACTGCTGTCGGCCCCGATGCAGACGACACCCACGCAAATTGCAGAAGCCGAACAGTGGCGCACCGCGCTTGGTCGAGTCGGAATCCCGAAAGGTGTCTATCGCTTCAAAACCCACGAAGAAGCAAACGAGTGGTGGTTTCAGCAAGTGCTACTCTCCAAAAAGCGTGAAGGGAAATGAGCGAGGAACTCGTGCCGAGGGATCCGACAGTGAGCGATCTGGTCGCCCTTTGTCGTGCGCTAAATGAGCGCGGTTGCCGCTATCTTGTATGTGGTGGATTCGCAATTCGAGCGGCTGGGTATCCGCGTAATACAGGCGATGTGGACTTGCTCATTGATGTCGAAAAAGCGAACGAAGCGAAGGTCTTCAACGCACTCGAAACACTCCCCGACAAAGCCGTACTCGAACTGAAACCGGGCGAAGTGTTGGAATACACAGTCGTCCGGGTTGCAGATGAAATCATCGTGGACCTCATGGCCTCCGCAAGCGGCATCCGCTTTGCCGACGCCGAATCGGAAATCGTGTATCGGGAAATAGACGGCGTGAAGATACCCTTCGCCTCGCCGCTACTACTCTGGCGGATGAAACGCAACACACACCGCGAAAAGGACCAAGCAGATTTATACTTCCTCCGCCGCCTGCTGGAGTCGCAAGGCATCGCGCTGCCGGAGTAAGTCGCCCAATTTGGATACTGAATGGACTTACTATGTCCCGCAAAACGACAGCAACCTCTGCGATTTTCTGAAGCATGAAGTATTTCGTTCTGGTCGAGTTTGCCATCCGTGTTGTTTTGATCGTGGTGTCTTTTTTCTTGGGCATTGCGGGATTCGCAGGACTTGTTTTTCTATCCATTAACAATTGGAGCGAATTTCTCCAGTGTGTTGTTTTTGCGTCCAATCTCACACTGTCCATATTGCCTCTTCCCGGCAGCATACTCCTAGACTCAAAAAGACGTTTCATCGTTATTGCGGTATACTCCGGACTTCTGCTTATGGGTTTCGTAGTGATGGGGTGGTATTTGTCGGCAAATAACGCGTTCTCCTTGGTCCCAGATTCAGCCTATGAAGCACTCAAGTATTCGCTGTCGGGTTGGGTGCGCAAACCGTCCGCAGAGATGCTTGTCGCCGGTCTTTATGCAGCAATCCCAATTTGGTCACTCGCCCTTGCCTCAGCCCGATCTCGCGCATTGTGGTGCGGGCATCGCATATAGCAGGGGACGCGCTGCCGGATAAAAATGAAGAACCAATCAGTGACTGAACCCGCGATTGCATGACCTGCTCACTAGTGCTTCAATCTCCGTATGAGTTTGGAAACCTTAAAGCAGGAAGCCGCTGCCCTTGATGAAATGTCTCGGAAGGAGTTGTTCTCTTTTCTAGTCTCGATTCGTGAGCAGCAATGGGCGGCGCAAGCACGGAAAATGGCGGGCACACTGGATGATCCGGATCAGAACCGCTGGGTCTCACTCGAAGACTTCAAAGCGCGTCTCGATCAAATCCCAGAACCGCCAGCGCATTGAAACCAAGACTGCTGATTGATTCGGCGGTGCTTGAGGTTATGGGACCGCTTCGCAAGCGGGACCGCGAATTCCTACTTGGTCGATTTGAGGCCATACGCGATTTCCCTGCCCGCTTTGCCGACTACCGGACAAAAGACGAGACTGACCGTGAACTGGACGGTCATATTGCAGGTCGCTTCGCAATCGTGTTTTGGGACGACATAACGGACCGGCATGTGAAAATACTCGGAGTGATGTGGGCAGATTCAGTGATCTGAATTTCAAACTCCGTTTTCAAAGGAGCATTTTTTCTTCGGGAAAACAAAACCGCCGGGAAGTGCGTGTGCTCTTCCCGGCGGTAAATAGTTTCAGCGACTGACGCCGCTTTACATGTGCGCGATGATGTTGTCGCCGAACTCCGAGCACTTGATCTCCGTCGCGCCGTCCATGAGGCGGGCGAAGTCGTAGGTGACGCGCTTGCTGCCGATGGCTCCGTTGAGACCTTTGATGATGAGGTCTGCGGCTTCTCCCCAGCCCATGTAGCGGAACATCATTTCGCCGCTGAGGACGACGCTGCCGGGGTTCACCTGGTCTTTGCCCGCGTATTTCGGCGCGGTGCCGTGGGTGGCTTCAAAAATGGCGTGGCCGGTGACGTAGTTGATGTTGCCGCCGGGCGCGATGCCGATGCCCCCGACTTGTGCGGCGAGGGCGTCGGAGAGGTAGTCGCCGTTGAGGTTCAGCGTGGCGATGACGTCGAAGTCGTTTGGTCGGGTGAGGACTTGCTGGAGGGTGATGTCGGCGATGCTGTCTTTAATAAGGACACGACCTGCGGCGAGCGCGGCTTTCTGCTCTTCGTTCGCGGTGGCCTCGCCTTTCTCCTTCTTGGTCTTTTCCCACTGCGACCACGTATAGACTTTGTCGCCGAAGATGCGCTCGGCGGCGGCGTAGCCCCAATCGCGGAATGCGCCTTCGGTGAACTTCATGATGTTGCCCTTGTGGACAATCGTGACGCTCTTTTTCTTCTGTTCAATGGCGTATGAAATTGCGGCTTTGATGAGCCGGATGGTGCCGACTTGCGAGACGGGCTTGATGCCGAGGCCGACGGTCGGCGGGTAGTTGTCCATCGTGTGTTCGGGCGCAGCGAGCTTCATGTAATCAACGACGGCGTCGCTCGTGCCGAAGCGGATTTTTTTGAAATCCTTCGGAAATTCCTTCGCGAGAAAATCGAGCAGCTTTTGCGCTTCGGGTGTGCCTCCCGCGTATTCGATTCCCGCGTAGATGTCCTCAGTGTTTTCGCGGAAAATGACCATGTCCACAGCTTCCGGGCGCTTCACGGGCGAAGGGACGCCGGTGAAATACTGCACGGGGCGCAGGCAGACGTAGAGGTCGAGCATTTGGCGCAACGCGACGTTGAGCGAGCGAATGCCGCCGCCGACGGGCGTGGTGAGCGGGCCTTTGATGCCGACGAGGAATTCCCTGAACGCCTCCACCGTGTCATCGGGCAGCCAGTTGTTGAATTTCGTGAACGCCGTCTCGCCTGCGAAGACTTCCATCCATGCGATTTTCTTCGCACCGCCGTAGGCTTTCTCCACGGCTGCATCGAGCACGCGAACGCTGCTCGCCCAAATATCTGGGCCGGTGCCGTCGCCACGGATGAAGGGGACAATGGGGTTTGCTGGGACGGTGAGTTTTCCGCCGCTGATGGTGATTTTTTCGCCCGTGGGCACTGCGCAGGTTGTGTAGTTCGACATCGTTTTTTTTAGAAAATGGGGCGCGGGTGTAGCACGGACCGCAGCGCTTGGGAATGAGTTATTGCGGCGGTGCGTGCGCGGGGAGGGCGGAAGGCGTGGTGTTTGCGAGATTGTGATTGGTGATCGGTAAACCGTGATCAGTCGCAAGCGTGCATCAATGTCGCTTGCGACGGATCACCAACCACGGATCACCGATCACAGCCGAAAAGCACAGGAGACTGCCAACATGCGATAAGTCGTCACAGCACAAGCGCGGCTTTCCAGCGAGCAAGCTGCGACGACACATTCGCGGGCGAGGGAGCGCCGATGGCTTTGCGTGCGGCCATCGCTTTGGCGAGGTCGAAGCAGTCGAACAAATCGGCCTGATACTCCGGCGAAATCGCCTGATAATCTGCGAGCGGGATTTGCGGCAGCTCACAGCCGCGCTGCGTGCAGAGCGCGACGGCTTTTCCCACGAGTTCGTGCGCGTGGCGGAAGGGCACGCTGCGGTTCACAAGATAATCCGCGAGGTCCGTGGCGAGCAGCATCGGGTCGGCGACTGCGGCGGCACAGGCGGCGCGGTTGGCTTTTACTCCGCGCATCATTCCGGTGAAAACGGCGAGCGAATTCTTGATCGTATCCACGCTGTCGAAGACCGGTTCCTTGTCCTCCTGCATGTCGCGGTTGTAGGTCATCGGGAGTCCTTTCAGCGTTGTTAAAAGGGATACGAGATTTCCGAAGACGCGCCCTGTTTTCCCGCGAGTAAGCTCCGCGACGTCGGGGTTTTTTTTCTGCGGCATGAGCGAGCTGCCGGTTGTGTAGGCGTCGCTGATGTGGATGAACTTGAACTCGCTCGATGCCCACAGAATCACGTCTTCGCTCAACCGCGAAAGATGCGTCGCCACCAGCGCGAGCGCGGCCAGCAGCTCCACGGCGAAATCGCGGTCGCTCACGGCGTCCATCGAGTTCTGCGTCACGGAATCAAAGCCGAGCAGCGCGGCGACGTATTCGCGGTCGAGGATGATGGTCGAGCCAGCAATCGCGCCGCTGCCGAGCGGGAGGACGTTCATGCGCTTGCGAGCATCGGCGATGCGGCTGCGGTCGCGCTCCAGCATTTCCACGTAGGCGAGAAGATGGTGAGCGAATGAGACCGGCTGCGCGCGCTGAAGATGCGTGTAGCCGGGGATGATTACGTCCTGCTCGCGGTCGCCGAGTTCCACGAGTGCGCTTTGCAAATCGCGCAAGCCAGCGGTGATCGCGTCGCACTCATCGCGAAGATAAAGGCGGATGTCCGTCGCCACTTGATCATTTCGCGAGCGTGCGGTGTGGAGCTTTGCGCCTGCGGCACCGATGCGGCGCGTAAGCTCCGACTCGATGTTCATGTGGATGTCTTCCAGTTCGATCTTAAATTGGAACGTCCCCGCTTCGATCTCCGCGCCGATGGCCCGCAGTCCGTCCACGATGCTTGCGCGTTCTTCTTTCGTAATCAGCCCGGCCCGCTCCAGCGCAGCGCTGTGCGCGATGGAGCCTTCGATGTCGTGACGCCACAAGCGCCAGTCAAAGCTGATGCTCTCACTGAACGTCTGTAACAACTCGGCGGTTTGTTCCTGAAATCTACCTTTCCACATAATGCCACAGCGATAAGGCGCGGCGCGGGACAAATCAAGGCGACGGAATAGCCCGCACGCAGAAACTCAAAATCTAAACAGTCCGTCCTGCGTCCTAGTCACCTGAAAGGACTTCAAGCGGTGAGTGCGATAGTTTTGCGATTTCCTGCATCCGATACGACCAGACATCCCTCCGCGCCGATCCCTCTGTGTATGAAACACAACATCATCAGCAAAACCATCACCATCACCGCAGCGCTCTTTACGCTCAGCACATCACCCGCGATTTTCGCGGAGGACGTTGTAAAGACCGGCACCACCACCGCCGCTGAAGCGACCGCAGACGCGACATTCATGGATGCCGTCACACGCGGATGCCTCACGGAGATCAAAGCCGCCGACATCGCGCAGGACAAGACCAACCGCGACGACGTGAAAGCCTTCGCCAAGAGCATCGAGAAGGATCACACCGACGTGAACAAAAACCTCGCCACGCTCGCAGACCGCATGTCGATGAAATTGCCGTCCGACCTCGGCGAGCATCAGGCGTTCATCGACGGCCTCAAAGAGAAGACGGATGCTGATTTCGATCGCACCTACGTCGCCGCCACCGTCGCCAGCCACAAGAAGATCGTGGCAATGTTCGAGGCATTCTCGGCAAGCACGAAGAATGTCGATTTGAAGGCATTTTCCAACAACACGCTTCCCGGCCTCCGCACGCATTTGAAGCACAGCGAAGCCCTGCTTGAAAAGCTCGGCGGAACCAAAGCCAGCTCGACGAAATAACCCACAAACAAAAACTCAAAAACAGAACGGCGCCAGCTTGCAAAAGTCGGCGCCGTTTTTGCGTTCACGCCGCCCGCCACCTCGAAAGCCCCAGCGCCGCCTGAATCACGGCCAAAGGCAGAGTGCATTCGCATCCTCCAGCACACCCACCTCTCGTGTCGAATCCGCCCTTCGCAAAAACCCGCGATTTGCCATTCTTGTTCGGAGGGAACTTCGGTTTCATCGGATGAAGATGCCACTAGACCAAAGTGCTCGGTGGGCCAAAGGCCCTGCACAAGCCAGCCCAGGTTGGAGCGACGGAGGAGCGCAGGCCTGGGTATTGGTCGGAAAATGAATGCAGCCCCAACGGGGCGGCTCAATCACTGGCAATCCACAAAATGACGTGAAAAATCAACCGCCGCGCATACAAACAAGCCATGCCACAATCGCTCGCACGCGTCGTTCTCCACGTCGTCTTCAGCACAAAGAACCGGTTTCCATTTCTACAGGATGCCGCGCTTCGAACGCGCCTCTGCGCTTACATGGCGGTCGTTTTGCAGGAAATCGGATGCGAACCCATTTTGATCAACGGTGTGGAGGACCACGTTCACATCCTCTGCAATTTATCGCGCACCGTGACGATTGCGACGCTGGTGGAAAAGGCGAAAACCCCCGCTTCGAAATGGCTCAAAGAGCAAAGTGCGGAACTTCACAACTTCCATTGGCAGGGCGGATACGGGACGTTTTCCGTGAGCCAGTCAAACATCGACGCCGTACGGAAATATGTGGCTGAGCAGGAGGAGCATCATCGGAGTTGGTCGTTTCAGGACGAATTTCGAGCCCTGTGCAAAAAGCACGAGATCGAGATTGATGAGCGTTACGTGTGGGATTGATTCCCGGCGTGCATCATGAGTCCCGCCCGCAATGAACCGCCCCGTGTAGCAGGCACATTTGACGGAGCGCGTCCGTTGACTGTGTGGGCCAAAGGCCCTGAGCAAGCCAGCCCAGGTCAAGCGACGAAGGAGCGCCGGCCTGGGTTCCCGTCAGAAAATGAACGAAGCCCCAACGGGGCGGCGCAACCACCGTCAATCGTCGCGCCATGCCACGAAGGATCGTCGCGCGTGACGTGTTCGAGATTCCCAGCGGGCGGGCGTTTTGTGTCGCCCCGGTGGGGCTGCATCCGTTCTCGGTCGGTGACCCAGGCCTCCGCTCGTGCCTCGCTCCAACCTGGGCTGGCTTGCGCAGGGCCGTTGGCCCAAAAGTTTCGTGCCTCATGTGGACCGCATTAGAAACACGACCGAGCATTCGTGGCGTCGAGTTGGTAAACTGGCTGATGGGCGGATGGAAGGTTGCCGGCGATGGTGAGCCACGCCTTTTGGCGCGGCGAGATTTCGACCAAGGATGGGGGCCGCCTCATCACACTCATATTGGCATACACGTTGCCCGCTTGGGCCAACGGCCCAGAACAAGCCAGCCCAGGTCAAGCGACGAAGGAGCGCCGGCCTGAGTTCCCGTCAGAAAATGAACGAAGCCCCAAGGGGGCGGCACAACCACCGTCAAGCGTCGCGCCATGCCACGAAGGATCGACGCGCGTTACGTGTGCGACATTTCCGGCGGGCGGTTCATTTTGTGTCGCCCCGATGGGGCTGCATCCGTTCTCGGTCGGTGACCCAGGCCTCCGCTCGTTCCTCGCTCCAACCTGGGCTGGCTTGCGCAGGGCCGTTGGCCCAAAGCATCTAAGCAAAGGTGTGCGAATTGAGCTCTTGAACTGCCTATAGCCACCGTGCTTCGGGATGAGCGGTTCGGGTTCCACAGGATTTTTCTCCCCCTTCCAAGTCCGTCCCGTCAATTCAGTCCATTCTGGCCACCCCGACAACCCGCCTCTCCCCCGCGCCGCTAGGCAGCCCGGCAGGATCGTTTCAAATTAGAGAGGCGGTAGGCTCATCGCCATGTAAAATGCCCGGCGCTGATGGCAGCATCAACGCGATCGACCGGGATGGGCAGAGCGGCAAAGTGAAAGCGCCCCATCAGATTAAGTGAGGAATGCTTGCTTCGTGGAAAGACCTGATCAATTGAACGCGGGTGAAGAAACCAGCAAAACAAACGAAGAAGCTTGGACTCTATTCGACCCCTCTGTCCGCGCCGAAAAATGGAGTTTTGAACGATGATTTGGATGCAGCTACCGTGGCGACTTCTGCTTTTCTTCTTCGTGAAGATGGGACCATCGAAACACTCGGCGCCGCTCCACCCGTCGAGCAACTGAAGTCCGCACCGCCTTCGCCTCCAAGATTGGCCTACCACGACGATCGAGGCGTGTGGCTCTACCACGGCAACAGCCTTGAGCTTCTTGACGCGATTGCTGCGAAATACCCCGAGGGTCGCTTCGACTGCATCTTTGCCGACCCGCCCTACTTCCTCTCCAACGGCGGCATCACCTGCCATGCGGGCAGAATGGTGAAGGTGGACAAGGGCGATTGGGACAAGTCACGCGGCCCCGAGCTTAACCACGAATTCAATCTTGAATGGCTCCGTCGCTGCCAGCGCGTTCTCAAGCCGAACGGCACCATTTGGGTCAGTGGCACGTTGCACGTCATCTTTTCCATCGGCTACTCTATGCAGCAACTAGGGTTCAAAATTCTGAATGACATCACTTGGGAAAAGCCGAATCCTCCTCCCAACCTTTCGTGCCGCTATTTCACCCATTCCACTGAGACAGTTCTCTGGGCAGCAAAGAACGAGACAAGCAAACATCGCTTCAACTACGACCTGATGCGCCGAACCAACGGCGGTAAGCAGATGAAAAGCGTGTGGAAAATGACCGCACCCAGCGGAGCTGAAAAAACCCACGGAAAACACCCGACCCAAAAGCCCGTTGCCCTCGTTGAACGTTGCCTGCTCGCCTCTACCAACGAAGGCGACTTGGTTCTCGATCCGTTTCTTGGAGGCGGCACTACCGCCATCGCGGCTGTTCGAAATGCGAGGCGATGTGTTGGCATCGAGGCAGACGAAGCCCACATCGCCTTGTCTGTCGCCCGAATCAAAGCGGATGCGAGAAATTCTGCAGATTTGTTTGCGCCAAAACCAATGCCGGTCTCTGCAACTCTCTGAAGTATTTATGGAACACGAGCTTGCCCTTGCCAAATTGAAGGAGCTTCAAGGTGTGGACCTCCGGGCCCTCGCCGACAAATATCAAGTCACTGTCTGGAGAGGCGACAAGAAGAACAAAGGCTGGGCCGGTCACGTCTTGGAGCGCTATCTCGGCCTGCCTATCAACTCCGCACAGTCACCAGATTTTGGGTCTTGGGAGTTGAAAATCGTTCCATTGAAACGGAACAGCAGTGCCCAGCTTCAAGTGAAGGAGACCATGGCAATCACAATGATCAATGCCTACAACGTGGAACAGACTCCGTTTGAACAAAGCCACCTCTTCAGCAAGCTCCGCAAAACAGTGGTTTGTGCTCGTGTCTTCGAAAGTCAGCTCGATGAAAGAAGCGTCTTGGCGCGAGTCGCGACCTTCGACCTCGAACATCCTGAAATTCTCAACCAAGTCAAAGCGGACTACGAACTAGTTAGGGAGACAATTCGCACGAAAGGATTCCACTCATTGACCGGAGCAATGGGAGTGCTTGTCCAGCCAAGAACAAAAGGAGCAGGACACGGGAGCACGAGCCGGGCATTTTACGCTCGGACTGGTTTTGTGGCGCACATTCTCGGATTGGAGCGATAACGCATCCAAACGCTGTGGAGCGTCTCGAACACCTTTCCCTCCCCGCATGGATTTTGACATGGAGATGGATGTGGTCGTTGACGATGTGTTTGCCGAGGAAGCGGAAGAGTTATTCAGCCAGATCATTCACCAGCACCACCCGGTACCGCGCTTTGCCGCTGCGGAGGTGTTCGAGAGCGTCGTTGGCGCGGGACATGGGGAAGGTCTCGGTGGTGGGGGCGATGCTGTGGCGGGCGCTGAATTGCAGCATGGTATCCACGGTGGCGGGACTGCCGAGCGGGGAGCCGGAGACGGATTTTTGGCCCATGATGAGCGG
>JANMLS010000101.1:0-18308 GCA_031372675.1 Verrucomicrobiaceae bacterium
GATTTGGCGGCGTTCCGGCTGGTGATCGAGCGGACGGGGCATCCGACCGAGGATGAGTTGCGCCGCGAATTGCAGTACGCCGTGGACCTTTTTCGCCCGAATTTCGACGAGGAAATGGTGGGCGACATCACCACGAATACGCGGGTGCTGTGGCAGGAGTTGTGGGGGAAAGAGATCGATGTGCGAAAAGAAATCATCCGCCCAGCAATCGAGGCGCGGCGGGATGGCTATGATTTCCCAAAGATGGACTATCGGGCGGAGTTGCGGCGGCTTTCGCAGGAGTGATTGGTCTATTTAGTCGAAAGTGCAGCGAGCTATGAAAAATGCCGCTTCCGTTTCCAACTGCGGTTTTTTACGCTCGCGGCAATGATGCCATTTGCCATCGGCGAGATAATCAAAAACCCCGCAGTGATCGCGGGTCTCGCGGCTGCTCCGATTATCTATCTCGCAGGGCTTGCGGGCGGGCGCTGGTTGAAGCGGCGGCATCTTGTTCCATTCGGGATTTCCTACCACTGGTTCATTTTCGCGCTGGCGGTTTATGTGCCGCTGAAAATCATCCATGCCGTCGAGCACGGCGGCACCATCGCGGCGGAGGCACCGGAGACTTGGCACGATACGGGGATTCGTTTCTTTGGCTCTGCGCTGATCATTTTGGGAATCCTCACGACGCTCGCGCTCACGCGCCGTTTTTTCTGGGGACTTTGGTTTCAGCGCGCATACGCCACGCAAGCGCCGAAGCTGCTTCAGCAGGTTTTCGGGTTTGCGCTATTTACCACCGGCGTGCTGCTCGTGCTGAGTCTGCGGCATGGGGTGAAAGTGGATGCTTTTCTCGCTGGCTCGGGTGTCGTCGCCCTCGTGCTCGGCTTCGCGATGCAGGAGACGCTGGCAAACATCGTCAGCGGCATCGCGCTGCAAATCGGCAAGCCATTCAAATCGGGGGACTGGCTCATCGTGGCCGAATATCGCGCCGAAGTGGTGGAGGTGAACTGGCGCTCCACCCGCCTGCGCACAAACGACGACGTGTATCTCGACATCCCGAACAAAACGATTGTCACGAGCACCATCACCAACCTCAGCTTCCCCACAAAAACCCACTCCAACCGGCTGCGGGTTGCATTTGAGTACGCAGCGCCACCCAACACCGTGCGCGACATTCTCAAACACGCGGCAGAAGCAGTGCCGCTGGTGCTTGCCAATCCTCCAGTGAAGGTGTTTCTGCGAAACTTCGACGACTCCGCGATCCTTTACGAAATCAAATACAGCCTCGATGACGAAGCGCGGTTCAACGACATCGAAGACGCCATCCGCACCAACATCTGGTACGAAGCGAGACGTGCCGGAATCCAAATGCCGTTCCCACAACGCGTCGTCCACCTCACTCGCAACAACACCGCCGTCCAACGCGAAACCAGCGAGCTGCGCACCCTCTGCCACAAGCTCGAACTCCTCTCGCCCCTCAGCGAAACGCAACTCGAAAGCCTGCTGGAAAACGCACGCCTGCTGCAATTCGGGCGCGGCGAAACCATCATCCACCAAGGCAACGAAGGCTGCTCCATGTTCTTCGTCCTGCGCGGCGAGTTGGAAATCGTCGTCCTCCGTGATGGCGCGGAAACCCGCGTCGCCACACTTCGCGCAGCCGAGGCATTTGGCGAAATGTGCCTGCTTACCGGCGAGGCCCGCACCGCCACAGTCCGTGCGCTTTCCGACAGCGTCGTGTGGGAAATCCGTCGCTCGCAGATACAGCCGATTTTGAAGGAAAACCCCGAACTCGCCGCCCGGATGAGCGAGATGCTCGCACAGCGAAAAATATCCACCGAGAGCATCCTCGCCACGCACGCAACGCACCACGCGCCCCACGAAAAAGCCCGCGAATACGAACGCGGTTTCCTCGCAAAAATCCGCTCACTTTTTGAAATCTAAAACCACGAACATGCACACACCCGAAGACAATCCCTACGCGCCACCAAAGGCATCGCTCCAAAGCGATCAATCCACCGGCGACCAGCTCGCGCCTTACCTCGATAACCTTGTCTATCCGCTCAAGTTCACGTTCCGCGTGCTCACCATTGCTCCGCGCATGGATGTCGTGGACGCCACGGGCCGCTCCGTTTTGCACGCACGGCAGCGGCTTTTCAAATTCAAGGAACACATCGAAATCTACAGCGACTCCACGCGGAAAACAAAGCTCGCCGACATCCGCGCCGACCGCATCATTGATTGGTCCGCACGCTATTCCTTCACGGATTTTGCAAACGCGCTCATCGGCTCCGTGGGCCGCAAAGGCTGGCGCTCGCTGTGGCGCGCAAATTACGAAATCCTCAATCCCGGCGACCAGAATGTTGATTTCAGCATCCGCGAAGAAAACCCTTTCGCGAAGTTTATGGACGGTCTCGTCGGCCAGATTCCGCTCATCGGCCTGCTCACGCTTTATCTATTTCATCCGCGCTACCTCGCTGCGCGTGCAAATGGAGAAGGCGTCCTGCGAATGCACAAACTCCCCGCATTTTTGCAGGGGAAATTTAGCATCGAGCGCCTCTCAGACAGCACGCCGCGCGAGACGATGAATCTGCTGCTCTCGTTCATCATGGTCACGATGCTGGAGCGTCGCCGGGGCTAAATCGGGACTGCCCCCGCGCTCATTCTTTGACCTTCGCCAGCGATTCCCAAAGTGTCCGCTGCTCCGCTGTGAGCACCGTGGGAATCACGATGCGCGCCTCTGCAAAAAAATCTCCGCGTGCGCCAGCCGCGCCGCTCGGAAGCCCGCGACCTTTCAGCCGGAACTTCTGTCGTGGCTGCGTTCCTGCGGGGATTTTCAGCTTCACTGCGCCGTCCGGCGTCTCCACTTCGATCTCTCCGCCCAGCACCGCAGCCGTCACCGTCACCGGGATTTCCCGGATTAAATCCGCGCCCTCCGCGCGGTAATCACGGTGCGGCGCAATCGCCACCAGCAAATACAAATCTCCCGCCTCCGCGCCGCCAACTCCCGGCCCGCCTTGCCCGGTGAGTCGGATGCGCTGCCCGGCGCGAACGCCTTTTGGAATCGTCACCGTGATGGTCTCCGAGCGATTGCCGC
Source organism: Verrucomicrobiaceae bacterium (assembly GCA_031372675.1). Taxonomy (GTDB): domain Bacteria; phylum Verrucomicrobiota; class Verrucomicrobiia; order Chthoniobacterales; family Chthoniobacteraceae; genus SXWH01. The sequence goes on from JANMLS010000101.1 coordinate 3,074, forward strand.
GCGAAATGCTGAACGCCGTTTTTCCGCCCCGCAGCGCATCTTCCACGCTCACCGGCAGCTCATACTCCAAATCCTCGCCGCGACGTTTTACAGAACCACCGCGCCCAAATCCGCCGCGCCCGCTTCCTCCGAAAAACGCCTCGAAGAAATCGCTGAATCCGCCGCCCTGCATTCCGCCGCCAGTCCTCTGCCACTGCGGAGGCACACCGCCTCCGCGCGGCACTTTATCCCAATCCGAGCCAAGGCTGTCGTAGCGTTGCCGCTTTTCCGAATCGCTGAGGACTTCGTTCGCTTCGTTGATTTCCTTAAACTTCGCCTCCGCCGACTTTTTATCCTTCGCCACATCGGGGTGATGCTGCCGAGCCAGCTTGCGAAAAGCCTTACGAATATCGTCCTGCGAAGCTGTCTTCGGCACACCTAAAATCGCGTAGTAATCCTTGAATTGCACGCTGTGGAAATAGCGGCTCCTGCGAATCTCCGCAAGTATCGCGCTCCCACTTCGCAGACATGATCTTCGAGCCAGCGCCCGATTTGCGTTCGTATCGCTTACTTCCCTCTTTCCTTTCCTCTTTGCGCCCGCTTTTTGCGGCATCAATGACGCCTATTCTACTCAAGCAAATGATACGGAGACTTTGACAGAATTGTTGTTTTTTCCGGTTGCGAATAATTATGATAAAAATATCCCCGAATTTACTGCGCCTTTTCGCCAGCTTAATATGTGCAGTTCGAACGCTATTAAATCCGGTGCGAAAAACATCAATCTGTCTCGCCATGCTTGCTGCTGCGATTCCGGCAGATGGGGCCGAGCCGACGTTTGGGGCGGCAACACAACTGGAGGCAAATTTTCCAAGCTCGCCTTTTGGCATCATCGCATCGTCTCCTTTTGTTGGGAACGGGAAGACCGTCGATTTTCTCGGAAATAGTGGCCGGACTTATGCCTACGGCAGTCGTTCTGTTGGTATCAATTTCGGCGTCTCGGCATCGACCATCATCACCACTCAATTGCGCGACTGGACGGTGGCGGACCTGAATGCAGATGGAAAACCGGACATCATTTTCGTTGATGCGGGCACTTTATCCATACTCACCAACACGAATAACGGCACCAATCTCTCATTCGCTCCGCAATTGGATTTTGCGGGGAACTCATTTGAGCGGCTGGCTGTGGGGGATATTGATGGCGATGGCGATTTGGATATTGTGGCGGGCACCAGTTCAGCCTCAGCGACTGGAGACGGACCGGGTGTTTTCTGGTTTCTGAATGCCGGGGCTGGCGGAGGGTATGCGATTTCTGCTGGTGGGTCCGTGGCGGTTTCATCGATCGATAGCGTGACAGCCCTGGCAGCCGGTCCGCTCACTGGAACCGCTGCGGGTGATACGACCGCAGAAGTAGTAGTCGCCGGAGATTTAGCCTCGTTTTCCGAGGGCGAAGTCTTGAGATGGAGTGGCACTGCGCTCGAAGCAACCGGACCAAGTATTTCGTTTGGGCAGCGTGTGAAAAGTATCTTTGTCGCAGATGCTTCCAACGACGGGAAAAATGACGTATTTGCGACTACAACGCGCTCCCTCGAAGGCGATCCGGGGAGCTTCACAAATTCCACGCATCTCGAGATATTTCGCAACCGCTCCGGCGAGGACAATGGTTTCGGTGGGCAATATCCTGACGATGATTTGGAGTCGGGTATCGGCTACACGATTTCCAGCATCAGCGAGGAGGCGATGGCGCGTGTGCTGCCGATTGACTTGGTCGTGGCAGATTTCAATGGCGACAGCAAAATCGAAGTCGCTACCACCGTCTATACATCCGGGGATTCAGGGAGCGTGCGGGTCGATCAGTTTGCGCAGGAAAACCTTGGGAGTATCGCTTTGGTCATTGAGCATTCCACGCCGCCGTTTGCTCTGGCATTGAACGATAAACATCAATCTGCAATCGGGACTGGTGATTTGAACAACGATGGCAAAATGGACCTGCTTGTCTCCGGCTATAATGTGGGCACAGGAGCCGTGGCGCTTGTGTCTTTTCCAAACACCACAGGCGGCGCTACGTCCTCTGCCACACTGGAAGTAACAGGTCCGCTGTCTGGCATTACCGGACAGGACCTTTCGTATGTAATCACTGCTACCAACAATGGTGCAGCAGCACTGGAAAACGTGAAGATCGAAGCGTGGCTGCCCACGGATACGACGCGAGTTTCTGCAACCAGCCCCAGCAGCACGCTTTTGGGCACTGGCTCCGAAACCGCCGTGGAATGGAGCATCGCCTCGATCTCCGCTGGTGGCTCGGTGAGCCGCACTTTCACAGTCCGTGCGGCAACGCCTGTCCTATTTTCCAGCACAGCATTTAATGCGCGTGCCTATCTCATAAAGACGGGCACCGGCACGCTCGATACCGCAGACTTTCCTGCGACGCAGATTGAGGATTCGGCAAATGCAGTCGCACCTGCGGGCAAGTTTGCAGTCTCTGCGGGCGGGAAAAAAGGACACTCGATTGGCGACCAGTTTGCGACTTGGAAATTTGATGCAGAACAGAAACTCAGCGCCACACAACCCGGCCTTTCCCTCCGCATCCAATCAAGCCCCGATGGAAGCGTCTGGACCGATGTGCCGGGCGGTGCGCTCTCGCGCTCGAAGCCCACTGCAACAATTTGGACCACCTCTTTTCCGATGCCACTCGCTGGCGGCAGTTACTTCTTCCGAGTCGTCAGTTCTGCGCCGGGAAAAATCGACGGCATTACACAGGCTCTAGGAGTTTATCAGGTGAATGGAAAGCCTCGTATAGAATTCACTGTCACCCGGAACAGTCAGCTTGATCCGCAGGGTTCGACGACGCGGCCTGGGGACATCATCCGGTACGATGTCACGGTGCAGAATACAGGCTCTGTCGATGCAGCCAACGTGGTGGTGATTGCTCCAGTCCCCGATATGATGCGCGATCCGGCATCCAGCTCCATGGCTCTCTCGACTGGCGGGACCTTCCCCCACATTCGTCTGCGCAACACACGCGACATCGACTATGCCGTCGTTTGGAGTATTCCAAATCTCGCAGTGAACGCGACGGGCACGGCCAATTACTCGTGCATCGTGGAAGAGGAGGCCGTCATCGGCAAAAAAATCGGTCCGATGGGAATCGCCGCATTTTACAACAGCACGCCAGTTTCCGACGGCAAAACGTTCGCCACAGCCGTCGCAAAAGCCCGCAGCGCCAAAACCTATTTCCTGCTCGCCCCTGCTGGCGTACCTCTGGCCACAGTAAATTCCGGCCTTTTCATGAGTGTAGCTGCCGACTCGGGCATCACACCAATCGGCGGCACCGTGGCCTACACGGTGAGCGTGCAGAATTTGAAAACCGAATCCCGCCCCGAAGCGGTAGTCTCCGTCCGCATCCCGCTTGGAATGCAATTCGAGAGCTACCGCTTGCAGAATGGACTCAATTTCAATGGAACCCCAAACACTTCGATTTCATCGGCCTCCAACCCAAGGCTTGTCAGACCCACGTTTTCCGAACCCGGAGTGATCGAATGGTCGCTCGGAACCATGGCTGGCCGGGAAAACCGGACGCTGATTTTCACCTGCCGTGTCGGCGCAGACCTGCCCGATACTATCATCAACGACGACTTCTCGTCTTCGCCAAACGAACTCCGCCTGATCGAGTATAATTTTCGCACGAGCGGCGGGCGGAAGCCATTCTACGCATTCCCGGCTCCCACAATCGCCGACGTGGATCCGCTTGAGCCAAAATCGCTTTCTCAAGCACCAATCCGCACGCTGCTCACCCTGCCGACAATCGCCGGATTGCCACAGATTGCCGCCAGCAAGGAAGTAATGGGCGAAGGCGACGGCTTCATCACCATCAACGGCGTCGAAACTCCAACGGTCGTTTCCGAGGCCGCCGCTGCCGGTGCGCATCAAATCACGCAAATCATCCGCGTGACCAACCGTGGCGGAGTCCCTGCGCGCAACGTGCAAATCGTGGACATCATCGCCCCGCAGGCAGTTTATGATTCCAATGTGCTGATCAACAACGGTGCGCCGGGAGTTGGAGCTGTAAAACTCTACGACTCGAAGAATCGCGAGATCACGCAGCCCTTCATTACCGGAGACTCGCGCCGGGTGTTTCAGGCAAGCAGCGTGATGTTCAGCGTCGGCGACATTGCGCCAAACAGCACAACGACCGTCAGCTACAAAATCCGCCCGGCTACCGTCTTGTCGCGTGATATTTTCAAACCGGCGAAAGACCCCGTGCCGCTCAAAGTCGGGGCGCTTTTTCCAAACACCGCACCGACTGTTTTCAGCAGCAGCTTTGTAGCGCCGATCCTTTGTCCGAATACCGACCCGCAGTGCATTGTCGTCTCCCCCGTTTCTCTGGCGGTCGATATGTATCCGACCAAGGCAGGCTCCACGCTCGAAGAAGATTTCGCTTTCGATACGGTCATCCGCAACAACGGCGGCGGAGCAGCCTCAAACGTGTCATTCCGAGGCTATGTGCCGACGAAGTTTGCGACCTATCTGGATACGGTTTTCATCAATACCAGCACGGGAGCCGAGACGCCTGCGACCGGTGTGGTTCTCAAGCGACTTCCGAACAACGAAGTCGCATCGGCTACTGTCGGAGTGCCTGTGATCCAGGGAAATTCAAGCATCATCGTTTCCGTAAAAATGCGCGTGAAACCAAGCGCACAAATCCCCGCACAAATCCAAACACCTGATGCAGCCGCGCAGTTCGACGCGGAGGTCGTCCACGCATCCGTTGCACCAGTTCGTGTGGCTTTGACAACGGGCGCTCTCACTGCGCCAAACGGCAAAATACTGGCCGAACTAAGCGGCATCATGAACATTGATGTGAATCCATCCGGCCCTCGTCCGGTCATTAAAAAAGACGCCCCGGCCTCCATTCGCGAAGGCGAGGTGATACCGATCACCATGACAGTCGGCAACCACGGGCAGACGGCTGTGGAGGGCGGCGTGCTCGCAATTCTCATCCCGGATGGCACCGACATCGTCACCACGGGACCGGTGAGCACCACCGCTGGCTTCAAAAAGAAAGGCACGCGGATTGAATGGACGCTTCCCAACATACCGCCGCAGGGCGAGCAGATATTCGTCCGGCAACTCGCAGTAAGATTGAAGAAAAACGTGAAGCGGAAAAATGCCCGTCTCGTAGAGAACTCCTGCGTCTTTGCCTCCACAAATGCCGGTTCCTTCGCACCTGCCGCAACAAGCACACTGGTGACCAACAGCAACGACATCGTCGGTGGACTCCAAGTCGCAGGCGATGCAATCGGCTCATTCTTTCAGGGAGTGGGACGCTTCTTTTTTGGCTCCGGAAACTCCGCGACGAATGCCGCTGAAGCCGCTCTCTCCCAGCTCCGCAAAGGAAATACCGTCTCGCAAATCGTCGGTGCCGACTTCCTCACCATCGGTGATACCGTGATCATCCCAATGGGCGCAGGCCGCGTGATTGCAGCCGGCCCGGCCTCTCTCGTTGTCACCCAACCGGCCAACATCATCGCCGGTGGTGCCGGCAACTTCATCGCTGGAGGTGGCATCATCGCCTCGGGTGGCGGGAATTTAATCGCCAATGACGGCGCCAGCCTAGTGCCCGCGCACCTCACCTCACTCGTCGTCAACCAACAGGCCAATGTGATTGCATCGGGAGGAGGGAATCTCATTTCCAAAGACGGTGCCAAACTTCTTGCAAACGATGGAGCCAGCTTCGTGAGCGTGCAGTTTCGCGGCAGTGGTATCGTCGCATCCGGTGGCGGGAATATCGTCGCATCCGGCGGAGGAAACATCATCGCTTCCGGCGGCGGGAATATCATCGCTGGCGGTGCTGGAAACTTGCTTCCAAATCCAGGCTCGGCAGCACTCGCCGTATCCGTCCTGCCCGGCGGAAATATGGTTGGTGGAAGTGCGCAGCGGTTTGCCAATGGAGATACATCGGCTGGAATTATCGCCGGTGGCGCAGGCAACGCGATCTCCACACAGACCGGCAATATCATCGCCGGCGGCGCCGGAAACTGAGGCGGATATTCCCTCTTTCCTTTCCTCTCTGCGCCCGCTTTCAATCGCCGGACATGCGTCTGCGCAACCAACTGCTTGCACTTATCATCTTCGCCGTCTTCGTCGCGCTGGGGACGTTTTACATCCGCTTCTGGACGGTGAAGAAGCCCTTCGCGATCATTATTTTTGTGAGCGATGGAATGTCGTCGCGCCATCTCGCCGCCACTCGCCTCTACCTCGGCGGCGCAGATGCGCGGCTGAATGTGGAGCGGCATTTCCCAAACATCGCACTCGTGCGAAATGACGGCCTTCAGTTCTCCGTGCCGGATTCCGCCGCCGCCGCGACCGCACTCGCCACGGGGCGAAAAGGAAAACACCGCGAACTCAGCGTGGACGCAAACGGACGCGCAGTGCCGACTATTTTGGAAATCGCCGGCGACCGCAAACGCGCCACCGGCCTCGTCACCACGGACCGGTTCACCGAGCCTTCCACTGCCGCATTTTTTGCCCACACCGCCAATTCCACGCTGCGCGATCCGATTGCGCCGATGCTGCTTGGGCAAGGCGGATTCAAAGTGCTCCTCGGTGGCGGACTCGGCGATTTTCTGCCGGTGGAAAAGGGCGGCTTCCGCACCGATGGCCGCGATCTTTTTCAAAAATCCGGCGCATCGCAGCGCGACATCGTGCGCACAAAAGCAGAGCTGGAAAATGCCTCATCCTATTGCGACGGAACGCTGATCGGGCTTTTCGCACCGGGCGCACTTGCCTCCGTGAAAATGCGCGAGGCTGGCTCCACCGAGCCATCGCTTTCCGACATGGTCCGCCGCGCCATCCAATGCCTCGAAACGGATCGCGACGGCTACATCCTCGTCGTGGATGAAACGCAAATTTCCCGCGCCGCTTTGATCAACGACGGCGAGATGCTGCTGCGCGAAACTGCGGAACTCGACAAGGCAATCGAAACCGCAATCCAGTATGCAGGCCCGCGCTCGCTCATCGTCGCCGTGGGCCGCAACAACACGGGCGGCTTCGCGATGAGCGGCTATCCGCTGCGCCCGGATAAAGGAATCGCCCTCCTCTCGCCGACACCCGAAGGCTTCCCGCCGATCACCTGGGCATCCGGCCCAAACGCCCGCGATGCCGCGCAGCCAGCCGCGCATCAGCTTCCATCCGCGCTCGGAAATGCCGAAGACGTGATCGCCGTCGGACGCGGACTCGGCGCAGAAAAAATCCGTGGATTCATAGACAGCACCGCGATTTTTGAACTACTGCGCGAGTCGCTTTAGAGGCTGTACGGGACTTCTCAAAGGCAGCAAAAGCACGGAGCGAAAGGGCGCGCGGGCTTCTCCCGACGAGTCGGGACAGGTTCCGGCATCCTGCCGGCATCCACGAAGGTATCCCGTTGAATGAGGACGCTGCTCGCCGCTGCATGTGCCCGGCAGGATGCCGGACACTACGGGCTAGAAGCCCGCGCTCCCTTTTCCTCTCTGCTACTCACATCGCCAGCATCTCGGATGGAAGTTCCGTACAGGCTCTAATCAGCCGATTCTTTCAGCGAAGCAAAGGCCTTCAGCGCGAAATCCCGCGCCGCCGCGTGGTCCACAATCGGGCGCGGATAATTCCGGCCCAGCACCACACCCGCCGCCGCCAGCGTCTCCGCCGGAGCTTCCCACGGCCTGTGCAGCCATTCCTGCGGCACACGCGCAAGCTCCGGGCACCAGCGGCGGACGTAGGCGCCGTCGCCATCGAATTTCTCGCCCTGGCTGCATGGATTAAACACGCGGAAATACGGCGCGGCATCCGCTCCGCAACCAGCCGTCCATTGCCAGCCAAGCGTGTTCTGCGCGAGGTCCGCATCCACGAGCGTATCCCAAAACCACCACGCGCCCTCGGTCCACGAAATCAGCAAATCCTTCACGAGAAACGACGCGACGATCATGCGCACGCGATTGTGCATCCAGCCCGTCGCCCACAGCTCGCGCATCCCGGCATCCACTATCGGGTAGCCCGTTTGCCCGCGCTGCCATGCTCTCAGCGCCGCCTCATTTTCCCGCCACGGAAAACGCGCAAACTCAGGCCGCAGCGGCTCCGTAGGCGTGCGCGGAAAATGATAGAGCAAATGATGCGCAAACTCGCGCCAGCCCACCTCCGTGATGTAGCGCGATTCACGCCAGCCGGGCAGCCCAGACTCCCGCGCTGCGTGCCAGATTTGTCGCGGGCTGATCTCGCCAAAATGCAAATGCGGCGAGAGTCGTGATGTTCCCTCAATGCCTGGAATATCCCGCGCCGCGCCATATCGCGCCGCTGCATTTCCCAAAAATCCAGCAAGCCGTTTCTGCGCACTCGCCTCGCCGGGAGTCCATGCGTCGCGCATCCCGCCCGCCCAGTTGATTTCCGGCTCCAGCCCCAGCTCCGCAAGCGCGAGCGAGTCCGGCCATTTTGCGGGCGCGGGGATTAGTGTAGGTGCGGGGAGCGGCTCTTCGGGGTCGGGTTTTGTGAGGCAGTTTTTCCAGAACGGTGTGAATACCTGAAACGGCTTTGCGGATTTATTTTCCACCGTCCACGGCTCGTGCAGCAGCGCCCCGCAAAAGCTCTCCGCTTGGATCCCAGCTTCCGCGAGCGACTTCTTGATCCCGGCATCGCGGGCGATCACCGCTGGTTCGTAGCGGCGATTCCACATCACCGATTCCGCGCCCGTTTCCTTCGCGAGAGCGTGCAGTGTTTCGAGTAAAACACCGCTGCGGATGATGAGCCGCGAGCCGAGTTTGCGAAGTGATTCATCGAGCGCAGCAAGCGACTGATGCAGCCACCAATTTGAAGCGCCGCCGGGCCGCCAAGGTTCCTCCGATTTTGGATCCCAGATGAAAACAGGAATCACCGCGCCGCTCGCAATGGCAGCGTGAAGCGCAGGATTATCGGCAAGTCGGAGATCAATTCGGAACCAAAGCAAGGAGGCACTCATTCAACCTAAACGCCCACGCCTCGCGCCGGGACGCAAGCGCCGATGCAAAGTGTTCGCATTTCTCCCGTGAATGCGGAAACGTCGCGAACGCATGGCATCACTCATCGAAAGACTCGCTCTCATCGCGGACCCGACCCGGCTGCGGATGCTGCTGCTGCTGAGGCGCGAGGAGCTTTCCGTCGTGGAGCTTCAGGAGATTCTCGGCATGGGGCAGTCGCGGATTTCCAATCACCTCGCCCAACTCCGGCAGGCTGGGATCGTGACAGATCGTCGCGCTGGGAAAAATAGCTACTACACCGCCGATGCCGCCACGCTCGAAGGGCTGGCGACCATCCTCGAATCCGTGGAGCGCGAAATCCCCGAAGCCACGCACGACCGCGTCTCGCTCGAAGTCGCTGTAACGAAACGCAACGACCGCGCTCGCGAATACTTCAACAAACTCGCGGGAAAATTTGGCCGCACCTACGTCCCCGGTCGCTCGTGGAAAGCGGTGGCGGATTTTCTTTTCCTGCTCGTGCCGCCGGACACCGTCGCGGTGGACCTCGGCGCAGGCGAAGGCACGCTCGCCCAACTGCTCGCCAAGCGTGCGAAAAAAGTGATCGCCGTGGATTCCAGCGAGAAGATGGTGGAGTTCGGCGCATCGCTCGCGAAGGAGCATGGATTCGCAAATCTCGAATACCGGCATGGCAGCATCGAGGAGCCGCCCGTCCCTGCAAACTCGGCCACGCTCGCGCTGCTCAGTCAGGCACTTCATCACTCCGAGCACCCGGAGCGTGCGATATTCGCTGCGCATCGGCTTTTGCAAAAAGGCGGGCGCATTGTCGTGCTCGATCTGCTCCAGCATCAATTCGAGGAAGCGCGTGAATTGTACGCGGATCGCTGGCTTGGTTTCAGCGAGGCGGACCTTCATGCGTGGCTGTCAGCGGCGGGTTTTCAAAACATCGAAGTCACAGTCTGTGCGCGTGAAAAAGAAGCGCCGCATTTTCAAACCATCCTCGCCACGGGGCTGAAAGGTCGGGCATAGTGCGGGCAATCCGATGATCTCGAAAACACTCGCCCGCATCATCTGCACACTGCTGCTTCTCGCGTTCTCCGCAGCCGCAGCACCAGTCATCATCATTGACGCAGGCCACGGCGGACATGATCGCGGCGGGCACCCGAATCAATACTACGCGGAAAAAGAATACGCGCTCGATGTGGCGCAGCGGCTCGATTCCGCGCTGCGCAAAGCGGGCTATCGCACGGTGATGACGCGACGCAGCGACTACTTTGTGACGCTCGGAGATCGCGCCAGCATCGCAAACCGCTACGGCAGCAGCGCAGTGTTTGTGAGCATTCATTTCAACGGCGCAGCCAACACCGAAGCGAGCGGCATCGAGACTTATTACCACTCGGGGAAAAAGAGCGCCGCCCTCGCGCACAGCATTCACTCCAAAGTGCTCCGTGCCACGGGCGCGGAGGATCGCCGCGTGAGAAGCCGTGGGTTCAGCGTTTTGAGAAATACAAAAATGCCCGCAGTGCTTTGCGAGTTGGGATTCCTCACCAATCGCGACGAAGCGCGTAGAATCCGCAGCTCCAGCCACCGCCAGCGCCTTGCGGATGCTGTGGCGGCGGGCATTCGCAGCGTGGCCAGATGATCGTCAGCGTTTCAGAAATGAAAGCCGCCGAACACGCGGCGTTTGCGGACGGAGTCTCCGCCGAAGCGCTGATGGATGAGGTCGGCGAATCCATGGCTAGGGCTATCCGGCAATTCTTTCCGAATCCCGGCGTATGCGTGACATTCTTTGGTAAGGGTAACAATGGCGGCGATGGCCTCGCTGTGTCGCGACACCTCGCGTCGTCGGGCTGGAGTGTGTTGCTGGTGCCCGCTTTTGCAGAATCTGAATGGGGTTCGCTCGTAATCAAAAAATACCACGAAGCTGCGGGATGCAGAATCGCAGCATTGGACAAAATTCGTGGAACCAGTGGCAGGCCGTTCATCGTGCTCGATGGATTGCTCGGCATCGGCGCAACAGGGTCTTTGCGCGATCCCATTACCTCTCTTACAAACCAAATCAACGCGCTCCGCCGCCATGCCGGCGCATGGGTCATTGCGCTCGATCTGCCCACGGGACTCGATGGTGACACGGGTGCGGCGGATGCGTCATGCGTCATCGCTGACACCACGCTCACTGTCGGCTTTGCAAAGCGCGGACTGGTTGCCGACCACGCTGCAAATTACGTCGGGCGAATTTGCGTGCTCCCACTCGCAGAACTGAGCAAGCGCATCCGCGCGGAAGAAACGTGCAATTTAGCCACGCCACAAAGCTTCGCTGGCTTGCTTCCGCGACGGCGCTTCGACACTCACAAGGGTGACTATGGCAGGGTTGCGATAGTAGCAGGTTCGCTTCCTTACATAGGTGCAGCGGCTCTCTGTGCTTCAGGTGCGCTCCGTGCGGGTGCGGGTATGGTTACGCTTTACGTTCCAGCAAATATCCTCGGAACTATCGCGGCCAAACTCCCGCCAGAGATCATGCTGCGCGCATTCCAATCGGCTGACGATGTGCTTTCCGTGCGTGCAGATGTTGTCGCCATCGGCCCCGGTATAGGCCGCGAGCGCGATGCAGAAATCGTGCGCCTCATTTCCAATACCTCGCTGCCGATGGTCGTCGATGCGGATGCAATCAATGCTCTCGCTGAAAAACCAGACGCACTCCGGCAAAGTGCCGCCCCGCGCGTCATCACGCCGCATCCCGGCGAAATGGCGCGACTGGACGCTGATTTCACAAAGCGCAGCCGATTGGAAACCTTGAGTAATTTTACACGGTCATTCCCCTGCACACTGCTATTGAAAGGTGCGCGAACGCTTGTCGGGCAGGCTGGATATTCGCACAGCTACAACACCACGGGAACACCCGGAATGGCGAAGGGCGGAAATGGCGACGTGCTCACGGGTGTCATCGCCGCGCTCATTGCGCAGCGCACTTCAGCCTTCGATGCGGCTCGTGCAGGCGCATGGCTTTGCGGACGCGCGAGCGAGCTTGCGATCAGTCACGGTGGGGAAACCGAGGAAACTCTCACGCCGTCTCGCTCACTCGATTTCCTCGCGGCTGCGATACGCGACTTACGCGGCGGATGTTTTTAGCCTCGGCAGACTTGCTGCCGCGACGGCCTGTCCGTGGCGCTTGTCCTTCTCATCCGGGGTTCGCAGCTTGATGCGCTCTGCAAGCGCGGGGAACTCTGCCCGCAAAACTTCGCCCGCTTTTTCCAAAATGAGATCGCCGCCCTCGCCGCTCGTCACGCGACCTAGAATGAGCAGCGTGCCGATGTCGTAAAAATCCGCGTAGTGCGCGATGGCGTAGCCGAAGCAGACGCCCACGTTTTCGTAAATCTTTCGTGCCCGCACATCGCCTGCGGCCATTAGTTTTTGCACCTCTACGAGTTGCTCCGCGAACTTCATTTCCTTTGGAAAGGAAAGCCCGGCGAGCGGCGCAAGACGCGCCACGCCTTGCTGACAAAAATACTGCACTGCGCAGCCGCGATCTCCGCTCCATTCATCCACGGGACCATCGGCGCGATAGTCCACTGGCGCGAAGGCGAGTTCGTTCAGCCACGGAGTGATTGCGCCTTCCGCAGTGACGTATCCCGCCGCCACGCTCGTGCCCATGCTCACACCGAGCACGCTGTTTTCCCCGAAGCTCATCGAGGCAGCGAGCGCAGTCACTTCGCCGTCATTCGCTACTTCAAAAGGGATGCCATTCCAGTCGCGCTGAAGATCGAAAAAGATGCGCCGGATTCGCTTCTCGAAATCCCCCTCCGACACGCCGCGAAACAGCGAAGCGGCACGCACTTCACCGTTCACGTAGACACCCGCCGCACTTCCGCCAATCGCATCCACTCGCGGCAGGTGCGCCGCTGCACGCTTCAGCGTATCGGCGATTCCGTCGTAGTGATACTGCGGGTCACTTTGGAAATACGGGTCCCAAGTCACCTCCTCGGAAAACACGACTTTTCCATCCACCACCGCCGCGCATTTTCTATCGGAGCCGCCCAGATCAAAACCAATGCGGCACCCATCGAGATGCCGCCCCAACTGCACTGCGGCCTCTCTCGCCTGCAGCACGGCTTCAAACGCACAGCCCTCGATGGAAAATGCGCCGTAGATTTTTGCCGAAAACTCCGCATCAAAAGCCCGCGCACCACCCGCTGAATACATCGCCTGCAAAGCGGAAACGACTTCGGGCGCACCGCCAAGCACCACTCGCGAAGCGCCACGCGACCAGAGCAGAAATTTCACCAGCCGCTCCACATAGCGGAGGTTCAGCGCCGCATTTTCCGACGTGTCCGGCAGCGTGAAAAAATCAAAGCGCGATACCGTCCCATCCGGGCACTCCAGCGCGATAGCCAGCGGCACACTCGCGCCTAGCTCGCGGTAAGCGCGATTCCAAAGCGCGGCGTGCGAGACGGCAGCATCAAGCGGCGGCTGGATGGTCGGACGTATATTCAGCATACCGGACGCCTATCTTTTCCCCCGCAAACGAAGCGAGCGCAAAGTAGTCAGCGGCTAAAGGGCACTCCCGGAAACTCGTAGCACAGGCGTCTCGCCTGTGGGGCCATCGGGCGTCCCGCCCGATGCAACAGCCGAGACGGCTGTGCTACCTCGCTGCTACGAGTTTCCGGGAGTGCCCTTTAGCCCAAACACCGCGATTGAAGGCGGAAAGCGTAAAGGAGCGGCGAATTTATTCGCCGAACTCCCCCACCGCGTAGCGCACGATCCTTCTCCGCGCCTCGCTGGTTAGATTTGCGCTTCGCGTTTCGGATGTCGGCGAATGAATTTGCCGCTCCTTTACGTCTCTTGCGCTTGGCTGACTCCAATCGCGGCGTTCGGCTTAAACAAGGACGCTACTTCCCTCTGCATGTGCCCGGCAGGATGCCGGACACTGTCCCGACTCGTCGGGAGAAGCCCGCGCTCCCTTTTGCTCCGTGCTTTTGCTGCCTTTGAGAAGTTCCGTGCAGGCTCTAGGAAAATAGAAAGATGACGCTCTGGCTTACGCCTCAAGCTCCAATTTTTTCTGCAAATTAATGACACTCAAAGCATACATATTGCTACGTTTCAGTTTCTCAGCACTCGACGACGATGATTTCAGAACGCACAAGATTTTTGTAATAAAAACCCCTTGCCCAGCGAAGTAATGATTGTAGAAATCATCTCAGAATTCGGTCACACAATCGTAAAAAATCTCATATAAACCCTTGCACACCTCCAAAATCTAACACATATGAATCCCATGAACATCACCCTTGGACTCAAAAAGCTCGCCCTAGCTTCCTCCATCGCGCTTCTAGCCTCCCCAGCCTTCGCACAGACCACCGCAACGACGGATCCAGTTGGTTTCACTACGATAAATGTGGTCGGCACTTCTACCTCACCTTCTGGCATCACATTCGCTTCTCTCGGGCTTACTCGCACAGTTGCTTATCAGGGTAGTGCGGAAACAGTTGGCGCGAACTCAATAACGGACAACGAAGCAACTTGGACTGATAGTCAGTTTAATGGTGCTGCTGGTTCTTTTTATATTGAAATCACATCTGGGTCAGGAGCTGGCCAAATGTATGATATTGTTGCTACTGCAGCCGCTACTAAAACTCTTACTTTATCTCAAAATCTTGCCGCAGGTATTAGTGCGCCTGTTTCTTTTAAGGTTCGTCAGCATTGGACATTTGCATCTGTTTTCGGTGCTTCGAATGAAGGGGGATTGGCGGGTGGTACTATTACCCAAGCTGATCAAGTATTCGTATACAACGGCAGTGGGTATGAAACATATTATTACTCAACTGGCGGTATTCCAGGTATAGGATGGCGAAAAGTAGGCACCAATCCAGCCAACACTTCTCAAGCAAATACACCCATTTACCCTGAAGATGGGATAATTATCAAACGCAAAGTTTCTACTGCAGCCAACATAGTAATTATGGGTGGTGTAAAGACCGGCCAGTCTTCGATCGCAGTATTACCAGGCTCAAATATTGTATCGAATATTTACGCTTCAACGCAAACTCTTGCTTCTAGTTCGCTATACACTAATTCAACAACCACTGGTATTGCTGCTGGTACTATAACCACTGCTGACCAAGTATTTTTTTGGAACACAAACACTCAGGGTTATGAAACATATTATTACTCAACTGGTGGTATTCCAGGGCAAGGATGGCGAAAAGTAGGATCCAATCCCGCATCGACCGATCAGAGTTCGGTTTTGATTCCTGTTAATTCTGCGATAATTATTAATAGAA
>JANMLS010000103.1:0-14646 GCA_031372675.1 Verrucomicrobiaceae bacterium
AGCACGCCGAAGAAGCCCAGCGCCTCGTCCACGAACTCCGTGGAATCGGCCACCCCAAAGGCTGGGACAACCAACTCCACAACGAACTCGGCGCCATGATCGTCTATGAACGCACATGGCGCTGGCCCATGCGCGAAAAACGCAGCGGGCTAAACTGGGAACTCCTCCCCCACGCAGGCGTCGCACTTGGAAACGTGCAGACCTACGCAAACATCGGCGGCGAATTCCGCATCGGCATCAACCTCCCCGACGATTTCGGCACCGGCGCAATCAGCCCCGCCGCCACCACCTCCACGCCCGTGGACGGACGCATGGCCGCACAGCGCGCGTGGTTCGACCTCGGCCTCTACGCCTTTGCGCGCGTTGATGGCCGCATCGTCGGGCACAACATCTTCCTCGACGGAAACACCTTTGGAAATGGCCCCTCCGTGGACCGCGAAGTATTCGTAGCCGACCTCAGCGTTGGCGCAGCGATGAACATCAAAAACACAAAACTCGCCTACGCATTCGTTTATCGGACGAAAGAATTCCGCGAACAAGAAGACGCCCAAGTCTTCGGCACCCTCTCGCTAAACTGGACGTTTTAAGGAAAGTTCCGGAGATTTGGAAAAGGAGTCAAACACCTGCGTTTCAGAAAAGGAGTGAGCGGAGCGAATCACCGGATGAAGGACAGTGTTAGCGGAGCAATCGGGTGCCTTCGGTTTTGGTCTGCTTGTGAAATTGTAAAGCGATGTCGGCGTATTCCTTGTGCTGGGTGTAGTAGTTTTCCTCGCCGGTCTGGTGGTAGGAGTCGAGAGCTTTGTCGGCGGCGGAAATGTACTGGGAGATATGGTCGCTCTGGAGACCGCGGTATTTTTTAAGCCCGTATTCGTTGATGAGGTTGTCGCGCCTTTGGATTTTGCGCTTGGGGGCGGCGGTAGTGCCGCCAGCAGCGAAGGCCGTGCGAGCGGTGCCAGTGGTCTCACTGCTGCCTGAGGCTAGGTTGTTAATATGCTGCATGGCTCCCGCCTCGTCCCCGGCAACAGTGGAGATGCCGGCCATGGTAAGGTCCGCGCTCCCGACTGCTGCGCCGCCGATGGCCATCATCGCGCCGAGAAAGTCGCTGTCGTCGGAGCTGGAGGATGAGGTTGTCCGAGGCACCTGCTTCACGGTGCCGTCGCGGTTGTAGGTGGTACTGGAGGAGTAACCGCTAGGTGTGTAGCCGGTGACCGTGCGTTCGCCGTTGAGGTGCTTAGTTTCATTGGAGCTGATCTGTCCCTGAGCACTGTAGTTTGTCTTGATGCGGACCCAGTCGCTACCGACATTTGCAGCGAAGTTGATCGCCTCGCATTCGCCCACTTGCAAGCCGTTTGAGTAGGTGCATCTTGTTTCTTCGGTCATTTTTCCGAATGAGTAGAGTCGCCCCACAAACCCGCCGTGGCGTAAGCCGTTTAGGTATTCGCCCTCCCATTCGTAGGTCTTCTTGCCGTCCGGTCCATACCATATCTCGTTGCCCTTTCCTGTTGCGTAGCCGTCTTGATTTTTCTCACCGGTCCACTCAATAGTTGTGCCATGGACGGGGGGAGCGGTAAGAGTCTTTAGCTTCGCTCCGCCGTTGCGCGTGGGGATGACGTTGTAGGAGCAACTGGAGAGGAATATCGCGGTGATAATGGCAAGGACAACAGGAAGGGAAGTGAGAATTTTGGTGTGCATGGAACGGTTGAGCAGAAGTGGGATTTTTGTTAGCAAAGTCGCGTATGAAGCGGATGCGAGATCCGGCGGCAAGCCCAAATCCTCCACCCCAATAATAACGGCGAGCAGGGCGGCAATAAGGACGATGGATCGAGGCGATTGGTGATGGTGTCTTTCATGTGTGTTTAGAGTGCCCTAGTAACGCCGTGACTGTCTGGCTGCTGGCTAGAGAAAATGTGATATTTCTCTGTAAATGGTCAATTTTCGACACCTCACAGGCGATTGCTTGAGGCTACTGGTCAATTGCGAACACCTCCGAGGCGATTGCTTGAAGTCGCTGGTCAATTGCGAACAGCTCCAAGGCGATTGCTTGAGCGTGAGAGGTCGTTGTAAAAGCACGCATCGGTATTGCGCCAGACCACAGAACGCTTGCGAGCCACACACGGCGATTTGCGCGGAAATTGCACACCGCTGTTCGTTGACCAACACGCCTTGCTAGGAACTTTTCCTCAATCGCAGACTTGCTTTCAGCCCCCGCGCTATCTCGCCCTCAAATAGTTCCGAGTTTGATCAGCGGATTAGCCGCGAGTGAGTGAAATTGGCAATCGAGCAAGGGACTTGGATTTCAGACTGTTTTGCGATGTTTCTCGAAAATAAGACTCGCGTTTTCTCATTGGTGAAATTACTCCAAATCCGCGAAAGCAAAGCCCAGCCCAACCTTATGGCAAAGATCGTAATTATTGATGACGAGCCTAATATCGTCGAACTCGTAGTCACCGCGTGCAAAGAACTCGGTCATGAAACTTTCCCTTTTGTGAACTCACAAAAGGCGATTGAGCAGATTGAGAATATCGCGCCGCAACTCATCATTTCCGACATTAAAATGGAGAAGGCCGATGGCTTTGAGGTGCTGCGACAGGCGAAGAATCTGCTCGGCAGTTGCGAGGTGATTTTAATGACGGGATACGGCAACGAGGAAATCGCGGAGAAGGCAATCGGCGACGGGGCGCGGTATTATATCCGCAAGCCGTTCAAGATTTCCGAGATGCAGGCTCGCGTGAAGCATACGGTGGAGTTTTCCGATACGGCGAAGGAACGCGACACGCTCAAGAAGGTCGTAAAGCGGTCGGCAAACCCGGAAAACATCATCGGCACATCGTCGAAGATGGATGAAGTTTATCATCTGCTGCGTAAGGTGGCGGATACGGATTCGACGATTTTGATCGTGGGCGAAAGCGGAACCGGCAAGGAGCTGGTCGCCCGCGCTTTGCACTACAACAGCTCACGTCAGCATCATCCGTTTGTGGCGATCAACTGCTCGGCACTGCCGGAGAATCTTCTGGAGTCGGAGCTTTTCGGACACAAAAAAGGCGCATTTACCGGAGCGGTGGCGGACAAGGCGGGATTGTTTGAGGAAGCGGAGAAGGGGACTATTTTTCTGGATGAGGTGAACTCGATGGCGCTGCCGCTTCAGACGAAATTGCTGCGTGTTTTGCAGGAACGCCAGCTTCGTAGGGTGGGCGATACCAAGACGGTGGCCATCAACGTCCGCGTGCTCGGTGCGACCAATGAGACGCTGCTGGAGAAGGTGAAAGACGGGAAGTTTCGCGAGGATTTGTATTACCGGCTGGCAGTAATCCCAATCGAACTTCCGCCATTGCGCGAGCGCACCGAGGACATCCCGCTTCTCGTCCAGCACTTCCTGAAAAAGACCGGACAAAACGGCACCGACGCGAAGAAAATTGAGCCGAAAGCGCTAGAGGTTTTGCAAGGCTACCGCTGGCCGGGCAATGTGCGTGAATTGGAAAACGCTATCGAGCGCGCCTGCGCTCTTTGCGATGATAATTTGATTCGCGTCTCCGATTTGCCACCGCATGTGGTCCAGCAAGTCGGTGGTCCTGTGGAGCCTTCCGGCGGGATACTGCCTGTCGGCAAGAAGCTCGACGACTTTATCCACGACACGGAAAAGCGGTTCATCGAAGAGACGATCAAATTCAACAACGGAAACCGCGAGAAGGCTGCGAAGATGCTGGGAATCAGCATGGCGACGCTTTACCGGAAGCTGGAAGTAAAGGCGTCGAAGGTCGCCAAATAGACGCCACGCGAAATGGCGTCTGCGGAATTTTTGCTGATTGATAACAGCAACTCGTACACGAAATTCGCCCTCTCATCGCGCGAAGCTGTGGGAGTTTCGCGCAAGCTTCGGACGGCGGATGTGGAGCCGGAATCGCTGCGCCGCATTTTGAAAGGATGGAAGTTTGCCCGCGTGGTCATGTGCTCCGTGGTGCCTGCAAAACGCGAGGTGATTGCGGATTGTCTGGACGGAATTTCCATCCACGAAACGAGCTTTCGTAGCCGTCTAGGTGTCGGGATAGATTACCCGAAGCCCGCAAGCATCGGCGCGGATCGTCTCGCGAATGCGGCTTTCGCAGCGGCGGCTTATGGTGCGCCTTGTGTGGTCGTAGATTTTGGAACGGCGGTGACTTTCGACATCATCAGCGCCGAGCGAAAATACGTCGGAGGCGTGATTGCGCCGGGGCTGGAAGCGATGACGGACTATCTGCATCAACGCACCGCCTTGCTGCCAAAAATCTCGCTCATCGAACCGCCGGGACCGATTGGGAAATCAACGAAACACGCAATGCTGGCAGGAGCGGTGTACGGCTATCGCGGTCTTGTCCGGGAAATCCTCGCGGAAATCCGGCAAAAACTGAGCGCGAAAAAAGTGCATGTCGTCGCCACTGGCGGCTACGCCCAGCTCATCGCTGCTGGCGTCCGGGAAATTGGCCGTGTGCATTCTGGGCTTACGCTGGACGGCTTGCGGCTGATCGGCGCGATGAATTTCGAGGACTGACTACGGTTTCCACCAAGTATCCAGCTTGGCAGTCATCGCCTTCACTCGCTCCACTTCGCTTTCCGCTTTATTGGAGTTTTCCATCGGATCGGCCTTCAAATAGTAAAGCTCCACCGGCCCTTGTTCATTGGCGGCATGAGGGACGATGAGCTTCCAGTCGTCCTCGATCACATACCGCCAGCGCAGGCTGGCCGCAGGATTGGCGAGGTCTTTGGAATTGTGCGTGTAGCAATCTCCATAGATTGCCTTGCGTGCATCCACAGCCTTCGCATCCAGAAGGTCCACGCCCGGCAATCCCTCCTGCACTTTGATTCCGCAAGCATTCAAAACGGTGGGATAAATATCCACGGAACTCACCACTTTATCGCTCATCAAAGGCGCGACTTTCTCCGGCCAGCGCACCATCAGCGGAGTGCGCAGACCGCCGTCGTATTGCGACTGCTTGGAGCGCGGTGCGTATTTTGGCGTCTCCAAATTTTGAATCCAACCGTTGTCCGTCACATAGACTACGATGGTGTTTTTCGTCAGCCCTTCCTTGTCCAGATGGCCGAGCAAATCGCCAATCGTCTCATCAAAAAACTCCACCATCGCCCAATACTTCGCCTGATGAATGCTTGGCGTCTTGTCTTTGTATTTATCGAGTATCCGCTGCGGCGGAGTGTGTGGATCGTGCGGAAGAAGCGGCGCATACCAGACGAAAAACGGCTTCTCGGCCTTCTTCGCTTCGCCGATGAAATCATAGATCGGCTGCATCGTCTTTCGTCCGATTTCCAATCCCGCGTCGCCATGCCGTCCGCCTTTGGTCATGCCGTGCGTGAAGCCTCCGCGCTGAAATTCGCCCTGCCACCATTTCCCCGTTTGCAATGCGAGATAGCCATTAGCCACTAGCTCACGAGGGAGCGTTTTCTCGGCGTCCATGTAGCGGTTGTAAATCTCCCGTCCTTCTTGAAAGCCCAGACTTTTTGCAAA
This sequence comes from Verrucomicrobiaceae bacterium, assembly GCA_031372675.1. Classification (GTDB taxonomy): domain Bacteria; phylum Verrucomicrobiota; class Verrucomicrobiia; order Chthoniobacterales; family Chthoniobacteraceae; genus SXWH01. The sequence goes on from JANMLS010000103.1 coordinate 5,495, forward strand.
CTCCGCAGGCTTCATTCCGCTTGGGACCGGCGGATCGTTGGAAGTGACGCGATGCTGTCTCGGATACTTTCCCGTGATGATGCTCGCCAGACTTGGGCAGCAGAGTGATGCAGGAACATACGCCCTTTTGAAAGTGAGGCTTTCTTTCGCCAGCCGATCAAGATGCGGTGTTTTGACGACTTCATGGCCCATGAATCCGTAGTCGGTCCACGCCTGATCGTCCGAAATAATCATCACCACATTGGGCTTTTGTGCGGCGTCCGCGCGGGGCTGGAGCAACAGTGTAAAACCAAGTGCAAAAAAAGTAAGCAGTCGGGAGTAAAACATAGACGGTGATTGGTGTCGCTCCGCCATTCATTTGTCGAGCGCTTGCGAAAGTAGTCAGCGGCTTCAGCCGAAGAATCTCAAGTCGCCGGGTGGGTTTCTTTTTGAAGGAATTGCCCGCCGACGAAACTGCACGTTCCGCGAGAGCCATCTCACCTCGGCTGAAGCCGCTGACTACTTTCGCAAGCGACGCAGCTTACTTCTTCCCGAATCTTTTCGCCGCCGGAGCTTTGAGCGCTTTGAATTTCCTCGTGAGTCCGGTGAGCGATTCCTCGATGCCCATCCGCTCCAGCGAAGTCGCGCCGACAAAGCCGACGGCATCCGTCGCCTTCATCACGCGGTCTGCGTCTTCGGGGGTGTTGATCGGCCCGCCGTGGCAGAGGAAGAAGATGTCTTTGCGAACAGTATTGGCGGCATCAATGATTTCCTGCGTGCGCTTGATCGTGTAGTCCCAGCTCTTCACCGCGCTTTTCACGCCGATGCTTCCTCCAACGGTCGTCCCAACGTGCGCGATAATCGCGTCGGCACCCGCTTTCGCCATCTCGATGGCTTCTTCGGGTGAGCCGACATAGACGACGCTGAAAAGGTCCATCCGGCGTGCGAGCGCAACCATTTCAAACTCCTTTTTCACGCTCATTCCCGTCTCCTCCAGCACGCCACGAAAGTGTCCATCCACGATGGTGTGCGTGGGGAAATTGTTCACGCCGGAGAATCCCATTTCCTTCACCTTCCCAAGCCAGTGCCACATGCGACGACGCGGGTCGGTGGCGTGGACGCCGCAAATGACGGGGCATTCCTCCACAACGGGCAGTACCTCGTATTCGCCAATCTCCATCGCGATGGCGTTGGCATCGCCGTAGGCCATCATTCCAGCAGTTGAGCCGTGGCCCATCATGCGAAAGCGTCCGCTGTTGTAGATGATGATCAAATCCGCGCCGCCCTTCTCGATGAACTTCGCCGAGATGCCAGTGCCAGCGCCGCCAGCGATGATGGCGTTGCCTTTTTTCACGGTCGCCATGAGGCGGTCGCGAACTTCTTTGCGGGTGTAGGGATTTCCTTTTCCAGACCAGGGATTTGGCATGTGAGTGAGTGTGTGGTTACGCTTTTCCGCAGCAGTCCTTAAACTTCCTGCCGCTGCCGCAAGGACACGGTTCGTTGCGGCCAACTTTGGGTTCCTCGCGGCGGAGAGGCTGCGCTGGTGCTTCGGGCAATTCTGGCGCGGGTTCCGGCGCGGCGCTCATTCCGCCGCTGATGGAGCTTTCGTCCGGTGCGCTGAGGAATTGCGGTAAGTTCGCGAGGAATTGCTCGAAGGCCATCACGTTTGACGTGCTGCGGAAAAGATTGTGCAGCACCTCGTCCTTGATGCTGCCCATCAGCACCTCGAACATTTTGAACGCTTCCTGTTTGTATTCGATGAGCGGGTCTTTCTGTCCGTAAGCGCGCAGATAGACGCCCTCGCGCAGGCCGTCCATGCCGTAGAGATGCTCCTGCCAGAGTTTATCAATGGCTGAGAGCATGATGTAGCGCTCCAGATTCGTGATCGCTTCCGGCACTTCATGCTGGCTTTTCAGCTCGTAGGATTTTTTCACGCGCTCGGCGATGAGCGTGGCGATTTCCTCCTCCGATTTGCCGTTGAGCGAAGCCGCTTCGATACCGACTGGGAATGTCGTATTGGCCCACGCTGCGAGCGATTCGAGCGATGGCGCTTCACCTTCCGGGAAAAACTCCGCGACTTTTTCCGGGATGCGATCATCGATCACGTCGTAGAGCAGAACGCGCGGCGTGTCGCTGTTGATGGACTCATTGCGCAGGCCGTAAACCACTTCGCGCTGGCGGTTCATCACGTCGTCAAAATCGAGCGTGCGTTTGCGGATGAGATAGTTCCGCTGCTCGACACGCTTCTGCGCAGTTTCCACGCTCTTGTTCAGCCACGAATGCTCCAGCGCTTCGCCTTCCTGCATTCCAAAGCGCTCCATGAGCTTCGTCATCCGCTCCGCTGCGCCGAAGTTGCGCATCAGATCATCCTCAAACGAAACGTAGAAGCGCGAGAAACCGGGGTCGCCCTGACGCGAGCAGCGTCCGCGAAGCTGGCGGTCAATGCGGCGCGATTCGTGGCGCTCAGTGGCGAGCACGTAAAGCCCACCGGCTTCAGTGCTTTTCGGCGTCAGCCCCAAGCTGACGGCATGGATGCTGTCCGAATCGTATTGCTTCACTTCACCCGTTTCCGGCTCCGTGAGCGTGTATTGGCTGACTCCTTTTTTCTGTTTTTCGGGGTCGGGGTGCGGCTGGTTCGATACTTTGAATCGGACGCCGGGGCCGAGTTTGATATCCGTGCCGCGGCCCGCCATGTTCGTGGAAATGGTGACTGCGCCGAACTGCCCGGCGCGCGTGATGACTTCCGCCTCCTGCTGGTTGTGTCGTGCATTCAGAACGGTATGCGGGATTTTCGCGCGTTGGAGCATCTTGGAGACAAGCTCCGATGCTTCGACGCTGGCCGTGCCGACGAGCATCGGCTGACCTTTTCCGTGGGCCTCGGTGATTTCCTTCACCACGGCTGCGTATTTTTCGCGGCGTGTTTTGAAAATGAGATCGTTTCCGTCAATGCGGATACACGGCCTGTTTGCGGGCACCACGGCGACATCGAGTTTGTAGATGTCGTGGAACTCATTTGCCTCCGTCTCGGCGGTCCCCGTCATGCCGCTGAGTCGGCGGTAGAGGCGGAAATAATTCTGCACCGTGATGGTCGCGAGCGTCTGAGTCTCCTTATCAATCTGCACGCCTTCCTTCGCCTCGACAGCCTGATGAAGCCCATCGCTCCAGCGGCGGCCCGGCATCGTGCGGCCTGTGTTTTCATCCACGATAACGACTTTGCCTTCGTGGACGATGTAATGCACATCCTTCTCGTAGAGGCAGTATGCGCGGAGAAGCTGCGAGATATTGTGAATGCGCTCGCTCTGGAGATTTGCGTGCTCCTGAGCCTTCGCTTTCTCCGCGACCTTCTCGGCCTCTGTGAGCTTCGTGCTTTGGTCCATCTCCGCAAACTGCGTGATCAAATCGGGGAGCACAAATGCCTCTGGCTCGCCCGGCGACATGAATTGACGGCCTTGCTCCGTGAGGTCCGCTTCGTGTGCGCGTTGGTCTATGGTGAAGAAAAGCTCTTCCTTGAGCTTCCACATCTCGACCTTCTGCACGTCGGTGTAAAACGACAGTTCCATCTTCTCGATAGCCTTCCGGCGCTCCGGGTCTTCCATTGCGCGGAGGTAGCCTTTGTTGAGCGGCTGGCCCCACTTCACCTTGCACATGATTCGCGAGGCGTCCTCCATTTTACCCGCCTCGAAAAGCTGCATCGCTTCGTTGGAGATGCGGTTGATAAGCATCGTCTGCTTCTTCACGATCTGCTCCACGAGCGGCTTGTATTTGTCGAACTGATGCGTCGAGACCGTCACCGGCCCGCTGATGATCAGTGGCACGCGCGCCTCATCAATGAGGATGGAGTCCACCTCGTCCACGATGGCGAAGAAATGCCCGCGCTGCACCTGCTGCTCCTTACTCGTCGCCATGCCGTTATCGCGCAGGTAGTCGAAGCCAAACTCCGAGTTCATGCCGTAACAAATGTCGCAGTAATACTGCGCACGGCGGTCATCGGGATACTGGTCGTGCTGGATGATGCCGACCGTCAGACCGAGGAATTTGTAAAGCTCGCCCATCCACTCACCATCGCGTCGTGCGAGGTAATCATTCGTCGTCACGCAATGCGCACCGCGCCCCGTGAGGCCATAAAGAAACAGCGGCAGCGTGGCCACCAGCGTCTTGCCTTCGCCCGTCGCCATCTCCGCGATCATGCCTTTTGAGAGACAGATACCGCCGATGAGCTGTGTATCAAAATGCACCATGTACCACGACATCGGCTGACCGCAGACGGTGAACGTATGCTTCCGATCATTCAGCCGCCACGCCGCATTCTTCACCGCCGCAAAAGCCTCGGGGATGAGCTTCGTCACGTAGTCCACCTGATCGACCCACGACCTATCCTTCAAATCATACTTCCAGCCCGCCACTTTTTCCCGGAGTTGATCGTCGCTGAGTGAGCGATACTCCACCTCCAGCGCGTTAATCTTCGCCACTGTTGGGCGTAGGTTTTTCACCATCCGCGCGTTCTTGTTTCCGAAAAGTTTTTTGAGAATCCAGCCGATCATTGTTGTGTAAAGTTGAGCAAAAGGGGCGGGACCGTAGCAGGCAGGTCTAGGGTGTCAATTCATCCACCGAAACGGCTGCGCGTCTCCCTTTCTGGCGCGGCGCACTAGTGCTTCTGCGGCGCGACGAGCTTTTCAATCCACGCCAGAATCAGCGCGGAGATTACGAATACGAAGTGGATGACTACTTGCCATAGCACTTCGTGGTGCGAGTGGTCCTTCAAACCGATGAAGGTCTTGAGGAGGTGGATGGATGAGATGCCGATGAGCGCGGTGGCGAGCTTCACTTTCAGCACGCCGGCGTTCACGTGCGATAGCCACTCCGGCTGGTCGGGGTGGCCGTCGAGTCGCAGTCGGGAGACGAATGTCTCGTAGCCGCCGATGATGACCATGATGAGGAGGTTCGCGATCATGACGACATCAATGAGGCCGAGGACGATGAGCATGATGTCCGCTTCCTTCACCGCATGGGTCTGCGCGGCGAGTGCGATGAGATGCCACAGCTCGACGAAAAAGCGGTAAACATAAACGCCCTGCGCGACGATCAGGCCGAAGTAGAGCGGCGCTTGCAGCCAGCGGCTCAGGAAAATAATGCTGCCAAGTGTTCGATGTTGTCTTGTTTGTGGATCCATACGCGCGGAGCGTTTAGCACGGAGATTACAAAGTGCCAGCGTCCTGCGCTTCCTTCTCCGCTTTTTTCACGATGGTCCGCGCGTGACCGATGAGGAAATTGCACGCTTCGCGGCAAAGTAGCGGCATAGAATCACCGGAAGCGCGGCGGTGCTTCTCCGGCGCGAGGCTGGTGATTGGCTGCCCGGCGTTGATTTTCCAAAGCATCGTTTTCATGCACAGCGAGCAGTGCGATGCGCAGAGTTGCTGCGCCTGCGCGTCGGTGATCTTTTGTGTGATGCGATACATCCCGGTCTGACGCGCGAGGGTTTCGCGGAGGTCGGTGGGGTTTAGTTCGCCACGGGAGTCTGCATTCCAAAGTCCGAGCATCGCGGGGTAAAAATAATCCAGCGCACGGACTACATCCTCCACCGTCGGCAGCAGCAGACGCCAGCCGTGCCGCAGGTCGCGTGTGGTTTTAATCGGGCGAAAAGAACCGCTGTCGGTGAGATTCGCGATTGCGCGAGCATCCTGCCAGCGGGTGTGGGTGAGCAGTTCTCCGGCGTCGTCGGCATGGTGGAGTTGCCAATGATCACCTTCGCGGGAGATGAGCACTTGCCCGACTGTGCGAGGGCCATCGCCGAGCCATGCGGTGAAAGATTTCAGAAGTTCGCGGTTCATCGGGCGGCGGAATCAAATGCGGCGACTTGATCGAGGATGACATCCACGAAGCCCGGCTCTGTGCCGATGGAGCTGGCGTAGTAAAGCGTCTTTCCGCGCAGCGAATACGGATTGCCCGCAAACACCGAAGCCTCGCCCGCGCTTGCTGCGCCGGGGCTTTCCGTGGCGATGCCGAGGAGAACGGGGATGTCCTCGTAGCTGTGCAGCCCATCCGCGATGAAGAAAGGCACGACGACTACATTCGGCTGCGAAGCAAGCGTGGCCCACTCGGAAATCAGCGGCGCCTCCTCCATGTAGGCACTCTGCACCTCCGCAAACAGCCCCAGCGCAGCGATTCGCTCCACCTCGCGCTTCGCGGCGAGCGCGGAGTTGTCGTTCAAATTCGTCCCGTGCCCTACGATAAAAAGCGTCGTCTTATCCGGCGGCGCGTCGGGAGCCACGGAGCGTGCGCGGTGCAGCAGAAGCTCCGTCATTTTATCGTGGCTGCCCACGGGTTCGCAGTACTTCACCTCGCGATTGCCGATGCGCGTGATGGGGCCATCCAGCCCGAACTCGCGCGGGATCACCGTCCGCGTGAAGTAGCCCTCGCTGATGAAATTCGGCACCACATAAACATCGTCGCGCTCCACGCAACTCAGCGCCTGGCGGAAGCTCGGCTCTTCTTTCCAAAACGCGCAATGCACCTCGCCAAAGACGCCGCGCCGGATGATTTCCTCCGCGTGTTCAAATGTGGGCGCGCTGGAGTCTGGATTGAGCGTCGAGCCGTGGCCGACGATGATAAGAGCGCTATCCGGTTTGCTAAACATGGGCATGATTTCGCTACGCTCTACGCGCCCGCCTGTCGAATGGTTTCCAGCGGAGCGGGGCTTTTATAGCCGCGTCTGACGCACCCGCGTCAGGAAAGGGTCAGCCTCACGGCTTCGGGGGATGGACCCCGCGCTCTTTGAGGTCCAGCCTCCCGGTTTTAGGGGTCCAGCCTCCAAGGTTTAGGGGATGGACCCCCACGTTTTAGGGGATGGACCCCCGGAACTAGGGGGTTGAACCCCTGAGTCTTGGGGGTGCCACCCCCGGAACTCATTGCCGCGCCATCTTGGCTTGGGGGGATGGACCCCTAACTCCAGGGGGATGGACCCCTAAGTGCGGGGGGTGCCACCCCCGGGCCACCCACCGCCGCCCTTTACAGAGGTGGCGATGGGCGGCGAGCGGGTGCCTTATGAGAGGGCGATGGAGTAGATGCCTTCCCGCAGGCTGCCGTTAATGAGCATCGAAACGCGCACGATGAGAGGTCCGGTGGTGCCGGCGGGGACTTGGCCGCTGAAGACCCGGCCCCGCGCGGTGCCGTAGTCGCTGGCTTCGACTTGGGTGCCGTCGGCCTTTTCAAACATAATCTTCGCCCCAGCGGTGCGGTCGAACTTGGCGCTCTGGTTTTGCACTTCGATCTCCACGCTTTTGCCGGCGGTGTAGTGGTTCGCCTGCCCCGTCTGGAGGTCGGTGACGCGAATGATGACGGGGACGATGCGGCCCTGCTCGCCGACTTTTTCCGCTCTGAATTCGCTCTGTGCCTGGTCGAGGCCGGTTTCGAGAAAGTAGGCGTTGAAGCTCACGTTGAGATTGTCCCACGTCGGCGCAATCTCGGTGTTTGGGCTGCTGCCGCCGGTGGTAGCAGCGTAGCCGAGCTTGCCGCCGCCGCTTTCACTTTTGTAGCTGTCCATGCCTTCTTCGATGAGCACGTCATCCTGCGCAGCGAGGATGGCGCGCACGTCGGCCTCGGGCTTGCCTGTGCGGGCGACGACTTGGGCGACGACATAGTCTGCATCGCGTGTGCCCTTGTATTTCACTTGGGTGGTGTATCCGCCATTCGGAAGAGGGCGGACGATGTATTGGAGTTTCTTCATATTGGTATGGTGTGTTTTTTTGATGCGGGGAAAAACGGAATGCCTCTCCCTCACGGTTCAAAAATACCCGTCCCCGAAAAATCTTTGAGCCGTTTTGCGGGGCGCAAAGACTGAATGATGTAACTTTTTTATGACGGTGTAGTTTTTCGCTAGACGAATCCCAGCGCCTGTACTAACCAAGGCGCGTTCTTGGGGGGGTATTGGCCCGGAAAAAATCCCGTGCCCGTTGTTATCGTAGATTCAGCGTTCCTTATGGCCCTGCGAATCACGTTTAACCGATAGCCACACAACACTATGAAACCACGAACCACCAACCAACCCTCACTGCCCAATAGGCAACGCTCAAGGAGCCGCTTCGCCGCAGGCTTCGTCTCCTTTTTTACCCGACTGGTGCTGCTGGTCATCACCCTCACAGGCTCCGCGCTGGCGGACCCGCCGACGTTTGAGGTGCTGAAGCGTTTTGGCATCCCGCCGAGCGGCACTTACCCCGCAGCCGGGCTGGTGCAGGGGACGGATGGCGCGTTCTACGGCACGGCACGGGACGGCGGTAGCTTCGACTACGGCACGGCCTTTAAGGTGAACGCGGACGGGAGCGGCTTCACCGTGCTCGTGAACTTTGACTATTCCACGACCGGCAGCAGCCCCCAAGGCGGGCTGGTGCAGGGGACTGATGGCGCGTTCTACGGCACGGCAAGGGACGGCGGCAGCTCCGTCTACGGCACGGCCTTCAAGGTAAACGCGGACGGGAGCGGCTTCACCGTGCTCAAGAACTTTGACAATTCCACGACCGGCGGCTTCCCCGCAGGCGTGCTGGTGAAGGGGACGGATGGCGCGTTCTACGGCACGGCTTCGCAAGGCGGCATTTCCGGCTACGGCACAGCCTTTAAGGTGAACGCTGATGGGAGCGACTTCAGCGTGCTCAAGAACTTTGACTATGACACGACCGGCAGCTTCCCCGCAGGCGTGCTGGTGAAGGGGACGGATGGCGCGTTCTACGGCACTGCACGATCCGGCGGCAGCTCCGGCTACGGCACTGCCTTTAAGATGAACGCTGATGGGGGCGACTTCACCGTGATCCAGAACTTTGACGGTCCCACGACCGGCAGCTTCCCCGCAGGCGGGCTGGTGCAGGGGACGGATGGCGTGTTCTACGGCACGGCTTCGCAAGGCGGCACCTACAGGTCCGGCACGGTCTTTAAGCTGAACGCGGACGGGAGCGGCTTCGCTGTCCTCAAATATATGAATGGCAGTGTGGATACCAGCACCGAGGGCGGCAACCCCACAGCCGGGCTGGTGCAGGGGACGGATGGCGCGTTCTACGGCACGGCACAAATCGGCGGTAGAGAAGGCTACGGCCAGGTCTTTGAGATGAAAGAGGGATGGAGCGGATTCAACGTGCGACTGAACATGGTCAATTCCACGGCGGGGGGCTAGCCGGTTGGCGGGCGGG
>JANMLS010000116.1:0-6566 GCA_031372675.1 Verrucomicrobiaceae bacterium
GGCGACACTGCTCCCCTCGCAACTCCGCCCCGTCGCCCGCCGCGACATCGCCCATGTGAGGGAACTCGCCGCCGCGTGAAGCGCGAAGCGCCGTGGAGTGCGGCAGCCTGCTGCCGCACTCCACGGACTGATGCCCGATAGGCGGCGCTGAGTTGGCGGAGGCATTTGCGTGCGCTCCTGCCGGGCGGTGTGCTAAGGGGCGTGATGCAAACTTTGCTGTGCTGTGTTTTACTCCTGCTGGCTCTTGCCGGAGATGTTCTCTCGGTGAACTCGATTGAGCAGGATTTCTCGTGCCCTTTCGATGCGCACTCGTGGAAGCAGCGCGTGGAGACATCGGCTTTGGCAAAGGGATTGCGGCTCGATCTGCGGCAGTTTGGCGATGTGATTCAGCCGCCTACTTTGCCGCAGTGCCCGAAGTGCAGGACGGTCATGTTTTTGGAGAACTTCGACGCGGCGATGGTGGAGAAATTGAAGCCGTTTGTTTTGAGTAACGATTTTCGTCAGGCGGCGGAAAAGTATCCGTCCTACTATCTGCTCGCGCTGATTCAGGAGTGGACGAAGGCGCCGCCGTATTTCATCGGGCACAGCTATCTGCGGGCGTCGTGGCAGCTTGAGCACAAGCCGCAGGCGATGAATCAATGTCTGGAGCGTGCACTGGCGAATTTATCCACCGCATTTGCGACGATGAAACGCGGCGAAAAGGAAACCGTGAACACGGCTCTTTTGCTCGGTGAATTGGAGCGGCGGCTTGGCAGATTCGAGGCTGCTGCGGAGCGGTTTCGCGATCTTCGCAGCGCGGATGAATTCAAGGATGCTGCTTTTCAAAAGCTCATCGGGCGTGAGTTGGAACTCATCTCCGCAAAGGTCAGCGAGCCGCGCAGCATCGATCCGAGATTGGACGCCGAGGCCGCAGCTCCGCCCGCGACGCTGACGGAAACTAAGCCAAAGAAACCGTGAAAGTTTTTTCGCCGGGTGTCGTTTTTAGTGTGATGAAAACGCAGCTCGTCATTATTTCCGCAGCATTCATGGCCATCTCTTGTTCCAAAGCAGTCGCGCCTCCCGCCGAAGATCGCGTCGCAGCAGCGCGGGTGAAATCCGGCCCGGCAATCGCGGCTGTTTTTCAAAAAGCGGGCGTCGCATATCCGCCGGAGCGTGTGCATTTACGCGGCTTCAAGCGGGAAGGGGAGTTGGAATTGTGGGCGGCGGCAAAGAGCGGGCGTTTTGTGAAAGTGGCTGTGTATCCCGTGTTGGGCCGCAGTGGAGTTTCGGGGCCAAAGCGCAAGGAGGGCGATTTGCAGGTGCCGGAAGGATTTTACGAAATCGACCGCTATAATCCGAAGAGCCTGTTTCATCTCTCGCTGGGCTTGAATTATCCAAATGCCGCCGACCGCATTCTCTCGGACCCGAAAGCACCGGGGACGGATATTTTCATCCACGGCGACGAGGTCACGATTGGCTGTTTGCCGATGGGAGATGAGATGGTGGAGCAGCTTTATCTCGCCGCACTCGATGCGCGGGAAAAGCCGGTGAGCGTCCACATTTTCCCCGCCCGGATGTCTGGCGAATCTTGGAAGGAATGGCGAGATGCCGAGATCGCGAAGAACCCTGCACTGAAGCCGTTTTGGGAGCAGCTCCAGCCGGGATACGATTACTTCGAGAAGCGCAAACGTGTGCCGGAAATCACGGTGCGCACCGATGGGAGCTATCGCGTGAAGTCGCGCTAGTCGCGCTCTGCGAGAACAAGCAAAAGCGCGTGCAGTTTTTCCAGTCCGGGAATCCTGCCGACTACTTCCCGCAGGCGTGGAAGGGCGACGGCGATGTGCTGGAGGAAATGCGTGAGGCCGTCGGCGTGTCCGAGTTTTCCATAGGCTCCGAGCGCCTGCATGAGTCGCTGCATCGCGCAGAGATCGTAGATCGCCATGAACGCGGTTTCGTCCTGCGCTCCGCTTCCGCGCAGCCCGGCAAGATAGTGAGCGATGAGTTCCGTGCGTTCGGCTTCTGAAAGTGTCACGTAAGGATCGAGCAGCAGCGATGCGAGGTCGTATTGCGCGAGGCCGGGGCGGAGTCCTTGAAAATCAATGAAACAGACGGCCCCATCGCGCACCATCACGTTTTGGCTTTGGAAATCGCGATGAACGAGACAGCGCGGCTGCGCAGCGAGATGCTGGGTAATTTCCTCCAGTCGCTCGCGGCTCACATGTTGATCCACCTCAGCCTCGGTAAGCCCGAAGTGCCGCATGAGGCAGTGCTCGATAAAGTAATTCTGCTCCCATTGATAAAGCGCTGCATCGAAATCCGGCTGGAGCGCAGGGCGATCTTTCGCGGTGTGTGCGCTTGTGTGGAGGATGAGCGCCTGGTCGAGCGTGCGTTGATAAAGCGCACGTCGCTCGTCCCACGGCGCATCGCGAAAAGTCCACAGGTCGAGACTGCCAGCGTCCTCCATGAGAATGACTCCGTCCTCGCGGCTGTGAAAATACACACGCGGCACGCGGACGCCGACGGATGCAAGAAAGCGGGCGATTTCCACGTAGTGTGCATTCTCGGCGCGGGCTTCTGTGTAGCGGATGAGGATGTGGGATTCTTCTCCACTGCTCACTCTCCAAAACTTGCGACCTGAGCCGCCTTTTTCGATGGGTTCGACAATTACTGGCATCGCCACGCAATGCCGTTTTGAGCGGATACGAGCAATGCCGAAAAGCAGCCCGCAAGAAACTAGCCCGCGAGCTTCGCGGTAATTCGCCATTCGCGAAGCGACCAGACAAATGAAGTATCGCTACGCGAGTGGCGTAGTGCCGCGATGGGACTCGCGGGCTACTTTTTTTAATGAATGCCGATGTCGGCGAGGTAGCGCTCGGCGTCTAGGGCGGCGGCGCAGCCTTGGCCGCTGGCGGTGATGGCTTGGCGGTAGCGGTGGTCGCTCACGTCGCCGGCTGCGAATACGCCGGGGACGTTCGTCGCGGTGCTGCCGGGTTTTTGGAGAAGGTAGCCGTTGTCATCGAGGTCGAGGATGCCTTTGAATGGCGCGGTGTTGGGCGTGTGGCCGATGGCGACGAAGACGCATTTTACTTCGAGTTCGCTGTCTGCGCCGGTGATGATGTTTTTCACTTTTACCGCGCGCATTTCGCCGTCGGCATCGGGGAGGTATTCGGTGATTGCGGAGTTCCAGACTGGCTCGACTTTTGGGTTTTCGGCGACGCGCTGGGCCATGACTTTGGAAGCGCGGAGTTCGCCGCGACGATGGATGAGATATACTTTGCTGGCGAAGCGCGTGAGGAATGTCGCTTCCTCCGCCGCAGAGTCGCCGCCGCCGACGACGCAGACGGGGACGTTGCGATAAAACGCGCCGTCGCAAGTTGCGCAGCTTGTGAGGCCGTGGCCGCGCAGCTCGCGCTCTTTATCAATGCCGAGCCATTTTGCGCTGGCACCGCTGGCGATGATGAGTGCGCCGGTATCAATCCATTTTCCGTTCACTTCGATGCTCACATGGCCGTCGCCTTTTTTGAGGCCGGAGCATTCGGAGTATTCAAAGCGGGCGCCGAAACGCTCGGCCTGCGCTTTCATGTTCATGACGAGTTCCGGCCCCATCACGCCTTCTTTGAAGCCGGGGTAATTTTCCACAAGCGTGGTGGTGGAGAGCTGTCCGCCCGGCTCTGCGCCTTCGAGGACGAGCGGGCTGAGGTTTGCACGGGCGGCGTAAATTGCGGCGGTGAGACCGGCGCACCCGGTCCCGAGGATGATGACTTTTTCCATAAGAGAGTTGCTGTGAAATCAGTTCCGGGACTTGCGGGCAAGCGTGAGAGTGGAAAATGCGCATCTTATTCACGGAGGTCCGCCTTTTATCATTCCGCTAAAGAGTTTGTATCCCATCCCGCCGACGGCTACCAAGCGCCTCATGGACACCCAAAGACTTTGGCTCATGTATCCGAGCCGCCACATCACGAAGCCCGTCATTTTTGAACTCTCGAAGAAATTTGAGGTGGAGTTCAACATCCGCCAGGCGAGCGTGAACGATGAAATCGGGCTGGTTTCCATCGAGCTAAAAGGGGATCGCAAAGTGGTGAAGGCGGCGATTGCGTGGCTGGAAGAGCAGGGCATCAAGGTCGAGCCGGTGGAGATTCAGACCATCGAAGGCTAAACTTCGCAGCTTCGGTGTGGCTTGAGCACTGGGCAAAGAAATCGCACATGGCTGATCCACAGGAATTCATCGTTGAGCCTTCGCGTAAGAATACGCGGCTCGATCACTTTCTCTCCGAACTCGGGCTGGAGCATTCGCGCTCGCGGTTTCAGAACTGGGTTCGCGACGGGCATATCACCGTGGATGGCGCAATTGTGCGCCCAAACCACAAGCTGCGCGGCGGCGAAAAAGTCGCGCTCATTGAACCACCACCCATCGCCAGTACGACGGAGGCGCAGGACATCGCGCTGGATGTTCTTTTTGAAGACGCAGACATCATCGTGATCAACAAACCGCCGGGCCTCGTCGTGCATCCCGCAGCCGGGCATCACAACGGCACGCTCGTGAATGCGCTGCTTTTTCATTGCGATGAACTCAGCGGAGTCGGCGGCGTGGAGCGACCGGGGATCGTGCATCGGCTCGACAAGGAAACAAGCGGCTGCCTCGTCGCGGCTAAGAATGACGCGGCGCACCAATCGCTCGTGGAGCAGTTTGCCGAGCGCGATGTGACGAAGGTGTATCTCGCCATCGTCACCGGCTCGATGAAGCGCCGCGAGGGAATCGTGGAAGTGCCGATTGGCCGTCACCGCGCCCACCGGCAGAAGATGGCCGTGGCGCGTCCCGGCGAGGGCAAGGCGGCGAAGACGGGCTGGCGGGTGCTCGGCGAAGTCACGGGCGGCTTGCTCGTGGAATGCACGCTTTTCACAGGCCGCACGCACCAGATTCGCGTCCACATGAAACACCTCGGTAACCCGCTCGCAGGCGACGAAACCTACGGAACACGCGGCGTATTTACCCGCCAGATGCTCCACGCCTGGAAGCTCGGCTTCAAACACCCACGCACCGGCGAACACCTCGATTTAATCGCCCCAATCCCCGCCGACTTCCGCGAAGCAGGCGTGGAGGAAATCCTGACAGGCGTGAAAATAGAGGCGGCTGCGGCGGCGAAGCGGAAGCCTCGGATGGTGTAAGTGTGCGGATTGCCAAGGCCACTGAGCGCTCAAAACTACACATTGAGTTGCCGCACAGAAGTTGCTAAAAGTTCAACCATGAGCACCATCATCTGCCATCGCACTAAATCCGAAATTGACGCAGAAGTTGCCGCGATTCACCGCGTCGGTGTTGAGATTGCAAAGACGAAAAAATCCGCTCGTGAGTATTTGATCCGTACCGGCTTTCTCACAAAAGACGGCAAGCGCATCTCCAAACGCTACCGGTAATGCGCTCGTCTGCACTCGTTCTCGGGTATCACGGCTGCGACCGAAAAGTGGGCGAGGGGATTCTCAGCGGCGAGGGGCACTTGCGAGCCAGCGCAAATGACTATGATTGGCTCGGCAGCGGTATCTACTTTTGGGAAAGTAATCCAAAGCGTGCGCTGGAATGGGCAGAGTTTGTGAAGTCGGATTCCAAGTTGTCTGCTGCTCACATCCACGATCCGTTTGTTATCGGTGCAATCATTGATCCCGGCAATTGTCTCGATCTACTGGAGCCGGATTCCATTCGCATCATCGAAGAATCTTACCGCCGATTCACAGCCATTTTGAGCGCAGCCGACGCGCCGCTTCCAAAGAACCAACGAAGAGGAGGGAAATGGGCCATACGGCGACTGGACTGTGCAGTGGTCAATTACGCCCATGACTTCCGAGCACAAACCGAGAAACCCGAATTTGATACGGTGCGCGCTGCCTTTGAAGAAGGCGAGCCGCTCTACCCGACAGCGGGTTTCCATCGCCGCACACACATTCAGCTCTGCGTCCGCAATCCCGCTCAAATCATCGGCTATTTCAGGCCCATCGAGCAGTAGATTTTCCTGCAAATGCGGACGAAAAGCGGTGTTGGGGATTTACTGACTCGCGAGACGACGCCCGATTTCCTCGAAGTTATCGAGCGACGAGATGGGAGGCTGGAGCGGGATGATTCGCGATGGGGAATGCAGGTTGGTGAGTAGCTCGATTTGGCCGTTGCTGTGCTCGACGAGCGCCGAACAGCTTTCCACCCAGTCGCCGCAGTTGTAATATGTTGTTTTTCCAATCTCACGGATGATCGGGACGTGGATATGCCCGCACACGACGCCCTGGACTTCAGCTTCGTGCGCAAAACGGACGATGCCTTCCTCGAATTTGCCGACGTAGTTCACGGCGCTTTTCACTTTCCGCTTTGCGTAAGCACTCAGCGACCAAAAGCCGAGACCGAGGCGGCGGCGGATGAAATTGATGGGGCCATTCAGCCTTAACAAAAACTGGTAGCCGACATCGCCGATGTGCGCGAGCCACTGCGCGCCCTGCATGACGGCGTCCAACTCATGCCCGTGGATGACGAGCAGTTGGCGGCCATCTGCTGTGGTGTGAATGGCGCGAGCAACGGCGAGGCTGGGAACCATGCCGGCCAAATC
>JANMLS010000125.1:0-11255 GCA_031372675.1 Verrucomicrobiaceae bacterium
GCGAAGCGATCAAGACGGAATACGACGCACTCATCGAGACGATCAAAGACCTCATGGACATCCTCGCGAAAGAGTCCCGCGTGATGACGATCATCAAGAAGGAACTCCGCGTCATCAAAGACAAATACGGCAACCCGCGCAAAACGCAGATCGTGCCGGATGAAGGCGAGATCAATATCGAAGACCTCATCGCTAACGAAGGCTGCATCATCACCATCACGCACGCGGGCTTTATCAAACGCACCGCAGTTTCCGCGTATCGCGCACAGCGTCGCGGCGGAAAAGGCGTGAAGGGAATGGTCACTCGCGACGGCGCGACGGAGGAGGACGACGATGATTTCGTCGAGCATCTCTTCACCGCCACCACGCACGATTATCTCGTCTTTTTCACCAAGAGCGGGCGCTGCTACGTGGAGCGCGTGTACGAGATTCCCGAAGGCTCGCGTGCATCGAAAGGGCGCAGTATCGCAAACTTGCTGGAACTTCGTGCAGACGAAAAGATCGCTGCAACCATCCGCATTCAAGGACAGAAAACGGACGAGGAAACTTGGTCCGAGAACCTGTTCATTTGCTTCGCCACACGCAGCGGCATCGTAAAAAAGACGAACCTCAGCGAGTTCAAAAACATCCGCAAAGGCGGCATCATCGCTATCCAAATCGAGGAAGGTGACATCCTTATTGATGGCAAGCTCACGAACGGCACAAACGAAATGGTGCTCATCACCAAGGACGGAATGAGCATCCGTTTCAACGAAGAGGAAATGCGCGACCAAGGCCGCAACAGCATCGGCGTATGGGGCATCCGCCCGGACAAAGGCGACCACGTCGTAGCCGCCGCAATCGTGGACAGCGGCTGCACGCTGCTCGTCGCTGGCGAAAACGGCGTTGGCAAACGCACGCCGTTCGACGACGAAGACGGTCCCGTTTATCGCATCCAGTCGCGTGGCGGAAAAGGCGTCATCACTATGAAGACCGGCGAGAAAACCGGCGACGTAGTTGGCGCACTCACCGTGCGTGAAAACGACGAACTCATGCTCATCACCAACAAAGGCCAAATGGTCCGCACCCGCGTGAAAGAAATCCGGCAGACAGGCCGGAATGCGATGGGCGTGAAACTCATGGACCTCAAAGGAGCGGAAAAACTCATCGGCATCGCGCCCGTCGTCGCCGACGTGGAAGACGATGGCGACGTGACGGTGGTATCGGCGGATTAGCGCATGAGCATCCCAATCACAGACCTCACGCAACGCCCTCCGCGCAGCCCAAAGGCAAGGCTCGGTGGCTATGCTCTGTTGCCGCGAATGCTGGATAAATGCCGTGCGGAGCTGAATGGCACGGCGGGCACGTTTCACTATGCCTGCCCTAACGACCAACGCATTCTCAGCTTCATGGGTGTGAACGCGGACGCGCTGAAAGCCGGAGTCGCCAAAGGACTCGGCGATGGTGCTGTGCTGGCGTGGATTCAGGCGAATCAATCGAACAAACTCACAGCATCTGAAATCGAAACGTGGAGCGACGCGATGGATAAACGCCGCCCCGACGCCACAGACCGCGAGCGCTTTGACAGCTACCTCGCCGAGTGTGGTCCCGGTCGCACGGACATTGTGATTTGGAGCGATCTGCTCGAACTCGACGACTACGTCTCCTACGGCGGAAAGGCGTAAAATCACAATGCGCGTCCGCATTCAAAACGAACATGAGTGCGCTAAAATATAAGTTCTCGCGTGCGCTAAGGCTATTGTGGCGCATACCGCTTCGCGCGTGGCGGCGGCTTGTCGGTCGGTCCGGCCCGGCGCAGGAAAAAAGTCTGCTTCCCGTCCTTGTCCAAGTCCTCGCAGGCTTCACAAAGCACGATGGCAAAGTGGCCGAGGAAGAAGTCGAATCTGCGCTCGGCTTTCTCCGCAATGACTATCCCGAAACCGTTTATTCGGAGCTGACGCGCCAATTCAGCGCAGCGCTCAACGAACCGCAGGACCTCACCGCAATGGCTGCGGGACTTTCAGTGGAGTTGCAGCCGGAGCGGAAAGTCATGCTCGCAATCGAGCTTTACGACATCATTGCGCGAGCTGGAAAACCAGTCGGGCAAATGGAAGCATTCCTTTCGTTTGTGGAGCGGCTCGGTGTGGCGGCGGAAACGCAACACATCGTCCAGCAGCTCACCCGTTCTGCGCTTGGCGACACGGCTCCTACAATTTCCGGCGCATCAGCTTTGGAAATCCTCAGCTTCGGACACGATGCAAATGCCGATGTGACATTGAAGGGATTGCAGCACGGAGAGCGGCTGCTGGCATTCCGCTACCACGAACTCGTGCTGCTGAAAAACAACAGCCGCAATCCAGTTTTCGTTCGCGGGCGGCCACTGCCTTCGGGGTCTTTTTGCAGAATCTATACGGGCCAGCGCGTGATTCTCGATGAGAAGGTGCTCACTTTTCAGGACCTCGCATATTACTTCAACGCGAAGAAAAATATCGCGGTCACGCAGGTGTATCTTGAACTCAGCGACTCGGACGAAGTGCAAATCGCACGCGCCCGCAGCAGAGACAGCATCCTCGAAGTTCGCTTCGGCCTGAAAGTGCAGGTCCGTGCGCTGAAGGATGTGGATGCAATGTTTAACGGTGTCGCGCTCCGGCAGGGCACGCTGCTGAACGGTAATCTCGAAGACCGCATCATTTTTCACAACGATGCCGAACTGATTCTTTCCGATCTCCGCCGACGCGCCCGCGCACTTGGCGGACGCTTTGCGCTGAAGAGCTACAAGAGCGTCTATCAAGTCTCCAACATGACGCAAAAGCTGGGCATTGATGACATCCTGCTCTCGCCCGGCACGTCTGGCACCGTGCATCTCACCATTCATTGCGATTATGAAAATCGCGTCGGTCGTCTGGAGGTTTTTGAGGCGGATCGGGAGATTCATGTTGGCGAGCGCGTCGTCCCGGTTGGCGGAGCCTGCGAGCTGAAAGACGGCGACATTATCCGCATTGATGCAGGGCAGGGGCTTCGCTGCGATTTCAGCGAGCGCATCATCGAGGAAGAGCGAAACATCATCTCATCGCTCGAACTCCGCGACCTCACTTGCCACTTCGGCGGACATGTAAAAGCGCTCGACGGCATCACTTTCACACTCACTCGCGGCGACATTGTTTGCGTCATGGGCGGAAGTGGCTCCGGCAAAAGCACGTTGCTCCGAGCTATCGCTGGAAGACTTCCACCCTCGCGGGGCGATGTGCTCCTCAACCAGCAATCGCTCTACGGCAACCTCGATGAATTCAAGCGCTTCATCGCATTTGTGCCGCAAGACGATGCCTTCGACGACCATCTCACCGTGGAGGAAAATCTGCGCTACGCAGCGGCGATCCGATCACCACACCTCAGCAAGCGCGACCGCATCCGCCGCGTGGAAAGTCGGCTTGTGGAGCTAGGACTTGCCGAGCGGCGTGGTGTGATCGTGGGTTCGGCGGAGAAAAAAACGCTCTCCGGCGGTGAGAGAAAGCGCCTCAACATCGGCTTGGACATGATCTCCAGCGCAGACGTGTTCCTTTTCGACGAACCGACCAGCGGCCTGAGCAGCAAAGACAGCGAGCACGTCATCGAAATCATCCGTGGCCTCGCGCACAACAAAATCGTCCTCGTAGTCATCCACCAGCCGAGCCAGCGATTGTTCCAAATGTTCAACAAAGCGATCCTTCTGGATCGTGGCGGGAAGATGGTTTTTCACGGCACGCCGTCGGAAATGCTCCACTATTTTGCCGACGCCGCTGCGGAGGAAAAAGGAATGTCGCCGGAGACGCTCGCAATCGAGGCAATGCGCCCGGAATTCGCGTTCGATATTATCGAGACGCCGCTTCACGATCTCAGCGGCGAAATTATTCTTGAGGAAACGGGCAGCGGCCAACTGCTCCCGGCTCGTAGATTTTCTCCAGACTTCTGGCGGGATCGCTACGAGTCGCACCGGCTTTATCAGAACATGCGCCGCGTGCCGCTCAAGCCGCAGGCCGCCCCGCAAACTCAGGCGCAGACTGATTCCGCGCAGGACTCGGCAAAAAAAACAGCAGCACCTCCGCTCGCAAAATTTCGCGCTCGCGAAGAATGGTTGCAGTTCGCCACGCTCCTTCGCCGCGCATTCCTCTCCAAGCTCCGCAACGCGGCGAGTCTGTTCGTCACGCTGCTCGCGCCGCCGGTGCTGGCGTTCGTTGTGGGATGGGCGCTCTATTTTACGGACAAAAAAGATGTGCCGGATGGCGGTTACATTTTCGTCCATGCCTTTCACATTCCGACTTACATTTTCATCGCGCTGCTGGTCGCGCTTTTCCTCGCGCTGATGAATAGCGTGGAGGACATCATCCGGGACCGGGTGATTCTTCAGCGTGAGCGGAATCTGAACGTCCGCATCGGCTATTACGTCACGGCAAAGTTCCTCACGCTTTGTGTTTTCTCCGCGCTGCAATGCGCACTTTTCGTGGTCGTGGGAAACTGGATTCTGGAAGTTCGCGGAATGTTCATGGTGTATTTCTTGTGGACGTTTCTCACGGCTCTGAGCGGCATTTCACTTGGCCTGCTCGTGTCTGCAATCGTCCCCAATTCCAAAACAGGCGCGATGCTCGTCCCGCTAATCCTCATTCCCCAGCTCATCTTTGGCGGCGCACTGATCAAATACGAGGAGATGAATCGCGACTCCGATCTGCTCTACTCATTCACGCGCGTCTTCGGAAAAAACCGCACTCAGGAAAACATCGAGACAGACAAAAAACTCCGCGTCCCATTCATCAGTCGTCTGATCGCTACCCACTACAGCTACGAAGCGCTCGTCGTCGCGCAGGCAAAACTCAACCCACTCGCTTCGCGTCAGGCCAAGCTCGATGAAATGATCCGCACACTCGCGAAGGCTACCAATTCAACTGCGGAAAATGACCGGCTTTCCGACCTCAAGGATACGCTCGCGCAGCTCTCCGGCCTCGAAGCGGGATCGGCTCGCGAAATTGATCGGCGGCTTGCCCGCATCGATCAAATTATCGAGGGAGCAACGCCTTCGCTGCGCGATTTCCGCACAAAGGTTTATGGCACCACAGCAGACCAGCTCTACAACAACACCAAGATCAACGACATGGTCTCGAAAGCCGAGAGCGAGCAAAACGACTACCGCCGCGAGTATCCGATCAACGCTTTCTTCAGTCCCGAAAAGCATCACCTTTACTGGTTCGCGAAAAAAGAAACCGGCTGGACGACCTCCGTGTACGTGCGCAACGGACTGGTCCTCGTCGGCACCTCTGCTGCGATGTTGGTTCTCCTCAGCTACATACTTCGTCGGCAGCTAAACCGAACGGCGTCCTGAACTGCTGCGGGACTTCGCGGTTGACGCAATGCGCGATTCCCAGAACTCTCCACCGTTTTCCGCCGAAAAGCTCGCACTCCTACATGCCAGACAGACCGCTCACTATTCGCACCGAAGCCTTTGCCCGCGCTGGATTGATCGGCAATCCATCCGACGGCTATTTTGGAAAAACGATTTCTTTCATCGTTCGGAATTACTCGGCGCGGGTTGAGCTTATCGAGTCGGATAAGATCGAAATCATCCCTAACGAGCGCGACCATTCGCTCTTTGATAGCATCGAGCAGCTCGTCGCGGATGTCGCGCTTTACGGCTACTACGGCGGCGTTCGATTACTCAAAGCCTCGGTGAAGCGTTTTCACCGCGAGTGTAAGTTGCGCGGAATCGAGCTGCACGACCGCTGCTTCCGGCTGAAGTATCACAGCACGATTCCCTCGCGGGTCGGCATGGCTGGCTCCAGCGCGATCATCACGGCGTGCTTTCGTGCGTTGATGAAATTTTACAACGTCAGCGAGAACGACATCCCGCGTGAGTTGCTGCCCACGATCATTCTCAGCGTGGAAAATGAGGAGCTTGGCATCCCGGCTGGTTTGCAGGACCGCGTGATTCAAGTGTACGAAGGCGCAGTGTTTATGGACTTTGAAAAGAAGCACCTCGAAGCAAAGGGGCACGGGCATTACGAAGAAATCGCGCCCAAGCTGCTCCCGCCGCTCTACGTCGCCTTCAAATCCAAGCTCGGCGAGGGCACCGAAGTTCCGCACAACGACATCCGCAAACGCTGGAATGCAGGCGACCGCGAAGTCCATGACGCGATGCAAACTTGGGCGGGACTTGCACAGCAGGCACGCGATTTACTCGTAGCCGGACGCGGCTCCGAACTCGCGCCGCTGCTCGATGCGAACTTCGATCTCCGGCGCAAAGTTTATGGCGATATGATGGGCGCAGGAAACATCCAGATGGTCGAGACCGCCCGCAGCGTGGGCTGCTCGGCAAAATTCACCGGCAGCGGTGGCGCGATTGTGGGGACTTATGACGACGAGGTCATGTATGCACGACTGGTGAACAAAATGGAGCCGCTCGGCGTCGTGGTGTGCAAGCCGCAGATTCTACCGCGAGTTCGCAGTTGAATTTTATATCCCCAGCAGCAGACGCTGTGGTTGCTCCAAGCCTTCCTTGATCTTGATGAGGAAAGTCACGGCTTCCTTCCCATCTACCACGCGGTGATCGTAGCTCATCGCGAGATACATCATCGGGCGAATCACAACCTGGCCTTTCTCCGCCATCGGACGCTCCTGGATTTTGTGCATCCCCAGAATGCCGCTTTGGGGCGGATTCAAAATCGGTGTGCTCAACAGGCTGCCGTAGATACCGCCATTGCTGATCGTGAAGACGCCGCCTTGCAGATCCTCGATAGTGATTTTTCCTTCACGCGCCTTCACCGCATAAGCCGCGAGGTCGCGCTCAATATCCGCAAACGACTTTTCCTTCGCACCACGAATGACAGGCACCACAAGCCCGCGCTCCGTGCCTACTGCGACGCCTACATCGTAGAAGTGATTCTGCACAATATCGTCCCCATCCACGCGCACATTGATCTGCGGCACCGCCTCCAGCGCCGCGACGGTCGCCTTGATGAAGAACGACATGAAGCCGAGCTTCACCCCGTACTGCGCGGCAAACGCCTCGCCCAAATCCTTGCGCATCTTCATCACCGCAGACATATCCACCTCGTTGAAAGTCGTGAGGATCGCCGCCGTGTGCTGCGCCATCACGAGCTGCGCTGCGATTTTCCTGCGTAAAGGCGAGAGGCGTTTGCGAGTAGTGCGCCCGTCGGAAACCGGCGCGACATTCTCCGAAATCGTCGCCAGCGCTGCATTCGCGGAATCTACTGCTGTGGAAAAACTTACTGGCGCGGCGACTGGATCGGGAGCTTTGGCAGCCGCTTTCTTTTCGGCTTTTGCAGGAACTGCGGGCGCGGCCTTTGGTGCTTCAGCTTTTGCAGCGGGAGCTGCGGCAGCGCCAGCGGCGTCAATCGTCGCGACTACTTGGCCGATTTGCACTTCTGCTCCTGCGGGTGCTTTGATGCTCAGAACGCCCGCGATTTCAGCGCCCACTTCGGTGGAAACCTTGTCCGTCTCCAGCGTGAAAATCGCATCGCCTTTTGCAACAGAATCCCCGTTGTTTTTGTGCCATGTGGAGATCATGCCACTGGTGATGGATTCGCCGACTGCTGGTATTTTGACTTCGAGACTCATGGAGAAATTGGGCCGCGTTGATAGCCGTGTTCCCCACTGCGCCGCAACCGCAAAGCTCATATTTCTCCAAAGCACATTCAGCATCACGCCAATGCGAGCGCCACGGTGGCCTCCCCGGTGCGCGCTGCGAAAAATCTAAGGAACCCGCACGTTCACCGTCTCACTAGCGATGAATACTACAATGAAAACAATAACACCAAGAGCCGCGATCGTTTTTCTCATCCTCGTCGTGACGCTCGCCTTACAGTTCGCCAGCCACGCAACAAAATATGCCGAGCCGAAATCGGAGACCATCAAGTCGGCCAACGGCAAATACACATTGATCACAAATCCAGAGACAAAAATTCATAAGGCGTATTCCAGCGATGATCTGAAGACTCATCTCTGGTCGTTCGAACTCAAAATTTGGCACTTTCCTATCTACCTCTCCAATGACGGCAAAAGCGTGTGCCATCTTGCCTGGGAGCATGTGAAAGTGGATGACCTCAAGCAGGACTGCGTAACCTTCCGGAACGCGAACGGTGTGTTCAAATCATACCCTTTCTCAGAAATCTGCGCGGACCCTCCGAAAACTCAGGATGTAGGGATTGGGCCTATCGGCGATTTCTGGCGCACATGGTATCACGAAGCGAAAAGTGATTCCGAGACGGTCACAGTCAAAACAACCCGTGATAAGACCTTCACCTTCTCCATCAAGGACGGGAAAATAATCAAATAGTGAGCGACAAGCGGTGATGTCGTCTCACTAGTATAACAAGAATCGCTGGCCGGTAATAATTTTGGCTTGGATGATCCGGGCGAGGTTGGCCATTCGACTTAATCGATCCGTCCTTTGCATTCTGCGAATAAAGCTGCGCACTGCTACGGTGTGCGCAAGATGAGGCGCAAGGAATCCAGTCGCATCCGCGTGCCGGACATCGCGGTTTCCAGTTCTGCTTTCTGATTGCGAAGCAGCTCGATTTCATCGGGGCGGACGTGGTCGTTGATGCTGCGCAGCGTTTCCAGCCGCTCGATTTCCGCATCCAGATGCGCGGACATTTCCCGCGTCGCCTTTTGCATGAGTGCGGGGAGATTTTTTGCTGCAAGCGACTGAGCGGCGGCGAGCATTGCGGGCAGGAGTTTTTGCCGCATCGGGCCGCGCTCCAGAAGGCGGAAAATGTCTGCTTTCTCCAGCTTTGCTGCGGCGAGGCGTCCGTCGGTGGTTTGATCTGCAAGCGTGTGATCCACGACGATGCGGACCGGCAGGGGAGGCAAAAAACGATCTATGTGCAGCGCGGCGGGCGCGGCGCATTCGGCGATGCAGAGGATTTCGAGCAGGATGGCTTCGGTGCCGCTGCCTTTCCAGACGCCAAATGCGCTGTTGCCGCTCTCGCCGCCGAGGAGCAAGTCGAGCGCACCAGTCATGATCGGGTGGTCGCCAGACATCAGCACAAGGTCTTCGCGGCTCAATGCGCGTGGACGGTCGAAGGTAATCGTGATGCCTTCCTCCGGCAGCGCAGGGAATGCGTCGGTGAGCAAATGCCCCGGCTTTAGCAGATACGCATTGGCGCTGTGGTCCTCGACCTGCACTCCGAAGTGGTCGAATAAATCCACGCAGAACTCGCGGAACGATCCGTCTGCATCCGCTGCGCGAATGTGCTTTATCGTGTCTGCCGAGATTGCGGGTTTGCAGGAGTTCAGCTCCAGCAGTCGGTCATGGCCGCGCTCCAGTTTGCGCGTGAGTTTTGCGTGCAGCTCTTTGGTTTTCTTTATTAAAGCGGCGAGCTTCTTCGCCGAGAAATCCTCGCAGAGCGCCGAGAGTTCCTTGCGCACCGCAGTGGCGATTTCACCTGCGCCGTGCGGGTGATGCTCAAATGCACCGAGGCCGTCGTGATACCACTTTGCGAGCACCTCGCCCGCGCTCTCCGGTAAATACGGAACGTGGATTTTGATCGTCGCCGTCTGCCCGATTCGGTCGAGGCGACCGATGCGTTGTTCGAGCAGCTCCGGGTTGTCCGGCAGGTCGAAAAGCACGAGATGATGCGCAAACTGAAAGTTGCGACCTTCGCTCCCAATCTCCGAGCACAGCAGCACTCTCGCGCCGTCTTCCTCGGAAAAATACGCTGCGTTGCGGTCGCGCTGGAGCAACGTGAGGCCCTCGTGGAAAACGCCCGCATTCACCGCGATCTCGCGCTGGAGCAGCTCGGCGATTTGTTCCACGAGCTTTCGCGTTTTGCAAATGAGCAGCACTTTTTCCTTCGCGTGTTTTTTGAGAAAAGCCGCGAGCCATTTCACCTTCGCATCCGTGTCGTCGTCGCCAGCAAGCTCCACGAGATGCGTTTTGCGTTTTGGAAATCCCGTCAGCGCGGCGCGAGTGTTTCGGAACATCACGCGGCCTGTGCCAAATGCGTCGAGCAGCTCGCTCACAAGACCTTCCTTCGGCCCGTCGAGATGCTTTGCAACGTGCGGTGATTGCGAGGCAAACAGCTTGCGGTCCGCCGCGCTCAACGCATCGCCTGCGAGCAATCGGTCGAGTGCCCGTGCGACTTGCTCGTAGTGCTCGGCTTCTTCGAGAAACTTCGCGAGGTCCGAGTAGCGGTCCGGGTCGAGCAGCCGCAGCCGCGCAAAATGCCCTTCCGGGCCGAGCTGCTGCGGCGTCGCAGTGAGCAGCAAAAGCCCCGGCGTTTTCTGCGCGAGTTGCTCCACGAGCAAATACTGCTCGCCGGGTGCTTCGGGCGACCATTCGAGATGATGCGCCTCATCCACCACGAGCAAATCCCAGCCTGCATCCACAGCCTGCCGCGCACGCGCTGGGTCGCGTGCTAGAAAGTTCACGTCGCAAAGCACGAGCTGACTGTCGAGAAACGGATTTGCCTCGGTGTCATGCTCCACGATGGAAGCGCAGCGGTCCTCGTCGAAAATACTGAACAGTAAATTGAACCGCCGCAGCAGCTCGACAAACCACTGATTCACCAGCGCCTCCGGCAGCAGGATGAGAATCCGCGCCGCACGCCCCGTGAGATGCAGCCGATGCAAAATCAACCCCGCCTCAATCGTCTTTCCCAGCCCCACTTCATCCGCGAGCAAGACGCGCGGAACCAGCCGCGCCGCGACTTCCGTGGCGATGGACATTTGATGCGGCAGCAAATCCACGCGCCCGCCGACAAAGCCGCGCACAGGCGATTGACGCAATTCGCAGCGACGCCGCAGCGCACGCATCCGCAGATCGAAAGTGAACAACTCATCCACCTGTCCCGCAAACAGACGATCCTCCGGGCGGCTGAAGCTCGTCGTGTTGGAAAGCATCGCCTCCGGCACATCGCCGCCAGCGGTTTTGTAGATCAGCAAACCGCCAGCTTCCTCCACCGCATTCACCACCGCATTTTTCCCATCCGTCAGCGCGATGGAATCTCCCGCCGCAAAGCGCACACGCCGCAGCGGAGCCGTCTCCGTGGCATAGACGCGGCGCTCATTTGCTGCCGGGAAAAATACCTCCACGCGCCCGGATTCAGTTTTCTCGATAGTTCCGAGACCGAGTTCCGGCTCGCTGTTGCTCACCCATCGTTGTCCGCGCACTGGCATAGTTTGTTTCATAAAAAGGGCGCGGAACTTAGCTTGCGTCGCATTGCTCACAAGGTTGATCTCCGCCGTTCGCCCGCCTACACCCACCGCCATGAAGTCGCTTCTTTTACTCG
>JANMLS010000127.1:0-2447 GCA_031372675.1 Verrucomicrobiaceae bacterium
AGGTGCTTTTTCGCGGAGCGTTCCTCGGCGTCTTTCTTCGCACGATGGGAAAGTGGTGCGCCCTTTTCGCCTCGTCCGCACTCTACTCCATCCTGCACTTCATCAAGCCCGACGAAATCGCCATCGCCCGTGCCGACGTGCATTGGCACAGCGGCTTCGGGCTGCTGCCCGCAGTCTTCACGCAATTTGGAAATCCCATGCTGCTACTCGCCGGATTCACCACGCTTCTCGCAGTCGGCTGGGTGCTCGGCTACGTCACCATCACCACGCGCTCGCTTTGGATGGCCATCGGCCTGCACGCAGGCTGGGTGCTCTGCAATCAGGGTTTTGGAAAAGTGGCCAAGCTCGCCAAGAACCAGCTCCCGTGGATCGGCAGCGAGCTGAAAATCGGCATCGCGCCGCTCATCACCGTCCTCCTCACCGGCCTTGTCTGCTGGCTGATCGTGAGAGGCCGCGCGACGAATTTACGATAGCCAAACCCGCTGCCATGCTCACCGATACCCACGCGCATCTCGATTCTCCCAGCCTTCAAGCCGATTTAGCCGGAGTCCTCCAGCGAGCGGATGCGGCGGGGGTGAAGCGAGTCATCACCATCGGCACCACCGCCGCGAGCAGCCGCCGTTCGCTCGCCATCGCCGAGCAGTTTCCGCAGGTTTTCTGCGCCGTCGGCCTGCACCCCAATAACGTCGCCGACGAGCCTCCAGGCTGGCTCGATACCGTGCGTGAACTGGCGGCGAGTCCGCGCGTTGTCGCACTTGGTGAGACTGGGCTGGATTACCATTACCTCCCCAGCAAACGCGGCGGTAGCGAGCAGGAAGATGCCGCTGAGAAGGCCGCGCAGAAAGTCGCCTTCCGCGCACAGCTCGACCTTGCGGTGGAGTTGAAAATGCCCGTCATCATCCACGAACGAAACGCTTGGGAAGACACACTCGCCATCCTCGGCGAGTACACAGGCCGCATCCGCGCTGTCTTTCACTGCTTTGGCAGGGCACCTGAATGCGCGGCCCAGCTACTCAAATTCGGACACTTCGCCAGCTTCACGGGCATCGTCACTTTTCATAACGGGAACGCCGCCCAAGCCAGCGCCCGCGCAATGCCAGCGGATGCCCTGTTTGTAGAAACAGACAGCCCTTACCTCGCGCCCGTCCCTCATCGTGGAAAACCCTGCGAGCCAGCGTTTGTGCGGCATACCGCCGAGGCCATCGCCACTTTGCGCGGCATCTCGCTGGAGCAATTCGCGAGTGAATGCGAGGAAGCCGCAAACCTCTTTTTCCGATTCCCACAGGCGTAAATCGGCCAGCCAGCAACGATGACTGCGCTTTGTAATTCGGCTCAACTCAATCGCGGGAGACGTAAAGGAGCGGCGAATTCATTCGCCGACACCCAAAACGCGAAGCGCAAATCTCCACCGCGTAGTGCGACGAAGAATCGTGCGCTATGCGGTGGCAAAGGTCAGCGAATAAATTCGCCGCTCCTTTACGCTTTCCGCCTTCAATCACGCCGTCCGGGTTTAAATCCATGTGCGATGCCGAATGCGCGGGAAGATCATTCCACGAACTTCCAGATTGCCTCCACGGAGTCATCCTCCTGTGCGGGCGAGGTATGAAAATCTCTCTGCTTTTTCAAGAGCGACAGTCTTCCGCGCTCTGGCGAAGTTTCCAAGATTTAAGCAAGGGCCAGTTACGGCGTAACTGGACTACAACGTGCCGCCCTTTACGAACTCGGGCATGATCCGCACGGGGTGCGCACTGGCAGAGCTGTTGCGCAGAGTTTCGAGAAATGTCGCGGCGAGTTTGCGTCCGTAGTTCACGCCGTTGGTGCGATAGCGTGTTATCGTTGGCGTGGTGTAATCGTGCGCCAATTCTTCCCATCCAGCGATGACTGCGGCATCTTCCGGGACACGGATTCCTGCCAGAAGAAGGCCACAAAGAAGGGTGATGGCAAAGACGGAACTGGTGGATACGAAGCCTGTGGGTCGCGGGCGCATAGCGAGTGTGCGGGAGAAATGTTCCCGCACATCAGCCACTGTATTTTCGTGCTGGATGATCTGTACGTTTGCGCCAAGCCGCCGCGCTTCCATCTCAAAAGCCTCCGCCGTCAGCGCCGATCCCGCGCTGGCAGCTTTTGCGGTAAATAGAACCAGCTCGCGGTGACCGCGTGCAACGAGCCGCCCGGCGGCATGGTGCCCCAGCGCACGGGAGTCTGGATATACGCACGGGAGGTTGACTCCTTCGTGCCTTACTCCGGCGATGACGCATGGGCGCTCGTTCGCAGCGAACCATTGCTGCATGGGCGCGGGGGCAAAAAAGAGAATCCAGCCCGCGGTGTCGGGCAGTGAGTCGAGGTGGCGAAGCGCGGCGGCCCTGTGTCTTTGAAAAAGCTGCGGGCGGTGCTCAAATTCAACCCGATAACCTTTGGCGGATAATCACTCGGCAAGGGTTTCGATC
>JANMLS010000155.1:0-3259 GCA_031372675.1 Verrucomicrobiaceae bacterium
AGCCGATTAGCTTATCTGCATTGCCTGCAGCGCTTTTGAGGGAAAGCGTGGCTGCGTCCAACTGAACATAGATTTCTTCATCGTTCAACAATTTGCCGACCGTGCCTTCACCGTCTGCAAGTTTTTTGCTGATGAGTTTAAAATCATTCGTAATCGCCAGGATGTTATTGTTGTTATCCTGAAGCGTATTGATCATGTCTTCGGTGGTAAATGTCTTTTCAACAGCCAGCGTATCATTTTCGGCGATCGCTCGGGCGCGATCACTGCCTCCGTAAATAATCAAAATTTTATTTCCGATCAGGCCATCTGTGCTTATTTTTACAAAGGCGTCTTTTCGGATATATTGCTGCGCGCTCTCTTCAATTTTCATTTCCACGAGCACTTTCTTTTGGGAATAAAATTCCAGTTTACCGACTACGCCGATCTTAACGCCTGAGAACCAGATGTTATTGCCCTTTTGCAAGCCGCTCACCTCATCAAAAAGCACGACGACATTGATTTTCGTTTTGAATGTTTCGTGCAAGTTGCCGATGGCGAGGATCCCCACGATGAGAAATCCCAATCCGAGAAAGACAAAAATGCCGACGATGACTGCGCGTTTATTGGATGGATCATTCATGCCTTATTGGATAAAATTGTAATTGTAAAAGCTTTTGATCTGCTCGTCTTGGGTGTCAAAGACCTCTTCAAATGTTCCAACCCCTGAAAATTTCCCGCCGAGGAGCATTGCGACCCGGTCGCCCGTTTCCTTGGCACAAGTGAGGTCGTGCGTGATGATGATGGAACTGGTGTTGTAGCGCTCCTGCACTTCATTGATCAGGTTGTTGATTTCGCTGCACGTGATAGGGTCCAATCCTGCGGTCGGTTCATCGTAGAGCATGATTTCTGGCTTGAGAATCAAGGTGCGGGCGATGCCGATTCTTTTGCGTTGCCCGCCAGACAGGTCAGCAGGCATTTGGTTCATTTTGTCCTTGAGGCCCACAGCTTCTAGCACCTCGGCCACTGCTAGGCCAATTTCTTTTTTGCTCAAGTTTTTTCGGTTCATTTTCAACGGAAACTCCAGGTTTTGGTAGATATTCATGCTGTCGTACAGCGCGCTATTTTGAAACGAAAATCCCACGCGCAAGCGCAAGGCATTCAGGTCTTTCTCCTTGAGTTGATCTACCCGTTGATCCAATACGACGACTTCGCCGCGATCGGGCTTGAGCAAGCCGACGATGATTTTGATCAAGACAGATTTTCCTGATCCTGATTTGCCGAGTACGGCGACATTTTCCCCTTTGTACACGTTGAGATTCACACCTTGCAATACATGCAAATCCCCAAACGATTTGTATAAATCTTTGATGGCGATCACCGATATTTCGCGGTCGATGGTATGCGGCTTGGCTAGCGTTTCCATAGGTTAATAATAGCGTATCCAGTTGGAAATCTGCACAATGAGTACCTCTTCAATAAAAATCAGGAACATGGCCATCACGACAGCCTGATTGGCTGCCTTGCCCACGCCCCTCGTCCCCTGCGTGGCATAAAAGCCCTTGTAGCAACCCACAATACCGATCGTAAAACCAAAAACAACCGATTTGACCACGGAAGTAAAAAGATCCAGAAATTGTAGGCTGGAAAATGAGCTCTTGAAAAACGCGACAAAACTTGTCGCTTCCTCAGAGTGAACATTCACATAAGACCCCAATAAACCGACGGCAATACAATAAAATGAAAGCACTGGGATCGTGATGATGGTAGCCGTGACCCGCGTGACAACCAGGTATTTGAATGGATTGATGGCCGAGACTTCCATCGCGTCGATTTGTTCGGTCACTTTCATCGAGCCCAGTTCAGCGCCGATGCTCGACCCTGCCTTTCCTGCGCAAATCAAAGCCGTTACCAGCGATCCCAAAGCCTTCACAATCGCGACGCCCATCATCGATGGCAACCAAGATGTCGCCCCAAAATCCTCCAGCGATGGTCGCGATTGCTTGGTAAAAACGACCCCGATAATGAAGCCCGTAAGCGTGATGAGCGTCAATGACTTGAGGCCGATCTCAAAACATTGGTTGATGATTTCCCGGAAATGAAAAGGCGGTTGAAACACTTGCTTAAAAAACTGAATCACAAAGCGGTACGCCTTGGCAAAACCTGAAAAGAGTTCGTCTAGTCCTTTGGAAACTACATATTTTCGTGAAGGGGTTTTAACGCCTGAATTCATGCTAACGCTGAGAAATTATCAATATCTGATGCTTGCAAAGGTGGAATTCCTGCCAAGGAAAAACTTACACCGTGGGGGCGATTGTTTACATCTTTCACTTGTGGGCATGCGAGATTGCGAGGGTGGGGGGAATGATCGACGGGCTCCGAAATATCCTGCAAATTCAGAAGACTCGTGCAACATTTTCAAAATTACTGGCCGATTCAGATGGACATGTGTTTCGCAAAGTTCGACCCCGCTGGGGTCGATGCTGGTGGGGACTGGTTTTTCTACAAAGGTGAGACCCCTCTGGGGTCCTAGGAGTGGTCAATGGCTGCTCAATACCATCGGGAAAGACCTTGTGCATCCCATATTTGACGCATTCGTCGAATTCCAAAACGGCATTAATGAAAATAAACTCCCAAATGTCTATTTGAAGTCAACACTCAGTGGCTCAAGGACCCCAGAGGGGTCAAACCTTTATAGAAACGTACACACACACAACAATCTTCGACCCCAGCGGGGTCGCACAAATTTACAATCGCTACATTCTCATTTACAGGAATATATGCAATCTATCATCCGTAGCCGCAGAATGCACCCGAGCTGACAATTACCAAAAAACACAACTGCCTCGGCAAACCACTATGGCTCACCGAGGCAGGTGGATCTTGCAAAAAGCGGCGCTAAGGAATGAAATTTCTATAAGTTCCAGCATTTTGCTTGAGCGTCGAAATCCCCCCCCCTTTCCCATCCGAGATCGCTCATCTCAGACCATAGGCCAGAAATGCCTAAATTCAGGGTTGAAATCATTTTTCTACTATGGAAGCGTTATAGCTGTCGATCAATGCTATGGTGCTAGTACACCTTTCACGAAATAGCTGTACCCCATTGTTTGTTGTGAAGTGCGACTCCGCTGGAGTCGAGAGTTAGGTGATATGCTGGTTATCTATAAACGTTTGACCCCGCTGGGGTCCTTTTGCCACCCAAACATAGTCGTAGCAGGACCCCAGCGGGGTCTTACGTTTATAGAAATAGATGCAACACAATTTTTCGACTCCAGCGGAGTCG
>JANMLS010000195.1:0-16857 GCA_031372675.1 Verrucomicrobiaceae bacterium
ACTTGGCCCGCGCCCGAAAGCGGAGCAAAATCCATGTCAACGTTTTGTGCGGCAGGCGGAGTGTGGAATGTCTTCACAAACTCCCATACCACCGTCCTCGCCGCGCAAAACGCCTCTATTCAATCGCGGCGTTCGGGTTTAGCCACCATCCGTATGAACACCTTATTTCGCATCCTCTTCACCTTGCTCACCGTTTGCACAGCGCCGGGCTTTGCCCAGCTCACGCTCTTGGAGGAGGGCGGCACTTTCCTGCCGGGGAATTTGGCACCAGCGGGGACGGCGTTTGCGAAGGATGTGTTGCCGGGCGGGGGGCCGCACACCATCCCGCATTTGAATGACGCGGCTTACGGCAACTCGTTTAGCTGGATCAGCAATTCGGCGGACTCGTTTGCGGGCATCAGCCTCGGCGCGACGCCCGTCGCGGTGAACCGCATCGCTTTCGGGCGCGATAATCTTGGTGCCTTCGGGGACCGCGCGGTGGACCTTTACACGATCCAATTCACGACGGAGCCCAATCCCTCGGAGGCGACGACGGTGTGGACGGACATCGGCACGGTGGACTACCGCGAGGGCGGGCTGGGGGTGGCGAACCCGGCTCTGCGTCACGCGTTTTCTTTTCCGCCGTTAAATGCGACGGGTGTCCGCATCGTCACGCTCACCGAAGGCACATGCATTGATGAGATCGAGCTGGCGAATGTGGTCCCCGGCGCACCGACGGACATCGCGGGTGCGACGGTCGGCACGCTGACGGCGACGGACGAGGATGCGGGCGACACGCACACTTTTGTCCTCATGGCTGGTGGGGACGCGACGGCTTTCACGATCACGGGGAATACGCTCACGCTGAATGGCAGCGCGGATTTTGAGACGAAGCCGAGCTACAGCATCCGCATCCGCGCGACGGATAGCAGCGTGGGGATGCTCACCTCCGAGAAGAACTTCACGATCACGGTGACGAACGTGGCTGAGAGTGCGCCGACGGCCTTTGCCAGCAGCGGGGTCAATTTCATCCCGGAAAATAACGCGCCCGGTTTCACCGTGCGCACGGTGGTGGCGACCGGCGACGACGCAGGCACGGACTTCATCTACACGCTTGCGGGCGGGGCGGACGACGCGGCCTTCACGCTCACCGGCAACGTGATCACGATCAATGGGAGCACGAGCTTGGGGACCAAGCAGAGCTACACGTTCCGCGTCCGCGCGACGAATGCGCACGCGGCGAATCTCTTCTACGAACAGGATGTCACGCTCTACGTCGGAGGGAAGGTGCTGGACGTGCAGTTCGACGACACCTCGATCACGAGCGGCAACGATACGTTTGTGAATATCGGCGTCCAGTTCGTGGGCGACGTGAACAATTTCGTCCTGAAAAACAACGGCATCACGCCCATGACCGTGAACGTCCGGACTTGCTCGGCGGCGGCTTCAGCAAACTCGTAGTGAAAAAGAGCGGCGCGATCACCGCAACCGGCACGCTGCCCGACAGCACGAAATTCTCCACCGCCAGCGCGCTCACCGATAGCGCCAGCGCGGCATTTTACGCGCCCATCAAAGCGACAAAGCCGAAGGGCACCCTCGCTGGAGAAGTCGCTTTCGCCGACCTCTCTACGACGGATCTCACCGGTGAATTGGCGTGGGTGAAGCCCGCGCAGACACGGCCCGTCGGCCTGAACGCTGGCGGCGTGGATACGGTAGTGACGCTCAACGCCAGCATCGTCGTGCCCGCTCCCGCGCCGACCGGGCTGGACGCCGATGTCAATTTGCTCGGGGCAAATTTCAGCACGCCCGTCGCATTCAGCGTCCCGCTTATTAACGGAAAAGCCGCGCGGAACGACGTACTCCGCAACTTCAGCATCAACGGAAAAACCGGCGACATCAGCGGCGGCGTAGTCTTCACGCCCGGTGGGAAAGTCGTGAAGTTCAAAGGCGTCTTCCTCCCGAAAAACTATCGCATCTGGGGCTTCCTGAAAGGCGACGTCAGCGGCGGGCGGATTGATGGCGAGCTGGATTAGTGGTGCGCTGACGATAGTGGCAAAGCCTTTGGACTGCGGCAGCCTGCTGCCGCAGTCCAAGGCCTTCGGCGGGCGCACTCGACTTTCCAGCGCCTACTTCCCACCCGTCGCCGCCGACCCCGGAAACCGCGCCATACACTCCGCCTGTGCGCGGAGATACCAGCGCTCGCATTGACCAGAAAACTTCGCCACCAGCGCCGGGTGCGCGGCTGCGAGATTCGTTTGCTCCGCAGGATCGGCAGCGAGGTCATACAGCTCGGCTTGGCGGTCGCGCAGGGCTTGGATGAATTTCCACTTTCCATCGCGCAGCCCCCACTGCTCGGGATGTGTGCGCCGAGCGCGGGATGCGAGAGCAGGAGAAACGTGCGGATGTTCTCTTCATAGATCGCGTTCTTGTGGACGAAATTGCCGGGGTGCTCCCCAAACGCCTGGCCGTGGTCGCCCGTGATCGCGATGAGCGTATTTTCAAAAAGCCTTCGCGCTTTCAACATGGCGACGAGCTGGCCGATAGCGGCGTCCGTGTAGTGCAGCGCATTGCGATACCGGGCGAGATCGTCGGCGCGGCCATTCGGCTCGCGAAAGCCGCGCGGCACGGAATACGGGTGATGCGTCGCGCCGTTCATATAGCTGAGCAGAAACGGCCCAGCACGGTGCGCCTCCAGCCACGGCTCGATTTGCGTCATCGTGAACTCCTCCTTCGCGCACCACGAGTTGAGGATGTTTGCGGCGACGTGATTTTTCACATCCCTTCCGAAATCGTAGAGCGTGCCCCAGCCAGCGCGGCGCTCAAATTGATCCATGCCCTCCACATCCAGCCGCTCGCTGGAAAACAGCGCCGTCGCGTAGCCCTCCGCCGCAAATCCACGCGCCATGAGCGGGCCAGTGAACTCGCGCTGAAACGCCTCAATCATTCCCTCCCCCGTGAGCTGAAAGCCGCCCGTATTGATCGCGAGATGATTGCGCGCAGTGCTGGGATAGACGGCATACACATTCTCAAAAGCGACAGCACTGCGAGCCAGCGCCGCGATGTTTGGCGTGTTCGCGAGATCGCCGAGAAGACGGTGCGAGCCGACGGATTCGAGGACGATGAAAACCACATTCGGCTTCGGCGAAACCGCGCGGATTTTCACCACCGCCGCAGCGAGTTCCGGCGCGGAAGATGACCTGCAAAGGAATGGCAGTCATCGCACCTTCCCCGTGCGACAGCCTCGGATGATCGCCGACAATCTGAAAATAGGCGGGGCTTACCACCACCACCGTAGTGAGCGCCACATAGCCCACAAAGAACAACCACCGGCTCCACGCCGCCCGCATCGAAACCAAGGCCAAGCCCACGACCAGCCCCGCCGCCAGCACGTTTTGCCCCTGCATGAGTGGCAGCCACCCGAGGTGCGCAAAGCCGATATTCTCCGCCTGCGCCACCACGAGCAGCGCCCAATGAGAAAGCCCAAACGCGAGGGCTGTCTGTAGTGATATAGGCTTGTCCATCCTTCTGCACGGTGCCGCGAAAACAGCCTGCCAGACAAGCACGGTTCACTTAGGGGCTGAACGAAACCTTCGCCGTCAGCAGTAGGGTTTCACCCCATTCCGACGGCTCTTCGCGATACGCAAGGTATGCGCGGCCAGCAGCACACGCTGCGACCGCAAAAACAACAAAACAATCCAATGAATACCATTAAACTCGCACTAAAATCCACGCTCACAGCGCTGGCACTCACCATCCTCGCCTTCGCATTCTCCGGTTGCGAAAGCACCAGCAGCGGTTCCGCCAGCGGAACGCACACCATGGGAAGCGGCAGCCAAAGAGGCTCCATCCCGATGGCGGACCGCAATATGCCGGGACGCTAAACTGTTGAGCAACCCGGACCGGAATGTCCTTCGGCAAACGCTCGAGGATATCTCCGGCCCGGCCAGTAACGCCTTGCGAAACAGGCGAATTAAGCCCGCGAAGGGGGATCGTAGCTGCGGCGATTCACCCTGCTTGCGCGGGCTAACCAGATGCCGAGCTAGAGGCTCGTGTACCCGAAGGGTGTTTGCTTTTTCCGGGATCGTTCTGGCATACGGTTCTCTGCAAAAGAACTCAGCCCATGTCCGATACTTACTTGCAGCCAGCGCCGACGGTGGAGGCGTTCAGCCTCGTCATTGCGACGTTTGAGCGCCCGGATGACTTGCGCATCACGCTCGACGGTGTGCTTGCGCAAAAGCGGCAGCCGGCGGAGATCATCATCGTGGATAGCTCGCGCGACGAACGCTCGCAAAATGTCTGCGCAGAGTGGTCCTCGCGAATTCCAGTCCGCTACGTTCACTCCAAATCCGGCAGTGCCGCAAAGCAGCGCAATGAAGGCGCTGAACTTGTGTCTCCAGACAGCGCAATCATCGGCTTTATGGACGACGACATCACGCTGCACCCGGATACTTGCGAGAAAGTGCTCGCCGTTTTCCAACGCGATACCGAGGGGAAAACCGGCGGCATTTCCGTGCGTCTGGATGATGTCCATCGCCCCGCTCCATCCCGCCTCACGCGCCTCTACTACCGCATCCAAGCTGGGTTTTCCGACCCCACTTACGGTGCCCGGCTTTTCGGCCCCGGAATCAACTGTCTCCCCTGCTACACCGAAGCCGCAGACGACAACCTCATCCGCGCCGACTGGCTGAACTCCGGCTGCGTCTTTTACCGGCGAGAGCCTTTCCTGCGCGAAAAGTTCCCCGCTTTTGACGGATACAGCTTCATGGAAGACGTCCACCTTTCCGCCCGCATCGCAAAAACTCATCGGCTTTACTTTCACAAAACCGCGACCTGCATCCACCGCGAAGGAACGAACTCCCAAAAGCGCGATCACCTCGCGATGGCGCGCATGCGGATTCGCAACCAGCGCATCGTCGCCCGCGAAGTACAGGGACTCGGCGGCTTCACACTCGCTTGGAAATTTTTCCTCCACCGGATTTTCAGCACACTTGCAATCCTGCGTGGACGCGAAGCAGGCTGGCAGCAATCACTCAAAGGCACCTGGCTCTAAAATCATGCTCATCTACCGCGCACGAAAGCTCTACCAGTCCGTCCAGTCGCGCATCCGGCAATTTGTCTTCCGCTGCGTCGGGATGCGCATCAGCGGCACGGGCTGGATGGGAGCCATCGAGTGGCCGAATCGCCCTTACTGCGTCTCGCTCGGAAAAGGCGCGATGCTGGATCACGGAATCACGCTGCTCGCAACCAGCGACCGCGCGAAGATCGTCATCGGCGACAACGTGTACATCAACCGGCACACCATTCTCGACGTGGATGAACTCCTCGAAATCGGCGACGAAACCATGATCGGCCCCGGCTGCTACCTCACGGACCACGACCACGCTTTCATCAAAGACACAGCGCCCGGCGCAGGCCCGCTCATCGTCGAACCCACGCGCATCGGCAAACGCTGCTGGCTCGGAGCACACGTCACCGTTTTAAAAGGCGTCACCATCGGCGATGGCACCGTCGTGGGCGCGGGCAGCGTGGTCACAAAGTCGCTACCGGCTGGCGTGGTCGCCGTCGGCGTTCCGGCAAAAATCGTCCGCGAATTATGAGCCTCAGCGTCGCATTCTGCATCCCCACGCACAACCGCCTCGCCGACATTCAGCGCACGCTCAACGCTCTCGCCGCGCTGAATCCGCCCGCAGACGAAATCATCGTCGCCGCCGATGGTTGCAAGGACGGCACCGTAGAGTGGATTCGCGCATCGCATCCGCTCGTGGAGCTAGTCGTCCACCAAACCGCGCAAGGCTGCATCCCCTCGCGTAACGAAATTTTTGCGATGGTGAAAAGCGACATCCTTTTCACGCTCGACGACGACAGCTACCCCATCGAGCGCGATGCCGTGGCGTGCGTGCGTGCGCTTTTTGAAAACAACCCGCGTCTCGGAGCAGCGGACTTCCCGCAAGTCACAGACGAAAAACCGGGGACGCTCGACTGGTCGCTTTCGCAATTTGGCGGCGCACATTTTCGCGGCTTCTTCGTCAGCGCCGCCGCAGCGTTTCGCACACCGCTTTTTCGTGAACTTGGAGGATACAGCGGGATGTTTTTCCACATGTACGAGGAGCCGGATTTCTGCCAGCGCATCCTCGCCTCAGGCTGGCAAGTTCGCTTCGAACCGGTGCTGCGCGTGCGGCACCACTGGTCCGGCGCAGGTCGTAGCGAAATCCGCAACCACCACCGCCACGCCCGCAATGAAATGTGGAGCGTCCTCATGCGCTGCCCGTTTCCGTGGTTCTTTTTCGTCGCAACATTCCGCGCATTCCGCCAAGCGTGCTACGCAGCGAAACGCGGCTGGCTGCTCCGCGAACCCGTCTGGTGGTGGCTCACGCTCAAAGAAATAGGCGCATGTTTCCATCAACGCAAACCGCTGCCGTGGCCCATCTACAAAGGCTGGATGAACCTCATCCGCTCTCCGCACGACGACCGTGCAAAATGGGAAAGCACATTTGGGAAATGAACGTGATCGGTGAACAGTATTCAGTGAACAGTCGCAAGCGACTCACTCACACGCTTGCGACCAAACACCGTTCACCGTTCACCGTTCACGCGCTATGACGCTCTCCTTCGCCGCAACAAACCCCTGCCACATGTGGCCCACCGCGCGGGCCGTCATGCAAATCGGCGCACTCGGCCACTACTATTCCGGCTATCCTGCGTGGAAAATCCCGGATGCCCCGCCGGAGATTTTGCGAGCACACAGCTTCCGCACCAACGTCGTGTATGGCTTGCTGAAATACGCGCCCGACTGGTTGCGCCCCAGCTCGCGGGCGCTGTTTCTTTGGCAGGACCAAGGCTTCGACCGCTGGACATCGCGCAATTTGGAGCCGTGCGATTTTATCCACGCGATGCCGGGGCAAGCACTCCACACCTTCCGCGCAGCGAGAAAGCGCGGCATCCGTACCGTGCTCAATCACGCCACCGGCCCCGTCCGCGAATGGGTGCGCATCATGCAGCCAGAATACGAGCGCATCGGCCTGAAACTCACGGATGTCTGTCCTTACAATACGGCCTACTTCGCCCGCGAAGATGAGGAATACGCGCTCGCGGATTTCCACTGCGCCGCGAGCAGCATCGTCCGCGACCAACTCATCGCCAGCGGCATCTCGCCTGAGAAAATCGTGGTGATTCCGTACGGCGCGGATACTGGCCCGCGCGTATTCCATCGTCTGGTAAACGACGCGCCGCCGCGTGAGTTCCGCATTTTATTCGCCGGGCAAATCGGCATCCGCAAAGGACTGCGCACGCTGCTCGAAGCACTCGAAATATACGGCAGGCCGGACTGGAAGATGGATTTCGTCGGCGCAAAACTGCCTGAGAGCGCAACGGATTTCGTAGCTTACAAAGGCTGCGTGCCGCTCACTTTTCACGGAGCCAAATCGCAGGAACAACTCGCCGCAATGATGCGTGCGAGCAGCGTGCTCGTGCTCCCCTCGCTGGAGGAAGGCTTCGGCCTCGTCGTCCCGCAGGCACTGAACTGCGGCTGCCCGTGCATCGTGAGCGACCGCGTCGGCGGAAAAGACCTCATCCGCCCCGGAGAAAACGGCAGCATCTTCTCAGCAAACGACGCTGCCGCATTAGCAAAAGAACTCACCCTTTTCGCCGAAACCCCACGGCGCACGACGGACAACTTTGGCTGGGAAGAACCAGTTCGGAAGCTGGTGGAGTGGAGCCGGAGATTGATTCAAAATTAAAGGCCCGTCCGCGCATACAAAGTATCAAGCGGCATTTTGAAATCTAGTTGTGGAATAGTTATGATGTCTCCCCCCGTGATGAGTTCGCGGCTCCAATCGGTCCCTGTCCGGCGGTAGATGATGACTTCACGTTTTTCCTGCGCGACGAGAATGTAGGTGTGAAGACTCGGGATGGAGCGGTAGGCGAAAAATTTAGCTTCTCGGTCGAGGCGCTCCGTGGCTGGGGAGAGGACTTCCACAATGACGGCTGGCGTATCGCAGAAAAATGCGTGCTGACCAGATGGGTCGCAATTCACCATCACATCGGGGTAGTAAAACCAATGCTCATCAGCAGAGGCGATGTGTACCTTCATATCCGCGATGAATGTCTGGCACGGTTTTCCGCGCAGGTGGAACGTGAGTTCCGATGCGAATTCGAGAGCAAGTTGATTATGCGCAGTGCTCGCGCCAGCCATCGCGGTAACAGCACCTGCATAGTACTCATGCCGCACTTCGCTCTCTTTTTCGCCGGCGAGATACTCGTCAACGGAAAGCAACTCGTGGTGTTTCAAGGCTGTGCTCATTCGCAGAGAATGGCGAACAACATGCCATGCGTCAAACAGCACGCAAACTCATCGCCTGCGAATGCAGTGTTCACTCTTTTTAACGCTACTTCTTCTCCACAATCCAAATGTTCCGGTATGCCACGGGATTCCCGTGATTCTGGAGTTGGATCGGGCCGGGGCCGGGGCCATCTTTTTTGCCGGCAGCGGGAGTCTCCTTATCAATCTCCACGTTGTCCTGCACGATGACTCCATTGAGTTTTGCGGTGATGCGGGCGTTTGCTGTTTTCTTTCCATCGGCATCCCATTTTGCGGCGGTGAATTCGATGTCGTAAGTCTGCCAGGTGAGCGGCGGGAAGCACATGTTCAGCTTCGGCTTGTGCTTGCTGTAGATGCCGCCCGCTTCGTTGTTTTGACCCTTCAGCCCGAAGGAATCGAGCACTTGGACTTCGTATCGGTTTTGCACATAGATGCCGCTATTTCCACGCGCCTGCCCTTTTGCTTTCGGCATGAACGGCGTGCGGAACTCAACGTGCAGCGTGCAATCGCCAAACTCTTTTTTGCTCAACATACCCATCGAGAGAAAACCTGCCGCGTCCACTTTCCCACCCACCCACTCATCCGCGTTTTTGCCGTCGAACAACACAAGCGCACCTGCGGGCGGCGTTGCGCCAAGCGTCGGGGATTTGCGTTCGAGTTTTTTCAGCGTGTAAGTGTGCTCCTTTGCTTTGCCGGTGATGACTCCATTTTCGAGCACGGCGTCCCACTTTTCGTTTTTGAAAATCACCTTCCCGTCCTTTAGCTCACCGTCGATCTCGTCCTTGCGCTCGGCGTTTTCGGCCACACCGGGCAGTCCATTATCCCAGCCGACAACGCGGAATTTTCCATCGCCCAACGCGATCACTTGTGCGCCGCTTCCCTCGCCTGCGTATTCGCCTTGGATCGTGTAGTCCGCGCCAGCCGCAGCGGGGTCG
The DNA here is from genome assembly GCA_031372675.1 of Verrucomicrobiaceae bacterium. Classification (GTDB taxonomy): domain Bacteria; phylum Verrucomicrobiota; class Verrucomicrobiia; order Chthoniobacterales; family Chthoniobacteraceae; genus SXWH01. The sequence continues at coordinate 9,232 of JANMLS010000195.1, forward strand.
GTGAATGATTCCACGGCGAATGCGGAAAATGAAAGAGTCGCGAGGAGCGAAGTGGTGATGAGTTTCATGGCGACGGTGCTACGGACGCCACAAGCCTTGTTCAACAATGATTTTTTCGCGGTTGAACTTTTCGCGGAATCCCCTTTCCTCCCCCGCCCTATGCTTAGAATCCGTGCTTTCTGCGGGCTGGTGCCCGATCCTGCTCAAGTCGCTGACGTGGCCTGCGTGCCGTATGATGTTTTGAACACCGACGAGGCGCGTGTGCTGGCGGAAGGGAAACCCAATACGCTGCTCCGCGTGGACCGTGCGGAACTCGAATTGCCGCCGGAGACGAATCCGTATTCGGACGCGGTGTATGCGCAGGCGAAGAAAAACTTTGAGCGGCTTCAGACCGTCGGCGCACTGCGGCGCGAGTCGGCGCCGTCGGTTTATCTTTATCAGCAGCGGATGGGGAATCATGTGCAGACGGGCCTCGCAGCGGTTTGTCATGTGGATGATTATGTCCACGAGCGTGCAGAAAACGCGAAGGCGCAGGACATCATCAAGAAGCACGAGAAGACGCGGCAGGACAAAGAGGACGACCGCACAAAACTCATCGGCACGCTGCGGGCACAGACCGGCCCAGTGTTCCTGACGTATCGCGGGCAGCCAGCAATTGATGCGATCATTTCCGCGCAGCAAAAGGAAACGCCCACGTTCGATTTCACCGCGCCAGACGGCATCCAGCACACAGTCTGGCGAGTGTCGGACCCAGCCACTTTGCAAAAACTGGAAGGCGAATTTTTGAAGCTCCCGGCAGCGTATGTGGCGGACGGTCATCACCGCACGGCAAGCGCGGCGCGAGTGGCTCTGGAGCTTCGTGCGAAGGGCGAAGGCTCGGTGGATTCCGACTGGTTTCTGTGTGTGCTCTTTCCGGGCAATCAACTACAAATCATGCCCTACAACCGCACGGTGAAAGATTTGAACGGACTGACGAATGCGGAGTTTCTCGCGAAGGTCGGCGCAGCGTTTTCGCTCGCACCGACGGCTTCACCCACGCCGACTCAGCCGGGCGACATCCGCATGTATCTCGATGGCGCGTGGTATGCGCTTTCGTGGAAACCGGCGGCGGATGCAGACCCGATTTCCCGTCTTGATGTGCAGGGTCTCCAGCAGCTTTTGCTCGACCCAATCCTCGCAGTCGGCGACCCGCGCACGAGCAAGCGCATTGATTTCATCGGCGGCATTCGCGGAACGGACGAGTTGGTGAAGCTCGTGGACAGCGGAAAAGCTGCGGTCGCATTTTCGATGTATCCGACGACGGTGCAGCAGCTCATGGACATCGCCGACGCGGATCAAATCATGCCGCCAAAGAGCACATGGTTTGAGCCGAAGCTGCGCTCAGGGCTGTTTGTCCACACGTTTTAAGCGGGCGCGACTTTGCCTGCGACGATGCGGGCGATGACGAGGTCGCCCATCACGTTCACGGCGGTGCGGCTCATGTCGAGAATGCGATCAATGCCTATGATGATGGCGACGCTATCGCCCGGCACACCCACGGCGATGAGCACTCCGACGAGCATCGGAAGTGACGCGCCGGGTGCGCCCGCAGTGCCGAGGCCAGCGACGATGCACATGAGCGCAGCGGTGATTTGCTGCCCGGTGGTCAGTTCCACGCCGAAGACCTGCGCGAGAAAAAGAACGGTGACGCCTTCGTAAAGCGCGGTTCCGTTTTGGTTAGCCGTCGCGCCGACGGTGAGGACGAAGCGGGAGATTTGCTTTGGGATACCGAGCTTCATTTCAGCCACGCGCAGTGAGACGGGCAGCGTGGCATTTGAAGACGAAGTGGTGAAGCCGGTGATGAGCGCCTCCCTGCTGTCGCGGAAAAACCGCAGCGGCGAATGCCCGGCCATTCGCAATGCGAGCGCGTAGAATCCAAAGCAGTGCAGCGACAGCGCGAGAAGCACGGCGAACAAATACAGGCCCAGCGTTTTGACAATGCCGAGTCCAAGCGTCGCGGTCGCGGAGAATACAAGGCACGCCACGCCGAGCGGCGCGAGCTTCATGGCGAAGCCGATCACCGTCATGCAGACCTCCATCACGGCTTCGCAAAGATTCGCTACTGGCGCAGCTCGCGGCCCGGCGACGTTCACAGCGACGCCGATGAACAGCGCGAAGACCATGACGGAAAGCAGCCCGCCGCCCTCGTGTCCGGGAGTGAACGCATTCACCGCTTCGGCGAGCGGATTCTGCGGGATGAGCGAGAGCAGACGCTCGGCGACTGGCGTTTCTTTTTTGGCTGTCTCGACCGCCTTCGTGACTGTTTGCCCGCCATACTCCGCCATGAGTGCGGCGCGGCTTTCGGCTGGCAGACGTTTTCCGGGCTGGATGACATTTACCACAGCAAGCCCGATGACCACGCTGATCGCGGAAAAAACGAGCGTCGCCAGCAGACATCGCACACCGACACGACCCACCTGATTCATGTCCCCAAGTTCCTTCACGCCGAGCACGATTGCCGAGACGATGAGCGGCAGGACGATCATGAAAATGATGCGGATAAACAGCCTGCCCGTCGGCTTTACCACATTGGAATCCCACCAATCCAACTGCGCACTTCCGCCTGCAAAATAGTTTGCGACAAGGCCGAGAATTGCACCGACGAGCATCCCAAGAAATATGCGCCGTGCGAGATTGGGTGAGTTCATAGTTTGCGATGATTACACGGCCAGCCGGGCTTTAGCTTCCGCGAGGTACGTCTCGTCAATGTCGAAGCCGATCACTTTTGCCACGCCGCAATTCCGCGCACCTTCGGCGGTGTGCGCGAGGCCGAGAAAAGGGTCCATCACCACGAGATCATCGCCCAAGCCGTGCAGCCGGACGCACCATTCCGCGAGCTGCGCGGGGAATGTCGCGGGATGCGGGCGATCCTCGTCGCGGCTCTTGATCGTCTTGTAGGGGATGAACCAATTATTGCCACGGCAGCGTTTGTCCGAGCCGCCCGTGTGACCCCAGCGTGCGATGTTGCTCTTATCCGCATACACAACGCCGACGCCTTTGCGGTCCAGCTTTACCGCACCGTTTTTGGTGAAGTGAAAAATGTATTCGTGGCAGTCGTTCACGTATCGCTCGGAGTTGAGCGGCTTGAAGTGCCCGGCGGAAACCTCTGGCCCGTTTTTTGGCTGGATGGTGATGCTCTTTATCCAGTGCAGCGTGTTTTGAAGCGTAAAGAGCGGGCGCAGTCTCAGGACGAGTTCGTGCGGAAGATACGGGTTTTTCGACGACGCTCCGACGTTGAGGAAAAAGGAACCATCGTCGCGCAGGACGCGCTTGAGTTCGGTCGCCCACTTCACGCACCAATCGAGAAATTCCTCGCGCTCCAAATCATCGCGATACTTGCCGTAGGCGATGTCGAGATTGTAGGGCGGCGACGTGACGACGACATCCACGCTCCCTGCATCCATCGCAGCCATTCCAGCAACGCAATCGCTGTGGCGGAAATCAAACTGCGTGCGGTCGGGCGTGAACAGATCGGTGGACATATTTTGTGTCCAACACCCTTGCGCCAGTTTGAACTATCGGCACAGAAGAAAATTTCCCGCGCACTCCCGATTACGCCTGCGCACTGCTTTCCGGCTCCAGCAAATCTGCCAGCTTCTTCATCCCGCGACGGATTCGCGCCTTCACCGTTCCGAGCGGAACATGCAGCCGCTCTGCAACCGCCGGGTACGGCATGTCGTCGAAAAACGCGAGCTGGATGGCCGCTTGCTGGTCCGCGTTCAGCTTGGCGATTGCCTGCCGGATGGTCGCCGCACGCTCCGCATGAATCGCATCGCCGAGTGAATCACGGTCATCAAATCGAATGTCCGTTTTTCCGTGCTCCTCAAACTCCGAGTTGAGCCGAGCACGACGCTGCAACGAGCGCAGCCGATCAATGGATTTATTCCGCGTCAGCGTGATGAGCCAAGTGGACGCCTTACCCCGCGCAGAATCGTAGGAAGACGCACGCTCCCAAATTTGCACAAAAACATCCTGCACCACATCCTGCGCCGCCTCGCGATTGTTCAGCACACTCATCGCTGTGGAAAAAAGCAACGCTCCCATCCGGCGATGAAGCTCATCGAAGCTCACACGGTCCCCGCGCCCGACTTGCTCCAGCAGCCTGGATTCCTCAAGCGTTTCAAAGGTGTGTGCTTTTGCGTTTGCAGACAGTTTATTGGATTCGGTGAGTGTTTTCATATTCATTGTCTATACTTTGTCTCGTTTTATTGATTCTGTCAACTTTTTGTCTATGCGTCTCTTCAGAGAAGGCACACGTTTTATTGAAAATGTCTCACTTTTGTCTCAATTTTCGCCGCTCATGGTAAATCACGGCTATCCCATCGCCATCGCGGCCCGACGCTCCGGGCTTTCTCAGCACGTCATCCGCGCATGGGAAAAACGCTACGGCGCAATCGAGCCAACGCGCTCCGACACGCAGCGCAGGCTTTACTCCGACGACGAAATCGAGCGCCTCCAGCTCCTCCGCCGAGCCACGCTCTGCGGACACAGAATCGGCAATATCGCAACGCTTCCTACCGACGATCTCCGCAAACTCGCAATCGCCGATACTTCGCAAAATCCCCCCGCTGCCCCGCTGCCCGATACTGCGGACACGATGAAAACCGCGTGCATGGAAGCCATCCAGCGACTCGACTCCGCAGGACTCGACCGCATTTTACAAACCGGCCTCACCTCGCTAGGTCGCGGCCCGCTCATGCAGCGCGTCCTCATCCCGCTCATCACCGAAATCGGCGAAAAATGGGAACACGGCACTATCCGCGTCGCCCACGAACATTGCGCCACAAGCGTCATCCGCACAGTCCTCGGCAACTTCGTCCACGCACACTCTGCCACTAGCAACGCGCCTGTCCTCATCGCCACCACGCCCACCGGCCAACTCCACGAACTCGGTGCGCTCATCGCTGGCTCCGTCGCGGCGGATCGCGGCTGGAAAGTCATCTATCTCGGCGCCAGCCTCCCGCCCGAAGAAATCGCCGGAGCTTTCCGCCTCAGCAATGCGGACGCCCTCGCCCTCAGCATCATCTACCCCGCCGACGATCCTGCGCTCCCGCAACACCTCCGCGCCGTCCGCCGCCTGCTCGCAGAAGCCCCAATCATCGCCGGAGGAAACTCCGCCGCCAGCTACGCCGCCACGCTTTCTGAAATCGGAGCGACTATCTGCACAAACATCCCCGAACTCACCCACGCACTCGACGCCATCCGCACAAAACGCGCTACATCTGCACCCGCTGAAAACTAAATCGCGCCCGCATTTTCCAAGCGGTCTTCGATCCATGCGTGAAAGCACATCGCGCAACGATCAATTTACGTTGGCTTGCTTCCGCAGCTTGCACTGTGCGCCATGCTTGGGCATCGTTCGCGCCGCATTATGATTATCCGTCCTGTCTTTTTTGCCGCACTTCTCGCGCTTTCTCCCCAGCTTTTTGCTCAGGAAAAAACTGATGCTGTTGCGCCGGTCCCACCCGCTCCGGTGGCTGGCGGAATGAGCATTTCATTTGTCCCGCCGCCGATGGATGGCACGCTGAGTGTCGGCGTTTACAACGCGGAGCAAAAGCTGGTGCGCGCGCTCCACAAGGAGGCGACCAAGAAGGATTTCACGATTGGGGTGAACGGTTTCATTACCAAATGGGACGGCCTCGACGACGCAGGAAACGCGCTTCCTCCGGGCAAATACAAAGTGCGCGGATGGATGGTCGGCGACCTCGGCATTGAAGGCGTCGCTTATCACGGGAATGACTGGATGCGTGCCGATGATTCGCCGCGTGTAGTCCGTGCAGTCGCGGTGAAAAATGTCGGCGCCGACTTGATCAATGTCTGGCTGGAACATGTGCGCGGAGATCAACTGGAGTTTTCCTGGAGCATGAAAAAAGAGGGTGCTCCCGCGCCGAAAGTGGATATTTCGCCAGTGCTGGAAAATGGAGTCGTGGAAATTCGCAAGGAGGGTGCGCAGCCTGTGAAAGTGCAGCTCGCAGAGGGTGAACGTGTCATTGCAGTCACGGCGGGATTTGAAAATACAACGTGGGCAATCGTGGAAACTTCGGCAGGCCGCGAAGTGCGTGCCTACTCAGCCACGGGTGAGTTTTCCCGCAGACTGGCCTATGCGCCGGGCGAGCCTGCGCCGCAGCAAATCGCAGCGTCGCACTGGAGCGAGACGATATTTTTGATCGAAGAAGGTAACGGCGAGCAGCGTGTGCGCTCGCTGGCACTCAGCGCGGAAAAAGCGGACGCAAAGCCAGTCTGGAAAATCGTCTATCTGAAGCGCATTTTCGCGAGCGCGAAGTTTGAGGACATCGCTGCAAAACTCGGCAGACCCAAGCCATTCAAGCCGGACGCTGAGGTGAAAATCACGACGCGACCAAATCCACTGGAGCAGAATAACGCGAAGGCAGAATTGGGCGTGAAAATCGTGACGATTGCGACCGGCGCAATGTTGCAGGCGGCGGACGGTTTGCCGCTCATTCACTTGAGCGACACGCCGGGCTTGAAGTGGGCAGTGCTTGGTCGCGAAGGCGACACAGTCACAGTTTTTCAGGGCGACGGCGCACTCGTGGAGGAGTTCAAAATCGGGCGTCTCTCGAACCTCATGTCATTCGACGCCGGAGAATACGAACTCAAGGCGAAGTAGGCGCAGCACTACTTTCTCGTCGCAAGATACTCCACGATGTCGCGCAGATCGGAGCGGGTGAGCTGGTCGCGGATCGTCTCCGGCATTGGCGATGGTGCGCTGATGCGGTTTTTGACATTCGCTGCGGCGACGATGACGACTTGCGATTTTCCAGACGCATCCACGGTTTCGACGCTGAGTTGATTCTCCACTTCGTCAATGAGTCGTCCGGCGACCGTCATGCCGTTCTTCATTTCCAGCACCACGATCTGAAAACCCCGCGCAACTTTTGCGTTGGGATAGACGATGGCTTCGAGAATTGCGGTACGATCCAAAGTCGCGCCGATCTTCGTCATATCCGGCCCCACGAGGCTGTCGCCGCCCTCGGCTTTGTGGCACTTGAAACATTGCGCGGCAGCGTGCTCGCGGAAGATTTTCTTGCCTCGCACTGCGTCTCCGCCTGCGAGAGATAGCTTGAAACTGGCGAGCTTGTCCTTCGCGGGAAGCGATGCGTGCCACTGCTCGATTTTTGGTGCGAGGCTCTTCTTCTTTTTCCCAGCTTCGTAGACATCGAGCATCACTTCCGGCGCGAGTTTTCCGGCGATCAAATCATCGAGCAGGCTTCCGAGCAGTCCCTCTGCGGCGGGAGTTTTGCTCTCTGCAAGCGCGAGCACTGCGCCCTGCTTTTCAATCGCTGGAGCGTCCGAGGAAAGCACTCCGGTGATTGCCCTGAGCGCGGCATCTGCATCCACCGCGACGAGCGCCTTCAAGCCAGCCGCACGCAGCTTTGTATCCTTGTCCATAATTGCCTCGGTGGCGGCCTGAGCCAGCCTTGGGTCCTTGATGTTTGCAAGTGCGCGGAGGCTTTCGATACGCGCTGCTTTGCCGACTTTCGGGTTGAGAGAAAGCGCGAGCAACGCATCGGCGGCAGAGGTGATTTTTAGTTTCCCGACAGTGGCCGCTGCTGCTTCGGCAACACC
>JANMLS010000197.1:0-30807 GCA_031372675.1 Verrucomicrobiaceae bacterium
CCGCCGTCCTTGCTCGCGCTTGTGAGGACACTCAGTGGAACACGTCGGCGACGGGACGCGCGGAAATCGCAAAGCATCGCGCCCAGCAGCCGATTGTGCCAGATGCAGATGATGAAAGGCCGGTGCCGCGCCGCAGAGTAATATCCCACCGGATCGCTCCATTCCACACGAAGCGTGAGGGCGAGCATTTTCAGCAAAGTAGCACCGAAAAAGGCTGCGATCCTTTGCGCAAGCGTGGTTGAAGATGGCGTGGACACTCGAAATAAATTGCGACGCGGCTAAAGAAGCGCCTCGCACGCTGCGAGCGCCTTGGAATAAACGCGATGCAGGCCGGAAGTCGTGAGTTCAGCATCCACGATGTCTGCGAGGCTGGCGCTGTCCGCAGGCATCACAAACTCCGTCGTGCGTCCGTCTGAGTCCTGCGTCGCCACATGCACGAGGGCTGCTGCTTCCGAGCGGGTTGCAGTCACAGTCATGCGCGGGCTTTTCAGCTCTACGAGGGAAATGACTTCGCCTTTTTCTTCGACGAGATCGCAGATGACTCCGCCGTGTGCGCCGTCCATGCGGAGATGATTCCCGCCGTGGCCGTGCGCCGACCATCCGAGTTGCGCCGCGAGCCAGCCTAGCAAAAGCACGGCACTGGAGCGCGCTCCCGGTGCGTGGCAGATTCGGACGCTGGTCATTTCGTGGAGGGCGGCGATGTTTTCCGTGGTGTCGAACATTTGCGCGAGTCCCTGCCGCAGCCGGAGCGTGCGCGTCCACGCGAGATCGCAAAGCACCGTGCGACCATTTCCGAGTTGCTGGCGAAGTGCCTGAATTTGCTGGCGAGGATGAGTCCAGTCTGCCGAATCGAAAATCAGCCGATCCACCCAGCGCCAGACTTCCGCATCCATTTGCTCGGAACAATCGCACCGCCAAAGCAGCGTGAGCGGAAGGTCGGAATCGAGCTGGCTGAAAAGCAAGTTTGGCAAAAGCCGCCGCACATTTCCGCGCACGTATAGCGACACTTGCTCGGAGCAGATGTGTTTTGCACCCGCTTTCGGAAGATAGCAGCGGGCATTGATCCAAGCCTGCACACTGTCTTCGGAGCCAGGCTCGATGCCGATGAGCACGGCGCGGAAGGCGTGGTTGCCGACGAAGTTTTCGAGCAACTCGGAATTCGCACGCATTCCCTCCTCGCCGCTGCACACGATGGCGAAATTGAACAGCGTAGCTCGCGTCCGCGTCTGATCGGCGGACCACAGTTTTTTTAATTCGCGGCCAATCGCGCTGACTTCGACCGGCGTGCCTAGAAATTCGAGCGTGGCCATGGGACTACATGCGACGCCATTCGCGGCCATCGCGGGAAAGGAGTTCATCAGCTTCCTTCGGCCCCCACGAGCCGGAGGCGTATTCACACAGCGGCGGCGGAGTCGCGCTGTTGTGCCATGCGTTTTCGATCACATCCACGTAGCGCCACGCTTCCTCCACTTCATCGCGTCGCGCAAAGAGCGTCGCATCGCCGCTCATCGCATCGAGGATGAGGCGCTCGTAGGCTTCGGGGCTTTGTTTTCCAAAACTCGTGCCGTAGTGAAAATCCATCTTCACCGGCTCGATGCGCAGCGTGCTTCCCGGCACCTTGCATTGCAGGCGCAGCGAAACGCCTTCATCCGGCTGGATGCGGATGACGAGCTGGTTTGGCCCCAGCGGAGTTTCCGCCGTGTTGAAAAGCACACCGGGCGCTTCTTTGAATTGTATGGCGATCTCCGCGCCGCCCTTTGCCAGCCGCTTTCCCACGCGCATGTAAAACGGCACGCCGTGCCAGCGCCAGTTATCAACGTGCATTCGCAGCGCGACAAAAGTCTCCGTCTTGCTCTGCGGATTCACGCGCTCCTCGGTGCGATATGCCGGGACAATTTTTCCGCCGATGCTGCCCGCCGCGTATTGCCCGCGAATCACGTCGAGGCCCACGGAATCAGGATTCAGCGGTCGCAAAGCGCGGACGACTTTCACTTTTTCATCGCGCACCGCATCGGCGCTCAAGCTCGTCGGCGGCTCCATCGCGGTGAGGCAGAGGAGCTGCACGAGATGACTCTGCACCATGTCGCGCAGCGCTCCGGCCTTGTCGTAGTAAGGCCCGCGACCTTCCACGCCGAGAGTCTCCGCGCTCGTGATTTGCACGTGGTCCACGTAGCGGTGATTCCACAGCGGCTCCAGGATGCTGTTTGCAAAACGCAGCACCATGATGTTCTGCGCCGTCTCCTTTCCGAGATAGTGATCAATGCGGTACGTATCGCGTTCGGGGAATGCGCGTGCGATTTGGCGATTCAGCTCCTGCGCCGTGGAAAGATCGGTGCCGAAAGGCTTCTCCACAATCACCCTCGCCCATGCGCCAGAGCGTGTTTTATTCAGGCCCGCAGCGGCGAGCTGATTGAAAATACCCTCGTATTCCGTCGGCGAGACGGAGAGGTAAAAAAGACGATTTCCGCGAGTGCCCGACGCGGCATCGAGAGCATCGAGCCGCTCCGCCAGCGCCTTGTAGCCCGCCGGATCGCCAAACTCCGAGCGGTGATAATACACACGGCTCGCGAAGCTCCCCCAAACGTCCTCGTTCAGCCCCGACCGCGAGCACTTGGCCGTCGTCTCCTTTAGCTCCTCGCGCCACGTTTCATCCGTCTTTTCGCGCCGCGCAAAGCCGATGATGTTCGACGCGCCCGGCAAGTCGCCATCGGCAGCGAGGTTGTAAAGCGCAGGGATAAGTTTGCGAAAAGTGAGGTCCCCCGAAGCGCCAAAAATCACCGCATTGCACGGCTGCGGCATTGCCCGGTTTGAGAGTCCCTCGCGGAGTGGATTATGATGGATGTCGTTGCTCACAAGTGGCGCACACGATGAAACCGCAAAACCGCGCGTGCAACGCAATTTCATGGAGAAATAAATCCGATTCAGTCTTCGGGGGGCAGGCTAAAAGAGGCTCAGTGCTTGCCGTTCGTTCCGTTCACTCCGTTTTTGTAGAATTTGGTGACAAACATTGGCGGGAGGTTCACGAGGCAGTATTCGCTCTCCGCTTTGCTAAAATGATCGCAATGCCCGCGCGTGCGTAGCTCGTTGGTGACTTGGTAGATGATGAACGCGGAGTGGGGCTGTGGGGCGAGGACGGCGTGGGTGTTTTCCAGAATCTCGCGCTTTTTCTCCTTCTCCAAAATGCTGAACGGGATGCCGGAAACCACGTAGTCGCAGTGCGGGATTCCTTTGTCCGCCAGCACTTCGGGCAGGCGCGCGCAGTCGAGATGGTGGACGCTCACGCGGGAGTCGTCGGCGAATTGGATTTTGAGGTGCTCGGAGAGTTCCTTATCGAGTTCAAAAAGGAGCAGCTTCGACTCGCGGTGCATCCGCTTGGCGATCTCGCGAGTGTGGCAGCCTTCGCCGGGGCCGTACTCGGCGATGACGCGCGGGCCGGAGTGGTCCATTTTATCGGAAACACGGCGGATCAAAGTCTTGGAACTGGGCACGATGGACGCGACCTGAAACGGATTCTTGAAAAATCTTTTTAGAAATATGGCGCTCATCGAAGGGTTCGTTTTCTCAAACAGCGGCGGACTTTAGATAGCTGTTCATTCATGGCAAGTGCGGAGCTTGCTTCTGTATCGCTGCTCCGATTTTTACGCCGGGCCGATTTGAATTTTGCGGCCTTTGAAGCGCATTCCTCGCAGCGCAAGCACGAGGTCGCGGGCGAAGTCTTGATGTACGTCGAACTGCGTTGTGTGGGGCATGATGCGGATGGCGCCGAGGGCTTCGCGCGGGAGCGAAGTTTCGTTGAGCAGGAAGCCGACGACATCGGCGGGCTTCACTTCGCGGTCATTGCCGGCGTTGAGAACGAGGCGGACCATGTCTGGCTCAAGCGCTTGCGCTGCTGCTTCAGCCGGACGCGGCGTGGTGACTACGTGGCGCGGGCGTTCCTCGCGGGGAGGCGCGACGGGGCGCGGGCGTTCGGGGATTACTTTTGCCGCTGGCGCTGCAACGGGCCTTGGTGCTGGCGCGGGTGCTGGCTGCGCGGGGCGCGGTTCGTATTTTGGCAGGGGTTTGCGGGAGCGGTCTTCGGCGATTTCGGCGGGTTTGGGAACGTCGCCGTCGAGCATGGAGATGAGGGCGGATGCGATGTCAGTCGGCGTGTGTCCGGCGTCGAGCAGGCGGTCCACAAACTGGTCGTATTTTTTGAAAGTGCCGCCTTCGAGGACGGTGCGGACTTTTTCAAAAAGAGCGTCGCCACGGCGGGTTTCGAGTTGTTCGAGGGTGGGAACGACCTGGCGCTTGATGGTGCTTTTTGTGAAGCGCATGAGGTGCTGGAGCTTCCAGACTTCGCGGCCATCGGCGAAGGTGATCGCTTTGCCTTTGCGCCCGGCGCGTCCGGTGCGCCCGATGCGGTGAACGTAGTCTTCGCAGTCCTGCGGGAGGTCGAAGTTGAAGACGACTTCGAGGTCGTCCACATCGAGGCCGCGTGCGGCGACATCGGTGGCGACGAGGAATTCGATTTTGCGGTCCTTGAGTTTGCGCATGACGCGCTCGCGGGCGTTTTGTGCGATGTCGCCGTGGAGTTTGTCGGCGGAGAAGCCGCGAGCGAGGAGGTGCTCGGTGAGTTCATCCACCATCATTTTTGTCGCGCAGAAAATGATGCCGTAATTGAAGTCGTGGAAGTCAATGACGCGGCAGAGGACTTCGAGTTTCGAGCGGCGCTGCACTTCGTAATAGGACTGCTCGATGTCCGGCGCACTCACGGTCTGGCTTTCGATGCGGACGGAGACGGCGTCTTTTGTGAACCGCTCGATCATGCGCTTGATTGCGGGCGGGACGGTGGCGGAGAAGAGCACGGTCTGGCGGTCGGGCTTGGCCTTGGCGAGAATCGTCTCCATGTCTTCGCGGAAGCCCATGTCGAGCATCCGGTCGGCTTCGTCGAGGACGACCATTTTGACGTGCTCCATCGAGAGCGATTTGCGCTCCAAGTGGTCCATGATGCGGCCCGGTGTGCCGATGATGATTTGTGCGCCGTTCTTCAGTCCGTAAAATTGACGCTCATAGCTGGAGCCACCGTAGATCGGGAGTTCGCGGACGCCTTTTTTGAAAGCGGCGAGCCGCGCGACTTCCTCAGCGACCTGCACCGCGAGTTCGCGGGTGGGGCAGAGGATGAGGACTTGCGGGGCCTTGAGCGCGGGGTCCACTTTCTGGATCGCGGGGAGCGCGAAAGCGGCGGTCTTGCCGGAGCCGGTCTGCGATTGGCCGATGACATCGCGCCCTTCCAGGAGGACGGGAATTGCGGCGGATTGAATGGGCGACGCGATTTCGTATCCGACGTGTTCGACTGCTTTGAGAAGCTCCGGCGATAGGCCAAGCTCGGTAAATGGACGTTTTTGCATCCCGGCGTGTAGCAATTTTCCGGGAAGCGTGGCGAATCAATTATGCTGCTGTTTTTGTGTGCTGGCGGGTTCCGGTGCTTTTGTGGCTGTGATTAGTAACTGGTGAATGGTGAATAGTCGCAAGCGTGTGTGCAGGGCTTGGCTCTCTTTCCACCACCTACCCTGGGCTTCACCTTGGGCTATTACATCTCGCACCTTCGGCGCTCAGAAGGCGGCATTCTATTTGAAAAGATGGGAGCGATTCGCCTGCGACTATTCACCATTCACAATTCACTAATTACAGATGCAAAAACCTCACGGGTTTTCCTTTTTCAGCCGCTCCATTTCCTCGCGCGGGTTTTCGCGGTAAGGGCGCTTTTCTTTATAGAGCAGGAGCCGCTCGTTCATTCCCTTCACGTCTTTGGGATGCGATTTTTCCGCCAGCTTTTTGGCTTCCTCCTGCCACTTCATTGCTTCCTCCCATTCGCCCGCTTCGGCGTATGCGGCGGCCAGCGTATCCACGGTGGGCGCGTGTTTGTAGTCGGTGGCGTGGCAGGCGTCTTTTGCGTATTTGATGGCTTTGCGCCCGTCGCGGATTTTGTCGTTGGGATTCGTCGCCAGCGTCCATGCGTAATCATTTTCTGCACCCGACATGCCCGGTGCGCGGCGGAGCGCTTCCTCGAAATCGAGCAGCGCTTCCTCGGCTTTATTTTCCACGAGATAAATGCGGGCGCGGTAGAGGTAGGAGTTCGCGTTGTTCGGGTCGATCTCGATAGCTTCTTTGAAATCCGCGAGCGCTTCGGTGATGCGACCGGCATCCGCGTGCGATGAGCCACGCAGCAGGCGAGGGACGGGATTCTTCGGCGCGAGTTCCACAGCTTTATCGAAATCCTCAAACGCCTTTTTCTCATCGCCAGACTGCGCGAGGCAAAGCCCGCGACTGCAAAGCACCTCAAAGTCATCGGGCTTCTGCTTGAGTATCTCCGTGTAATCTGCGGCAGCCTTTTCGTAGGCTTTCATCGCCTGATAAGTCGCCGCCCGAAAGTTCAGAGGACGCAGGTCGCCGGGCTGGAGTTTCAGCGCCTCGGTGTAGTCGGCGACGGCTTTTTCGTATTCCTCTTTTGCCGCGTGAGCAAAGCCACGCAGCACGATTGCGGGCGCGAGTTTCGGGTTTATCTCGATGGCTTGCGTGAGGAGTTTGATGGCGAGATCAAAGTCCCGTTTTTCAAATGCCTCCTGGCTCTCTTTGAGGATGTCCGCCGGGTCGCGCTTGATGGCAGCGGGCGCAGCGAGGATGAGTGCAAAAAATAGTGCGAGTGTGAGCGCGAGACGTTTCATGTTTTGGAATGTGGGTTATTTTTCCCGATGCGTCAAAGCCAGCAATCAGGCTTGTTGACGCTGCTCACATAAACGGGCAATTTCCGCACATGCCAGCAGCCGCTACTGTTTCCGAAAATGACGCAACGCTTCCGCCATTTGTGGATGCCGCAGAAGGTCGGCTGATGATGGCGATGAAGTTTTTTGAGCTTGGGCGGCTCTCGCTTGGGCAAGCTGCGGAGTTGGCTGGCTACACAAAGAGCGGGTTTATAGACGTGCTCGGCCACTACGGAGTTCCAGCTATCAATTACCGTCCCTCAGAACTCGCCGCTGAAATCGTGTGGTAAAAATCCCCGCCGTCCTCGATAGCGCGTGTCTCATCGGCTTTGAGCGGATTGGTCGGCTCGATTTACTTCCGGCCCTGCTCGATCCGGTGATGGCTCCACCGGCTGTGATAAAGGAGTTTGGAGCGCACCCCGCTTGGCTCTTGGAAGTATCTGTGAAGGATCAAGGAATGGTCGCAGCACTTGGTTTGGTCGTCGATCCGGGTGAATCCGAGGCCATCGTGCTCGCGTTTGAAAAAGGCACCCGCATTATTCTTGATGACCGAAAAGCGCGGGAGGCCGCACAGCGACTGAACATAGCTGTGACTGGAACTGTGGGGATTTTGCTAAAGGCAAAAGAAGCGGGGCTTGTGGAAGCAATCCGTCCGCTTCTCGATGCTCTGGAGGCAAATCATTTTAGAATCGGAACACTCTTGCGCACAGAAGCGTTGCGCCTTGCGGGAGAGTAGTTCGCGCCAGCCGTATTTGCTTTCCACACATCAACTCTACACCATCGCCGCTCATGCGTATCACACTCCTTCTTCTCGCCCTCGCGCTGCCTTGTTTGGCGGCGGATTCTTTTGTCGAAAGTCCCGCTCACCGCGAGCAGGCGGGCGTCCCGAAAGGCGTGCTCACCAAGATGGAGCCTTGGAAATCGAAGGTTTTCGAGGGGACGACTCGCGATTGGTGGGTGTATGTGCCCGCGCAATACAAGCCGGATGGCTCGGCGGCGCTGATGGTGTTTCAGGATGGGCATAATTACATCGAGTCGAAGGGGCCTTGGCGCGTGCCGACCGTGTTCGACAACCTGATTGCAAAAGGCGAGATGCCGCCTTGCGTGGCCGTATTTATCAACCCCGGACACAAGCTCAAAGAAGGCGAGGAGATCGGCAAAGTGAATTGGAAAGCCAATAACCGCTCTTTTGAATACGACACCCTCAGCGACCAATATGCGCGTCTTCTTTTGGAGGAAATCCTGCCCGAAGTGGAAAAGAAATGGCCCCTTTCCAAAAACCCCGATCTCCGCGCCATCTGCGGCTTAAGCAGCGGCGGCATCTGTTCATTTACCGTGGCATGGCAGCAGCCCGACCAATTTCGCAAGGTGCTCTCGACGATTGGCAGCTTCACCGACATTCGCGGTGGCCATGCCTACCCATCGCTTATCCGCAAGTCGGAGAAAAAGCCGCTGCGCGTGTATCTCGAAGACACGAGCGGCGACCTCGACAATCAACACGGCAACTGGCCGCTCGCCAACCAGCAGATGCACGCCGCGCTGAAGTTCAAGCAATACGACGTGCGCTTCGACTACGCCGAAGGCTACGGCCACACCCCACAGCACGGTGGCAGTCTTTTCCCCGATGCGCTGCGGTGGCTATGGCGGAAGTCGCCGTAGTGAGTGCGCTCAAGGCTTTGCGACCACTGCGACTCCGGTCTCGGACCTCACGAACTCTCCTTTGAGGTAGGAAACACTGTTCCATGTGGTGGTGGTGTCGGTGTGTGTCTCGGTGGTCAGGCTATCAATCCCGGATTCAAATTTGGTTTTTGTAAGATCCATCCAGGCTACCGACCTCGATTCACCCACCCGGATGCCCTCGTGGTAGCCGACAAGCTTTCCATCAGCCACGATGTATTTCCTGTAACGCTTCGAGTCCGCATCGAACTCCACAACCATGGCAAACCGCGTCTCCGGTCCGGCGGGTTGGGCCTCGGAAACAATGTAGCGTCCATTTACCCACTTCTCGGTTGCTGTGACTTTACCTGTGCCACTCTGCCCGGCTGCATCAGTGCTGGTGATCGTGATTTCATACTTCCGCGCCTTTGGATAAATCTTCAGTGCAGGCTCATCGAGTTTATCCTCATGCTGCATGGCGAGAATCTCGACCACGCGATCCTCGGAGAGCGGCTTGGCTGCAATGGCGGTGAAGGACAGGCAAAGGAGTGAGATGAGCAGAATGGGTAGTTTCATAGGATTCCCGGCAAGCTATGGGATTGCCAACAAAGCCGTCTATTTATTTCCCTGAATGGAGAGTGGGTTCCTCGCTTTCATCCGCAGCAGCGAAGTCGCGGCTTGCTGGGCGGCGAGGGAGAAGACGCAGTAGGCGGCAAACCAGTAGAAGCCGGGGCCGTATTCGGTCTGGAATCGGATCGCTTGGCCGACGCCTTCCGAGGAACGCGCGGCGAGGTAGGCGGTGTAGATGGCGACGAGGAAGACATCGGCCATGGACCATTTGCCGATTGCGTTGATGAAGCCAAGCAGTGCGCCAGCGGGTCGTGGCGAGAGGAACAGCGCGATGAAAAAGAGCAGCGCCTTGCCGACGGGGATGCAGACGCTGAATAGGAAGATGAGCGTGGCTGCGAGGTAGCTTTTGTTTTCAAAAAGAAAGCGGATGGTGACGGCGATGGTCTGCTTTTGCTCATACACAGTGGTGTTGCTGATGGTCTTTTCGGCACCGGCGATTTTCCCTTTTGCGATGGCTCCGAGCATGAGGCCGATGGTGTCGCTGAGTTGTTCATCACTCATGGTGCCGAAGCGGGCGGAGTTCAAATAGGGCCGCACTTGCGCGAGTTCGGCGGCGGGCATCTGTGCGGGGGTGATGCGGTCGAGCTGCGCGACTACGCCGCCGGAATCCAGCACGCCGCGAATGGTGAGCGCGTTTTGCGTGAGGCCGGGATAGAGGAGCGCGAGGGTGAGGAGGATGAGAAAAGCCGAGAGACACTGGCGGGTTCTAAAAGACATGCGCTTTGCGTGCGCTGCCGCTGCCGCGAGGTCAATGCTGATAGCAGTTGGCAGTGGGCGAAAAAGCCATCCCACCACGCTTGCGACTGATCACTTCTCACTGACCACCGATCACAGCCACAAAAACAGGGGAGCTTTCCAAAAAAGGAAGTGGTGCTCGGGGGGGGACTTGAACCCCCATGCCTTGCGGCATACGCCCCTCAAACGTACGTGTCTGCCATTTCACCACCCGAGCATTTCCCTTGGCGGGGCGGTGTAAGTATCACGGGCGCGAATGGTGGCAAGCGCGATTTCGAGTTGGAGAGGAAATTTTTTCCGCAGCGTGGGGCAGGATGCAGGGACGAGGATGTTTGAGAAAAATGAAACGCCGCACGCTTGCGACTATTCACCATTCACAAAGCACCCGCACTACTTCGCCGCTTCGAGCACGCGAATCTTCACGTTCTTAAACGCTACTTCATTCCCGTGGTCTTGCAGACAAATGTGGCCTTTCTCCGACTTCCCGAAGCCCTCCATCTTCGCAAACTTCGACTTCGCCACTTTCTCATTCCAATCCGCCGAGCCGATCTCGTAGCTCACGTAAGGCGTGCCGTTCATCGTGTGCTCGCATTGGTAAGTGCCCGTCGCCGTCTTCTGCACTTTGAGGACGAAGCGGTTCCACTCGCCAGCGGGCTTTGTCACATCCACCTGCGCGGGATAAAGCCCATACATCCAGCCGGATTTCTGCGGGTCTTTTCCTCCCGCGTTATCAATGACCTGACACTCCGGCCCGGTCACGTAGCTCGGCCCTTTAGTCTCCTGCACTTTGAACATGATGCCGCTGTTCCCATTCGCGCTGATCTTCCAGTCCACGCTCAACTCGAAGCTCTCGTATTGCTCCTTGGTGATGATGTCGCCGCCGCCTTTTTCGCGGACGATGGCGCTGTCTTTCACCACCCAGCCTTCGGGCAGCTTGTCCTTTTTGTAGCCACGAAAATTCGCGGCAGCGTCCTTGCCGTCGAAGAGCAATTTCCAGCCAGCGGTTGTTTCTTCAGCGGTGAGTTCATTATCCGCAGCGAAGGCGGGCGCGACGATGGCGATGAGCGGGAGAAGGTAAGAGAATTTCATAGAGCGCGTCGTGTATCAGCCGTGGCTATGGCGGCAAAAGTTTTTTCGCGGGAGCCTCTACTTTATGTGGAATACGGGCTGGCTTCCTCAAAGCACGGTGGGTTTGCGGAAGTGAGGGTCGGTGTTTGGGTGGTCGAGGTTGTAGTGGAGGCCCCGGCTTTCTTTGCGCAGGAGTGCGCTGTCCACAATGAGGCTGGCGACGGCGACGAGGTTGCGCAGCTCCAGCAGATCGGTGGTGACTTTGAAGTTCCAGTAAAACTCCTGCACTTCGGCGGCGAGATTTCGAAGGCGGGCGGAGGCTCGCTGGAGGCGTTTGTCGGTGCGGACGATGCCGACGTAGTCCCACATGAGGCGGCGGATTTCGTCCCAGTTGTGGTAGATGACAACCAGCTCGTCCACGTCGTGCGCGTCGCCGCTTTTCCATACGGGGAGCTGTGGGATGCGAGGCTCGGCGGGAGGCTGCCATGTGGCGAGTTGCGCGGCGGCGCGGTGGGCGAGGACGACGGCTTCGAGGAGGCTGTTGCTGGCGAGGCGGTTCGCGCCGTGGAGTCCGGTGCAGGCGACTTCGCCGATGGCGTAGAGGCCGTCGAGACTGGTGCGACCGTCGCCATCGGTCTGCACGCCGCCGCATTGGTAATGGGCTGCAGGGACGACGGGGATGGGCGCTTTGGTAATATCAATACCGAGCGAGAGGCAGCGCTCGTAGATGGTGGGGAAATGCGAGCGGATGAAATCGGGGCCGCGATGGGTGATGTCCACATAGACGCAAGGTGCGCCGGTGCGCTTCATCTCGGCATCAATTGCGCGGGCGACGATGTCGCGTGGGGCGAGTGCGCCGTGCTCGTCGTAGCGGTGCATAAACTCTACGCCATCGCGCCCGATGAGCTTGCCGCCTTCGCCGCGCACTGCTTCGGAGATGAGGAAATTGCGCTCGCTGGGGTGAAAAAGACACGTCGGGTGAAATTGGATAAACTCCATATTTGCGACGCGCACACCGGCCCGCCACGCGATTGCGACGCCGTCGCCCGTGGCGATGTTGGGGTTCGTGGTGTAGAGATAGACTTTGCCGCAGCCGCCCGTGGCGAGGACGACACGGCTGGTGGCGAGCGTAAGGACTTCGCCGGTTTTCTCGCAAAGGACGTAGAGGCCGAGCACGCGGTCTTTCACCGCACCGAGGCCGAGCTTGCGGTGGGTGATGAGGTCCACGGCCATGTGGTTTTCGAGGAGCGTGATGTTTTTTTGCGCAGCGACGGCGTCGAGCAAGGCGCGTTCGATTTCGCGGCCCGTGGCGTCGCGGGCGTGGAGGATTCTGCGGGCGCTGTGACCGCCTTCGCGGGTGAGGTCGGGGCTTCCGTCGGCGTGCTGGTCAAACTGCACGCCGATTTCCATCAGCTCGCGGATGCGCTCCGGGCCGTCGGCGACGATGCTGCGGACTACGGCTTCGTCGCAAAGGTCCGCACCGGCGATGAGCGTGTCTTTTACATGCGCAGCAAAAGAGTCTGTCTGGTCGGTGACGGATGCGATGCCGCCTTGCGCCCATGCGGTATTGGTGGTGGCCTTTTCTTTTTTGGTCACGATGGCGACGGTGCCGTGGCGGGCGGCTTTGAGGGCAAAGCTGAGTCCAGCGATTCCGCTGCCGACGATGACGGTGTCGAATTGAAGCTGCATGTTGGGTGGCTGAGTGATTCGTGAAATGGAGCACGCGGCAAGCGCGAATCGGCTACGCCGTGCGTGCGTGGTGAAAGAGCATCTGCTGCGCGTAGCCCGCATACGGCCCGAAATGCCGGGCGGCAAATTGCTTGAGCTGCGCGGGCGATGAGCGGCGCTTGCGGTAAGTGTCGCGGAGGATGCGGGCGATCCAAACGTCAATCGGCACTGCGTCGAGCCGCTCGTAGGCAAAGAGGAGCGCACAGTTTGCGACCTTTTCGCCCACACCGGCGAGGCGTGTGAGTTCCGCAAGCGCAGCTTCGGTCGGGAGGGTGGCGATGTGGTCGAGATTGATTTCGCCGCTGGCAATCATGCGTGCCGTTTTGAGCATGTGCTTTGCGCGATAGCCGAGCGCACACGCGCGGAGGTCGCCCTCCTCCAGCGCAGCGAGCGCAGCGGGAGTTGGGTAGGCGTGGAGCGTCTCGCCGCCGAGAGAAACAGCGCGTCCAAATCGCTGCCGCAGCGTGTGAGAGATGGCGGTGATGTGCGGGACGGCTTTCTGCGCACTGGTGATAAATGAGGCGGCGCATTCCCAAAACGGTTGCCGGATAATGCGCAGCCCACTCGTCGCCGCCGCTGCCGCACGCATGGCGTCATCGCTCGGAAGCGAGGCGAGGATGCGCGGCATGTCGTGATCGAGCGCGAGGTAGCGGTGCGCTTTTTCGTCCATGCCGGGCGTGAGGAAAAGCCGGTCGCCGCGTTGCTCAAGATAACACGGCTCATCGCCCATCATGCCCTTCCAGCCTGCGCTGTGCGGGAGCCAGTGGAAGACCTGTCCGCAATTTAGCGTAAGCCGGAGATCGAAGCCGGGGCAGGGGATGCTACTCAAAGAATGTGTCATCGTGTGGTCGCGGCAGAGAATGGGATTTTCCACCGCCTTGCGAGAAAAAGGCGTGAGTTCGCCGCTGCGCTGCGGCACGTTCCGCGCATGAATTCATTCCAAGGATGCACAGCAATCATCACCGGCGCGTCATCGGGTTTCGGCGCGGAGTTTGCCCGCCAGCTCGCGCCTTATGCACAGAAACTCGTGCTCGTCGCCCGCAGCCGCGATGCGATGGAAAAACTCGCAGCAGAAATCGCAAGGCCGGGGCTGGAAGTCGTCGCCGAAGTCGCAGACCTCGCCGACCTCACGCAGACGGAGGCGCTGCTCACACGGCTCGCGCAAAGCAAAATAGACGTGCTCATCAGCAACGCGGGGCTGGGCGATCACGGATTTTTTGAAGCAAGCGAATGGGCGCGGGTAAAAGCGATGCTGGATGTGAACATCACCGCGCTCACAAAGCTCACGCATGGTCTGCTGCCGGGAATGCTGGCGCGAAAAGCTGGCCGCATTTTGAATGTGAGCAGCATCGCGGGCGACATGCCGGTGCCCGGGATGGCGATTTACTCTGCGACAAAAGCCTTCGTCACCAGCTTCTCCGAGGCACTGCGTGCGGAGCTAAACGGCACGGGAATCAGCGTGACCGCAGTCTGCCCCGGCCCAGTGGATACGGGCTTCTCCAGCAAGGCATCCCGCGAAGGCGAGCACGACGAAATGGTATCGCCCAAGATCATGAAAGTATCCGTGGAGCAAGCGGTGCGCGAGGGCTTGATGGCGCTGGGCCGTGGCCGCGCCCGCGTGGTGCCCGGCTGGGTACCCGCTGCGGTGGCGCTGGCGATTTCGGTCATCCCTATGTTTGCGCTCCGCGCATTCCTCAAGCGGCGGCGCGGGTAAAAAAGACCGCCGTAGATCGAGGGCGGTGAACTCTGCTTGTCGGCTGTGACTGGTGACTCGTGAATTGTGAATCGTCGCAAGCGAGGGCTGTCCACCCTTTGTCGCTTGCGACTATTCTCCATTCACCATTCACGAGTCACAGCATCTGAAGCACGAAGGATCACCCGTATTCTATGACTGAGCCGCAGTTTCCGGGCTTGCCCTCGCCGCCGCACGCACAATACATCCCGCTCCGTGGACGCCCCGCAAAAACTGGATACGCTCCAAACCATCGAACTCGCCGAGGGCGTGCAAGTGCATCTGCACCCTGCCGGTCCTGCTCCGCGTGCGATTGCGCTGATGGTGGATATGCTGCTCGCGGGGCTGATGCTGATAGGATTCTGCTTATTCTTTTTGTTTATCGGCAGAGCGATCGGCTTCGGGGTCTCGATAGGCTTTGTGCTTCTGGCGGCGTTTGCAATCTACTGGGGCTATTTCATGCTCTACGAAGTGCTGCGGCGCGGGCGCACTCCGGGGAAAAAGTGGATGGGCCTTCGCGTGGTGCGCACTTCCGGTGCGCCGGTCGGCTGGGGCGCTGCGTTTTTGCGGAATCTCGTGCGATTTGCCGACATGATGCCGCTGCTCCCGCAATGGCAACTCGCGTGGCTGGTCTTCGGGTTTTATCTTTTCGGAGTCACGAGTTGTCTTTGCACGCGGCGCTTTCAGCGGCTTGGCGACTTGGTGGCCGATACGCTGGTGATCTATGACAAGCCGCAGGTGGAGTTTTCCGCAGTGAATAACGTGACGGTTCCCGCAGCGCCTCCGCCCTTTGTGCTCACCCGCGAGGAGCAGGTGGCGTTCATCCAATTCGTAGAGCGAGCGCCGACGTGGTCGGACTCGCGGCGGCAGGAACTCGTGCAGCCGCTTGCGGAGATTCTGGGAGTGGAAGGTCGCCCCGGCGTCGTCCGCGCAATGGAAATAGGAACCTGGCTCCGAGACTCATGAAACGCGCCGACTTTGAGAAAAAAAATGAGCCTCACTGGGTAGAGCTGGAGGAAGCGGTGAAGACGCTGGACAAACGTCGTGCGCCCAATGAGGTCGCGCGGATTCCGCAGCTATTCCGCCAAATCTGCGGCGACCTCGCGCTTGCGCAGCACCGCATGTACGGGCGGAAATTGTGCGCCCGGCTAAACTCCATCGTCATCTCCATGTGGGGCCATCTCCACGCTTCGATCAACCGTGGTGGCAGTGGAATGGCGCTCTTTTTCGGACGCACCTTCCCCGAAGCCGTGCGTGCGGAATCGCGCGTGGTCTGGCTGTGCTTCGCGATGTTCTGGCTTCCGTTTCTGGCATTCATCGCGACGGCCTACTTTGAGCCAAAGTGGATATATGCCGCGCTGCCTATCGAGAAGCAGATTGAGATGGAAGCATCGTATGGCAAGGGCGGGATGTCTGAATATATTCACGAGAAATTTGGCAACAGCTTTGCAGCGATGGGCTTCTACATCATGAATAACGTAACCATCGCCTTCCGCAGTTTCGCCTGTGGCGTGTTCTTCGGAGTCGGAGCGATTTACGGTCTTGGCTACCAAGGCGTGATCCTCGGCGCGATGTTTGGCTACGTTCACGCGAATGGAAATCTGCACCGCCTTTACACGTTCTGCGCGAGTCATTCCTCGTTCGAGATTCTCGGCATCATCCTCTGCGGCGCTGCGGGCACGGTCATCGGCCTCGCGCTGGTAAAGCCGGGACGCCTCTTGCGCAAGGATGCGCTCGTCGCGTGTGGACGCCGCGCTTTGCCCATCCTCATCGGCGGCTCTCTCATGGTCGCACTCGCCGCGCCGATTGAGGGATTCTGGTCGCCGTCCAGCGTGCCTGCGGGTGTGAAGCACACAGTGGGAATCCTCGGCTGGCTGGCGTTCGGCGCTTATTTCATGTTCGTGGGAAGGGGACGCAATGAGGCTTGAGGACGTAAGCGCAGTCATCCGCCCGCGCGAGCAATGGGAGGCTGTGGACCTCGGCTTCGCGATGACGCGCCGCCTTTTTCCGCGCATCCTCGCAGCGTGGTCGCTCACCGTTCTTCCGCTCTGGCTGCTGCTGCTCGGAGCGAGTTGGTTCATTCCGTTTGGCTGGTCCATCGTGCTCATCTGGTGGCTCAAGCCGATTTATGAGCGCGTGCCGCTTTTCATCATCAGCCGCTCGCTTTTCGGCGCGACGCCATCGCTAAAAACCGTGCTCAAAGCGTGGCCGGGGATGATTTCCAAAAGGTTGCCGTGGCTGCTTTTCTACCGCGTCCCGTGGCTGTTTGTCGTCCCGCATTTCGCATGGTCGCGTGCGCTCACGATGCCCGCCATTGATCTGGAACAGCAGAAAGGCAAGGCACTGAAAGAGCGGATGCAAGTCCTGCTCCGCATCGCAGGAGGGAAAGCGGGTGCGCTCGTCGCGCTGTGCGGATTTTACGAAGCCGTGCTCGTCTTCGCGCTGCTCACACTCGGCATGAATATGTCCGGCGAAATCGGTGGCGCAACCGAGATGGGAAATGCGTTTATCGACATGGCATTCCGTCGTGGTGAGATGCTGCCGTGGCTGAAATGGACGCTCGTCGTCGGCTATCTCGTCTCGATGACGCTCGTGGAGATTTTCTACATCGGCGGCGGCTTCGGGCTTTACGTGAATTGCCGCGCACAGCTTGAGGGATGGGATGTGGAAATCTCCTTCCGCCGCCTCGCACGCCGCCTTCAGAAAACTGCCGCCGTCCTGCTGCTGCTCGCTTTTTCTGCGACATCAGGAGCTGTGGAAATAGAGAAATCAACCGCGCCGGTTTCCGCAGAAAAAGCAGCGATCAACGAGGTGCTCGCGCATCCCGATTTCAAAGTGCATTCCATCAAGAAACGCAAAGTCACCTCGCAGAAAGAAAACGATTGGGACTTGGGCGATGGCAAGTGGCTCGCGGCAGTCGGGCAGATTTTGTATTACACGATCATCGTCGGAGCCATCGCGTGGCTCGTCTGGCTCATCTACACAAACCGCCACGTTTTCCGTCGCACAAAAACGGGTGGCACGAGTGAACGCGCCGGACCTCGAACCGTCATGGGAATGGACGTTTCGCCTGAGTCTCTGCCCGACGACATCGTGGCCGCAGCGCGGGCGAAATGGGCTTCCGGCGATGCGCGTGGTGCGCTGAGTCTGCTCTATCGCGGCTCGTTGAGTTGGCTCGTTCATCATGCGCGGCTACCGGTCCGCGAGGGCGACACCGAAGGCGATTGCGTGCGCCACACGCGGGCAATTTCGCAAGTGCCGCAGCGCGAGTATTTCTCGGAGCTTACCGGGCAATGGATTCTCATCGCCTACGCCGAGCGCGATCCGCAGGCGGTAGACATTGAGCGGCTACTGGATCAGTGGCCTTACCGCACGGAGGAGGCTGCAAAATGAGTGCGTGTTTCTTTCGTCTGATCAGCGCATTTCTCGCCGTGCTGCTTTGTGCCTGCGATACGAAAATCGAATTCGAGGATGTGGAAGTCGGGCATCGCGGCCCGGCTCGCCAAAACCCGTTTCTCGCAGCGGAGCGGTTTCTAGGAGAACTCGAATACGACGTGCGCAACACCCGCAACTTGCGCGATTGCATCAAGAGGCGCGGCACTTTGGTCACGCCGCTGCAATCGTTCAACAATCACGGCGACGCTGAGGATGTCGTCGAGTGGACGCGGCGCGGCGGGCATCTCATCCTCATCCTCGCCGGCGGGGAAAACTGGCGCGACGACTGGGCAAAATTTGACCTCGCGGAAATTTGGGCGCTTGTAAAACGCCGCGATGAGCCGGAGCAAAAACGTCTCATGGAATTGCTCGGAATCAGCGGAGTTTCCGGTGGCTGGTCGAGCGGCGCAAACGAAGTGAAACTCGGACGCCAGAAGTTTCAGTGCAAACTCGTTGGCGAAATGACACTGGCTGCAGATTCACCGAAAAACGCAATGCTCGCTGGCAATAAAGATGAGCCTTCGTTCGCCAGCTACGCGCTCGACAGAGGCCGCGTATCCATCCTCGCCCATGCCCAGCCATTTCGGAATCGCTACATCGGCGAGCTGGATCATGCGCCCATGCTTGCCGCGCTGATCCAGCAAGGCGTGACGGACGAGATTTGGTTTCTCAATGGTGTGCGCATTTCATTCTGGCGGATGCTTTGGGACCGCGCGTGGCTGGGAATCTCCATCTTGCTCCTGCTGCTGATTGTGTGGCTTTCGCGCTACCTTCGTCGCTTTGGCCCGGTGACAGCATTCAAAGCGGAATCCTCTCGTGATTTTGCGGATCATCTTTTGCTGACTGGCGCATTTCTCTGGCGGCACAAGCGGGCCGATGCGCTGATCGAACCAATCCAAAACGCGGTTCGCGCCGCTGCGCGAAAACGTGGCTGGGATGAGCTGGACGATGAGTTTTTTAAGTTCATCCACAACAGCACGGGCATGTACGCCGAACGCGCTCGCGCCGCGATTTCCAGTCGTGGACCGGCAGACGCACACGCATTTCGCCTGACGGTGCAGGATTTGAAAAAGATGCTCGATGCGCTCGGAGCATGAGCGAATCGGCTGACCAAAATGATCGCTGGCAAGCGGAGCGTCGCAAGCTGGAGTCTGAACTCAGCGAACCCATCACGCTCGATGCCCTGACCGGCCCGGCCAATCTCGCCGCGCAGTCGGTTTGCAAAGATGATTCCGGCGCGGAGGCCGCGTGGATGATTGTGCAGCGCAAAGGCGGACATCGTCACTCGATAGACGACGTTCTCACAGCTTGGTACGCGATTCAGACTTCGCCGCGTGTGAGCGAGCATCTCGATCTCGGCACGGGCATTGGAACCGTCGGCCTGCTCACGCTTTGGGGGATGGGAGAAGCTGCGCGACTCACTTGCGTGGAAGCTCAGGAAATCAGCTTTCGACTGCTGCAAACCAACATCGCCGCAAACGCCCTGCAAACCCGCGTGGATGCGATTCACGGCGATCTCCGCGAGCTGTCGCTAGCGCGAAAGTTTCCGCTCATCACCGGCAGCCCACCGTATTTTCCAGCGGGCAGCGGCGTGCTCCCGCTCGATTCGCAGAAGGCTCATGCGCGATTCGAGCTGCGCGGCAATGTGAGCGACTATGCACGCGCCGCAGTTGCGAATCTCGATGAAAACGGCTGGTTCGTGCTGTGTTTCCCGACGCAGCAGAAACAGCGTGCGCTCGACGGAATCGCGTCCGCCGGACTCGCCGTTGTGAAAATGCGCGATGTCGTTCCGCGAGAAACGCTGCCTCCGCTGTTCACGCTGTTTGCATGTCAGCACGCCGCCGCGTGCTCGACGCCTACCGCAGAAGAAGCGCCGCTCGTCGTGCGCCTGAAAAATGGTCGTCTGAGCAGTGAAATGGCCGCAGTGCGGCGAGTCTTCGGATTCACCGACAGCGCAGCGCACGGCGGCTGGTCGCCTTAGCAATCGCCCGTGCCTCGTGTGCAGCGGGTGGAATGTGGCGTAGCTGCATTTTTCTGTGCAACTTTTTCCGTGAATTGTGGTTTAGCCACTACATGAAAAACGACGAACAAGATGATTTGTGGGAGCTGCTGGGAAATGCCCGTAAGCCCAAGGTTTCATCGTTTTTTGCCGCGAATGTGATGCGGAAAGTGCGGAAGGAAGCGGCGAAGCCAAGCGGGTTTGAGTCAATCATGCTCTGGCTCCGGCGCAGGTGGTTTATCCCGGCCACGGCTGCGGCTTGCGCGGTCACTTTATTTTCCATGCGCCTGGAGCAATCGGGTGTTTCTGTGCCGGATACTTCGCTGGATGAAATGGCATTGGCGGTCGCCGAAACCTCGGACCTTCATCTCATCGTCGATCTCGACACACTCGTGGCGGCAGACAATAACGCAATATGGCTCGAAGCAGACCCTTCATCGTTGTTTTAGCGGGAACTATCGCAGGTGTGACTTGCGGCAATCTTGTCGCACAGGAACCACCGAAAAATCCCGATCCTGCGCCGCGATTTGAGCTTCCGCCCGGTGGTCCGGGAAAACCCGGCGGTCCCGGTGCTCCGCCACCGAGACCGAATGGAGATGAGCGGCGATGGGACTTGCGTGGACGTGGGGAACGTCGCGGGCCTGATGGCCCAAATGAGCCGGGCAAGCCACCATTTCCACTCCCGCCCGAAGCGCAGGCTATTCGCGAACAGGCTCGCAAGGAGTTTGAAAAAATGTCCCCCGAACAGCGGCAGAAATTCTGGGGCAACTTCAAAAACTGGATTGATATGCCTTCGGAGCAACGGGAGCGTTTTTCGCGGATGAACGACGACCGTTTTCAAAAAGCCCGCGAAGAAATCCGCGAGGTCATCAAAAAAGCGGGACTCACGCTGGATGAGGAGCAGCATAAGAAATTTGCGCAGCGCTACTTCGATGAGCGCCGGAAGATCGAAATGCAGCTCCACAAGGAACTGGATGAGCGCCGCCGTCCGCTGCTCTCGGCGATGGAGGAAAAGCTGAAGGCGGAGTTTTCCAAATCCGCCGAGCCGCAGCCAACCGAGCAGAAGTAGGCCGCGCATTTCGCGAAATACCGCGATGTCGGAGCGTTTCTACAAAATTGGCGGATTCAAATTCGCCTACACCATCGCCCAGCTTTGCCCTCGCCCGTGGTCGCACTGGATGGCCGAGCGCATCGCCTTTGCGGGAGCGCAACAGCGCCCCGAAGCGTACGATGCGATGATGGATAATCTCCGCCATGCGATTGGTGGAATCGGGGAGGAAAAAGATGCCGTTTACTGGCGAGGTATCCGCAATTTCGGCAGAATGCTGGCGGATTATTTCATCACCGCGCCGGGGCGTCGCAACCTGCTGGCTTCCATGTTTGCCAGCCCGCGCGGTTGGGAGCACATCGAAGCTGCGCGTGCGCGGGGCAGGGGAATGATCATCGTCACCGGCCACATCGGGCATTGGGAACTCGGCGCACAGTGGCTCGCGCACTGCGGTGTGCCGCTCACCATTGCGACGCTGCCGGAATCCTCAAATGAGCTTTCGCAATGGCGGACTGCGGCCCGGCGTTTGCAGGGAATCAAGACACTGGAAGTCGGCCCTTCCCGCGAATTTTCATTTGTCGAAATGCTCGGCATTTTGCGTAGAAATGAAGCACTCGCGATCCTCGTGGATCGTCCATACGCGGGCACCGGACTGGCGGTGCGGCAATTTGGGCGCGAGACGCAATTTAGCATGGGCGCAGCGATGCTCGCGCATCACACCGGCGCGGCAGTCATCCCTGCATTTGTTTTTGCAAGGCCAGACTGGACGTATGAATCTGTCGCTATGCCCGAAGTGCCGATGGAAAAAGGCCCGCTGCGCCAGACGATGCCCGGCAACACCCAGCGAATCGCCGATGTTTTTGCTTCGCTCATCCGTCAGTATCCCGAACAGTGGTTTAATTATGTCCCGCTTTATACTCGCCCTTAGCCTCGCTTTCACCCTCGCCGCCAACGCGCAGGAACTCACCGCCGATGAGCAAAAGTCGCTCATCGAAAAACTCCAGTCGCAGCGCACAAAACTGCCCGCGTTGACGGCGGAGTTCACCGAGGAGCGCACTACGCGGCTGGTAAATAAACCCATCGTCAGCTCCGGCACGATCTCCTTTCAGGCGCCGGACAAATTCCGCCGCGAAGTGAAAGGCAACACGCCCACTCTCGCCGTCTGCAATGGGCGCGAGCTTTGGATTTACTACCCAGCTTTTAGCGAAGCCGAGCGCTACACACTCGGTCAGCGCCAGATTTTCGACGACAGCATCGCCGCGCTCACCGCCGGGCTGAATTTCGACGGCGTGGAAAAATACTTCCGCCTCACCGCCCGCAAGGATGGCGCAGGATACAGCGTCTCTCTCGTCCCCAAATCCAGCGGGCTGAAAAAATATATCACTGCCCTCGAAGTCCAAATCGAAGCCGACGGCACCGTGAAGAAAACCGAAGCCACCCTCCCCAAAGGCGACCGCGTTGTGACTACTTACCGCGCTGCAAAATCCGCAAAGCAAAGCGATGCGAAATTTGACTTCACTCCGCCTGCGGGAGTCAACGTCACCACGCCGCTCGGAAAATAGGCTGCCTTTGCTTGGAGGTATTTACTCCTTCGCGTAGCTCTCCACTGGGAGACAGGTGCAGACGAGATTGCGGTCGCCGAAGACGTTATCCACGCGCCCGACGGAGGGCCAGAACTTGGCTTCTTTGAGCCAAGGCGCGGGATAGGCTGCGGTCTGGCGCGAGTAGGGATGGTTCCATTGATCGGCGGTGACGACGGCGGCTGTGTGTGGTGCGTTTTTGAGAGGGTTGTCGTCCCGATACATCTGGCCAGTTTCGATGGCGGTCATCTCGGCATGGATGGAGATGAGCGCGTCGCAGAAGCGGTCCAGCTCGGCTTTTGTCTCACTCTCGGTCGGCTCGATCATGAGCGTTCCGGTGACTGGCCAACTGAGCGTGGG
This sequence comes from Verrucomicrobiaceae bacterium, assembly GCA_031372675.1. Lineage (GTDB taxonomy): Bacteria > Verrucomicrobiota > Verrucomicrobiia > Chthoniobacterales > Chthoniobacteraceae > SXWH01. The sequence continues at coordinate 22,712 of JANMLS010000197.1, forward strand.
CGCGTGAAAGCCGTAGTCCATGAGCCGTTTTGCCACGTCTTCTGCGGTGGTGAGTTTGAAGCCGCGAATGTCTATAATGCACTCGTGGGCGATGGTTCCATTCACGCCGGTGAAGACGACGGGGAAGAAATTGCGCAGCCGTGAGGCCATGTAGTTCGCGTTCAAAATGGCGAGCTGCGTGGCTTGCACGAGGCCGTCTGGCCCCATCATGCGGATGTACATCCACGAAATCGGCAGGATGCTGGCGCTTCCCCACGGAGCTGCGGAGATTGCACCAGTGTGCTTTTCCGGGCCGGTCCTCACGCGGGGCGGGAGGAATTCCGTGAGGTGCGCAGCGACGCAAATCGGCCCCATTCCAGGACCGCCGCCGCCGTGTGGGATGCAGATGGTTTTGTGGAGGTTCAAATGGCACACGTCCGCGCCGATGCGACCGGGACTGGTGAGGCCGACTTGGGCGTTCATATTTGCGCCGTCCATATAAACCTGCCCGCCTTGTGAGTGGATGAGGTCGCAAATCGAGCGCACGTCTTCCTCGAAAACTCCGTGCGTGCTGGGGTAGGTGAGCATGATGGCGGCGAGGTCCACATCGTGATTGCCTGCTTTTTCAAAGAGGTCGCCCATATCAATGTTGCCCTTCTCGTCGCACTTCACGGGGACGACGCGCATCCCAGCCATCACTGCGCTGGCGGGGTTTGTGCCGTGGGCGCTGGTGGGGATGAGGCAGATGTTGCGGTTCGATTCGCCACGCGATTCGTGGAATTTTCGGATGGCGAGGAGGCCAGCGTATTCGCCCTGCGAACCTGCGTTTGGCTCCAGCAGCACGCCAGGAAGTCCGGTGATTTCACCGAGCCATTTTTCGAGCTGCGCAAACATCTCGCGGTAGCCTGCGGTCTGGTCGTTCGGCGCAAACGGGTGGATGCCGCCAAACTCTGGCCAAGTGACCGGGAACATCTCGCTGGTCGCGTTCAGCTTCATCGTGCAGGAGCCGAGCGGGATCATTGAGTGGCACAGCGAGAGGTCCTTTGCTTCCAATCGGCGTAGGTAGCGCAGCATCTCGTGCTCGGTGTGGTGGGAGTTGAAAACAGGATGCGTGAGGATCGCGCTCTTGCGGAGATGGATTGCGGGAATGTCGGCGGCGATTTTTGCCGAGACTTTGCTGGCGGTCACGGTGGTGTTGTGGCCAAAAGTGAAGACGGCGATGAGTGTATCAATATCCTCGATGGTCGTCGTTTCATCAAATGCGACCGAGAACTCGCACTCGCTCACGCGCCGTAGATTCACGCGCATCGCCTTAGCCGTGGCGAGGATCGCGTCGGCGTCGTTCTTCACCGTCGTTACGAAAACCGTGTCGAAAAACGGGCGGCTGCTGATTTCAAATTTGCGCGGCACGAGCTGGAGTGCCTGCGCAAAAGTGCGTGCACACAAGTGGGCGCGAGTCGCGATTTTCCGCAGTCCATCCGGCCCGTGATACACGGCATACATCGAGGCCATCACCGCGAGAAGCACCTGCGCAGTGCAGATGTTGGAGGTGGCCTTGTCGCGTCGGATGTGCTGCTCGCGGGTCTGGAGCGAGAGCCGGTAAGCGGGCTTGCCATCCGAATCAATCGACACGCCGACGAGTCGCCCCGGCATGAGTCGTTTGTATTCATCCTTCGTCGCGAGATACGCGGCATGAGGCCCGCCAAAGCCCATCGGCACTCCGAACCGCTGCGTACTGCCAACGACGATGTCCGCGCCAAATTCTCCCGGCGGACGCAGCAGCACGAGCGCCAGCGGGTCGGCGGCGCAGATGCAGAGTGCGCCTGATTTTTTCGCACTCTCAAAAAAGGCGTCGTACGAATTGATGCCGCCGTTCACATCCGGGTACTGCACGACTACGGCGAAGAAACTTTCGTCCAGCGCCTGCGTGCGTTCATCGCCCACGACGACCTTGATGCCGAGCGGTTCGGCGCGCGTGCTGATGACGGCGGCAGTCTGCGTGTTGCAACCGCTGGAGACGAAAATGGATTTTGCCTCTTTGTTTTTCCGCACCGCAAAAGCCATGTGCATCGCCTCCGCCGCAGCGGTCGCTTCGTCGAGCAGCGAGGCATTGGAAACGGGCAGGCCGGTGAGGTCTGCGATCATCGTCTGGAAGTTCAGCAGCGCCTCCAGTCGGCCTTGCGCGATTTCTGCCTGATACGGCGTGTAGGCCGTGTACCAGCCGGGGTTTTCGAGGATGTTGCGCTGAATCACCGGCGGCGTGATGCAGTCGTAGTATCCCTCGCCGATGAAGCTCTTGAAAACGCGGTTCTTCTCCGCGAGTTCGCGCAGCTCCATCAGCGCCGCATTTTCGCCAGCGGCTTCGGGGAGATTCATCGGCTTCCGCAGGCGGATGCTCTCCGGCACCGTCTTCGCAATCAGTGCCTCCATCGAAGGCTCGCCGAGCGCGAGCAGCATTTGCGCAATCTCCTCCTCGTTGGCACCTAGATGTCTTCTTGCAAAGGAATCACAGGGCGCGAGCGGAGTTGAGTCAGGCAAATTAGTCATATTGAAAAAGAGTCGCGGAGAGTATGAATCCGCCCGTGAAGTGCAAGCAGTCCGGCAATTTTTGTGAAATTTTTGCGCAGATGCTCGGATCGTGAAACCCCATTTCGCAATCTGCGCTGCTTTTTTGAATAACAAAAAACGCAGCGGGCATTCTCTCGAACACCTGCTGCGTTTTTTGAAGTTTGGTTTTACCTACGGAATAATCCGCAGATTTGGACAGCTTTAGTAGCCTTCGCCACCGCCGCCGCCGCCACGGTATCCACCACCGCCGCCGCCGCCGCCACGGTATCCACCGCCGCCGCCGCCGCCGCCGCCTGCACCGCCACGGTATCCGCCGCCGCCGCCGCCGCCGCCTGCACCGCCACGGTATCCGCCGCCACCGCCGCCGCCGCCGCCTGCACCGCCACGGAATCCACCGCCGCCACCACCGCCGCCGCCACGGAATCCACCGCCGCCGCCTGCTGGACGATCTTCTTTAGGACGTGCGATGTTCACCCGGATTGGGCGGCCATCGACTTCCTTATTGTCCATTTCACGCGCTGCGTTTTCCGCCTCTTCAGGCGTGCTCATTGTGACGAATGCAAAGCCACGGGATTTGCCCGTGAATTTGTCCATCATGACTGCGGCTTCCACTACGGAGCCGAATTGTGCGAAGGTATCTTGAAGGATGCCGTCTGTCGTGGTCCATGAGAGGTTTCCCACGAATAGTTTATTGTTGCTCATTTGTTTTTTGACTGCCGATAGACTGACGCTTGCTGACTGTTCCCGACTATCGGATTTCGAGCGCTGATTGTCGCGCTCAACGTCACTAAACGATTTGAATCTAACATTGGCAGGCGCAAATTGGCAGCATTCCAAAATTAAATCCAGCAGAATTTTTACCACTGTTCATCGCGGGATTTGTTTGCTAGGGAAATCGCCGCCATGCCCAAACCACACTCCACCATTCTCTCCGTCGCGGCGCTTGCGCTGCTTCCCTCGTCTGTTTTTGCGCTCGGACTTCGTTCTCCCCAACAAGATACCCGAGCGATGTCGCGAGGAAATGCGTTTGTCGCCACAGCAGACAATCCGTCCGCCGTTTACTATAACCCCGCAGGCATCGCGATGCTTTACAATGGAGCGAGTCTTTCGCCGCAGTCGGTTGCGCTGGCTCCTTCATCGAAAGGCTATGTGCCAGTCGAGGATTACTCATCTGAGGACAGCGGCCTGAAGTCGCGCTTGAATGCGATGACCATCACGCTCGAAACAGAGTTTCGGCCCAAGGGCGGCGGACGCGGCTTCGACACCAAGCGGGAATTTCAAGTCGTCCCCAGAACATACACGACCTACCACAAGGCAGGCTCGAAGTTCACCTTCGGCTTCGGCTCGTATGCGCCTTATGGCCTCGGGATGGAGTGGCCGGAGGACAGCCAGTTCCGCCGCCAGTCAATCAGCGGTGAGTTGATGTATATCAGCTTCAATCCAGTGGTGGCGTATCGAATCGCCGACGATCTTTCCATCGCGGCGGGCGCGACGATTAACTACGGACGCGCGAAGCTGAAGCGCGGTGTCTTTGCTGCACACGACATGTTTGAGTTCGACGGCGAGGGTTGGTCGCTCGGCTGGAATGCGGGCATCATGTGGCGTCCGGCGGAGCAGCACAGCTTCGGCTTAAACTACCGGAGTAAAACGGACATCAACTTCGAGGGCGACACGCACGTTTTTACAAACCCGTTGACCGTGCAGACTCCGCGCGGGCCTGTGAAAGTCGCGGGAATCGAGCGCCGCGAAAACGCGGAAGTGGGCATCAAATTTCCGCAGCATATCGTTGTCGGATACAGCTATCGCCCGACTCCGCGCTGGAATCTGGAAGTCAACGCCGACTGGACGGACTGGGATAATCTCAACGAACTCAATCTCCGCCAGCGCAGCGGCGATGTGGGGCTGAACTTCAACTACGAATCCTCCTGGATGTATTCCACAGGTGCGAGCTACCAGTTTGAAAACGGACTCGTCGGCAGCGTCGGCTACATTTACTCGCAAAACTCCGTGCCGAATGAGTCGTTTAACCCCGGCGTGCCGGACAGCAACCGTCATGTTTTCTCCGCTGGCCTCGCTGGAAAATGGAGGAAATTCGATTGGGACATCGCCTACAGTTGGGCGCACGGGCCGGACCGCGAGATCAATCAAGGCACCGCTGTCGATGGAACGTATGAGTTCAACTCACACACTCTGGGCGTCGGCATCACGTCAAAATTCTAACTCCACGCATCTGCCCGAAAATCGCAAACCCATATTGTTAGTGGTCGATGACGAGGAAGGACCACGCGCCTCGCTCAAGGTGGTATTTCATCGCGACTTTGAAGTTCACCTCGCTTCAAACGGTCGCGAGGCTATTCGCATCGCTCGCGAACACCCGATAGACATCGCGATACTCGACATCCTGATGCAAGGAATGTCCGGTATCGAAGTGCTCCGCGAGCTAAAGGAAATTGATGAGGGCATCGAGATCATCATGCTCACCGCCTACGAAACGCTGGAGACTGCGCGGCAGGCGCTCCGCCTCGGCGCACGCGAGTACCTCAACAAACCGTTCGACATTACTACGCTGCGCAGCGCGGCATCAAAGGCCCTCGAAAAGCGGCGGGCTAGTATGCAGTTCCGCGAAATCCAAACGCAATTTTCCAGCCTTCAGCAGGAATTGCAGACTCGCGGAGTACAGACGGAAATCTACGGTAGCGTTCTTCACGATTTGAACAGCCCGCTTACCGTGATCAATGGATTCATCGAACTGCTCCACAGGCAGGTCGAAAGCGCGTCCAAACTGGAAGGCGACGAACTCGCGCAGATGCGCTCTGGAATCGCCCGGATTCACAATCAAGTGAACCGCTGCATCGAAATCTCGCGGCGTTACCTCGGCTTCCTGCGGACGGAAAATCAGGATGCGAACGCCAGCGTGGGTGTGAATCAGGTGCTTTCGGATTTGCAGGAACTTTTGGTCAAACACTCAAGCTGCGAGGGCAATCAATTGACTGTGCGGAATCTCGATTCCAATGCCTGCGCGCTCATCAACGGCACGGACCTTTTGCAGATTCTTCTCAACCTCACCATCAACGCGCTGCAATCCGCGACCACGCCGCACAGCGTCGAAGTTTTTGCTGAATCAAGCTCCGGGAGTCTGGACACTGCCGGTCTGAAAGACGCTCCGGGCATCCGATTTATCGCATCGGAAAACTTCAGCACGACTGTCCCAATCCTGAGCATCAGCGTCCGCGACAATGGCGTGGGAATGCCGGACGACGTGTTGCAGCGTGCCTTCAACGAGCCTTTCACCACAAAGCCTGTGGGCAAAGGAACCGGCCTCGGCCTTGGCATCGTGAAGCGCCTCGTCCTCCACGCAAAAGGAGCCATCCTCCTTGCCACCAGCGCACAGGGAACCACCTTCACGGTATTCCTTCCGGCGAAACCCTGACGTTTTTTTCACCATGTCCGACACCTCCGCACTTCAGGCTGAAGCACAAAAATTTCGCGATGATTTCCAACGCCTGCGCGAAAGCGTTGGCCGCGTGATTGTCGGGCAGCAACGTGTTGTAGAAGGCGTTCTCACCGCGATCATCGCTGGCGGCAACGTGCTGCTCGAAGGTGTGCCGGGGCTTGGAAAAACAGAACTCGTCAAAGCGCTCGCACGCACGCTCGACTTGGATTTCCGCCGCATTCAATTCACGCCCGATCTCATGCCCGCCGACATCATCGGCACCACGGTGATGAGCGCTGGCGCGGATGGACGCTATCAATTCGAGTTCCGTCGCGGGCCGATTTTTACCCAGCTTTTGCTGGCGGATGAAATCAACCGCGCAACGCCAAAGACGCAGTCCGCGCTGCTCGAAACCATGCAGGAAGGCAGCGTCACCGCTGGAGGTCAGACGCACGTTCTTCGCCCACCGTTTTTTGTCCTCGCGACACAAAACCCGCTGGAACAGGAAGGCACCTATCCACTGCCCGAAGCGCAACTCGACCGCTTCATGTTCAAGCTCCTCGTCCCATTTCTCAATCGCGCAGAACTCAACGAAGTCGTCCGCCGCACCACGCTCGGCGGCGGCGGCGATGTCCCGCGCATCATGGGCGCAGACCGCATCATGGAACTGCGCACCATTCTCGAAAAAGTCGTGGTCGCCGATCCGCTGCGTGATTTCGCGGTGCGCCTCGTTCTCGCCACGCATCCCGAAGCTGCGGAAAGCGGCGAGACGGTGCGGAAGTTTGTAAAATGGGGCGCATCACCCCGCGCTGTGCAGGCTCTCATTCGCGCTGCCCGCGTACGTGCGCTGGCCGAGGGCCGCGTGCATATCGCGTTTGAAGACATCCGGCATTTTGCGCCGGAAGTGCTCGGTCATCGCATCCTGCTCAACTACGACGGCCTCGCAGAATCCCTCAGCATCCCGGCGCTCGTGAACGAAATCGCCGCCGCCGTGCCGGAGCAAGCTGCCTGATTCACGCGGCGGGCGTGTAGCCCATCACGATGTCGAACTTCGCGGAAAGCTCGCCCGCTTTTGCTCCTGCGAGCGGTGCAAAATCCGGTGTGATTGATGCCCGCACGGCCTCGTCTTTCACATTCTTCCAAATCCCATCCTTCTCATTTTGCGGATGGCCTTTTACGTAGCACTGCGTCGTCCACTTTTCGCGGCCTTTCATTTTCACCGCGAAGTGAATGTGTGGCGTCCGGCCCGTGTAGGGCACGGGCTTGATGGTGCGGAAAAGATACTCGCCGCTCGTCCCGGTCACAAATCGCCCGAAGCCCTGGAAATTTGCGTCCTTTTTCTCCACTCTCCCGCCGCTCTTGCTGTGAAGATAAACGCCGCTCGCGTCGCACTGCCAGATTTCCACCAGCGCCCCGCGAACCGGTGTCCCGTCTGGCCCGAGAATCCGTCCGCTCAAATAAGTCACCTCGCCAACCGCAGGCGTGATGGAGTCGTTGATCACCAGCAAATCATTGTCCGTATCGAGCGGGAGATGGTCGGGATAAAATGGCCCTTCCGTCTGCCTTGGCGTGCGAATCAGCGCTTCAGCAAACGCGCCCGGTGTTGTGAGAAACGCAAGCCCCAGCGCGGTGCGGCTGAGAAATTCACGGCGGGAGACGATGGAGAAAATGCGCGGATTCATGGATTTCAAACTGCGACTTCGGGGTGAAGTTGCAAGTCTTCTCACGCGCGATCCTCCCACTCGGACTGCGCGTGCAAAGACAGGTGACGGTGCCCGATGGCGATGCGATTCGCGATGCGCTCGTGGAGACCTTCGGGCGTGCGGACTCGGCCCTACGATGAACGATGTCCAGTTCCAGAATGGACCCAAATCAAATCACAAAAAGCGGCTGTAAAGGTTGGATGGAAATGTAAGTGGCACAGCCCGTCCCGGACCCGCAAAGAACCGAGCAAACTGTGCCACTTTATTCCCTACTAAACCCGAACGCCGCGATTGAAGGGCTAAATGCCGTCGCCGCCGGGTAAAAACGTATCGAAATCCGGCTCTGGGGCTCTGGGGTATGGCAAAAGCGGCGCGATTGGGATATTCGCATCCAGAGCGTTGTCGATGAGCGC
>JANMLS010000201.1:0-6669 GCA_031372675.1 Verrucomicrobiaceae bacterium
CTCGCCCGCCTCACGCCGCAGGAAATCAACGACCTCGCGAAATCGCACGATGTGCCCGTCGTCCGCACCCTCGAAGAATACCGCCAGCTCGATCACCGCAAACGCTTCGGCACCGAGCTATGGAAATGGTTTTTGTGGGCGCTGCTCGCGTTCTGTTTTGTGGAACTGCTCCTGCAACGATATTTCTCCCGCCGCCGCTTGCGAAAGTAGTCCGGTCACGCCGTGACTGGCTTGCGGTTTTTCCCGCGCACCCGGTCACGGCGTGACCGGGCTACACTGCGCTACACCGGCCTCTGCACGTATTCCGCCTCGCTACGGCGATTGCGAAAGTAGTCCGCGGCTTTAGCCGTAGTGATGATGCAAGCACAGCTCGCAACGAGCTTCGTAGGCCGTGTCGCATTGCGAAGCGTGCCCGTGTTCTCTTTACGGCGACACTACGGCTAAAGCCGCTGACTACTTTCGCAAGCGCAGCCCCGCGCAACCCGCGCAATTCGCAGCCAACTATCGCAATCTGCGGTTAAAAAAATGCAGCGTCCGGCTTCTACAACCTGCGACGAGGGCGTCGCAGCTACGGGGCGTCGCTTCTTCGTGAGCGTGAGAATGCCCGCAGGGTTTCAACCCGGAAGCCTACCATGCAAGGAATTCTCCCCATTCGAGAACGGAGCCGTCTTTCCAGCGAATGCGTTGGTCGAGCGAGATGGCAAAGGCATCCAGCAAAGTGGCGGGAACTCCCTCGGTCAAAAGCCGGCCTCGGTTCGCTTCGATCTGCAAGCGCATCCGGCGGAAGTTTTCTTTGAGATACGGTGTCCAATCGGTGTGCCGCGTTTCTGTGAATCCGGCTTCTGCGAGATCGTTGAGATGTTTCCGTGTGGTGCTCCATCGGGTGAGGACGTTCACTTTGCTGAAGACCTCGGCCTCGGCGGGTGGCGCGTTTTCGGATAGCAGGATGTCGGAAAACACCAACACGCCTCCCGGACGTAGAATGCGTCGCACTTCGCGGAGCACGGTGGCATTGTCGGCGGCGTGGCAAAGTGCTTCCTGACTCCACGCCAGATCGAATTTGCCCGACCAATCATGCGGCAGTTTCTCGAAAGAGCCTGTCCACGTCTGGATGCGGTCCTGCAAGCCGAGCTTGGCGGCGAGTGCTTCGTTCTCGCGGTTGTGGTGTTCGCAGAGATCGACGCAGGTGATGGTTGCCGCAGTTTGCCCGGCGAGAAAATGCGCTGACCCGCCGGGGCCGGAACCGAGATCGATGATTTGCCGGATGGGGGATGGCCCGGTTTTGCGCAGTGCAGTTTCGAGCAGGCGGCGGGTGGCGTTTTCCGTGGCTTGGCGCATGGAAGTTTCGGGCGTGTCGTAGACGCCGTAGTGGATCACGGGTGTGCCATCGCCCATGACGGTGCGGTAGAATGCGGTGCCCGCTTCGGCGGAATACTGCGAGAGAATGCCGCGGTGGTGGTCGTTGCTCATGGATTGGATTTTGTGAGTGGGATGCTTCCGAGGATGCTGTTTTCCAGCAGGATCATCCCATCCCGGTGGTGGAAGGTTTTTATGCGCGTGATGGTGACTGCGGCGATGGGTTCATCGAATGAGAAAAGTGGCAGGGCGGGTTCGATGAGCGGGCAGATGTCGGGTGCGAGGTCTTCGCCGGGGAAATGCGGCCAGCGCAGGATCACGCGAGACCAAGCTGCTGCGGACATCCGGTTTATACCCTCGAATAAATCCCGCAGCGGAGTCGCTATTTCCGGCATTTGCTCCCACGCGGGCATTGGCGCTGGGACTTGGATTTTCCCCGCATCATTCATCAGGCGGAGGAGGAAATCGCGATCCTTGCGCTGTGTGGCGAGTCCCCAGACTCCGGTGCGGGCAAAGGCGCGGTCTTGCGGCACCGAGGGATCGAAGCCGGGGTGCGCGCCCAGTATCATGAGATGAGTCTGGATGTCGGTCAGCGCGGTATCGTGTGGCGAGAGCTTGGGCACGGGCAGTGCGAAGGTTTTGCCGGAGACTGTTTTGACCGTGTAGGAATACATCCGCATGAGCGGTGTGTCCCACCAGGCCATGAGATGATCTGCTGCATCAGCGAACCTGCTCTTTTTACTGGATAGCCCTTCTGTGAGCATTGCCCGCCGCAGCCAGCCGACCAGACACGCGGAAGCTAAAACTGCAATCACGCAGGGAGTGAGATGCTGCATTTGGAAAACCGCCGATGTGTTGTGGCAAAGGATGGCGGCGATCATGAAGAGATGGTTCACCACGTACTGATAGGAGCAAAGTCCAGTAAGCACGAAGACCGTGATGTGGAACAAAATCGTCGCACCCAGAATCACCATCGCAAGCTGTGCGTCAGCTAGGAAAAACAGCCACGCTATTTCCAAGACCCACACTGCTCCGCACAGCGCGACCCGATGCTTTGCCATCCAGCGCACATGACGCATCACGTCATCCCGGCTCCGGCCGATCCGCCAGCCGCGCAACCATGCGTTTGCAGCGAGGCACTCGATGCGGTTTTCTAAAATCCACGACCAACACTGAGGGCCGAGTGCGGATTTTGCCAGCGCGTGATTCACGTAGGTGGATGCCTGCAAACCAAGCAGCGAAGCGAGTGCGATGCTTTCAAAATTATCCCAGTTCACACCCGCGAACCGCAGCCATCCCAAAAGCGCAAGCGCGGCGGCGACGAGACTGAACGAGGCCCGGATGAATTCAAAGCCAAGGAGATTCGAGTAGCCGGGACCGAGCCGGAATGAAGACACGGTGTATTGCAAACAGCCACATGCCACGAGGCACGGATACACAAAAGCCGGTGAAAACAGGACGCCGATGGCCAGCCCGAAAACGAGCAGACGATCCAAAATAAAAAACACCCCGAGATTGGCAGAACCAAAACGCCCGATGGCACCCAGCGCGAGCACTGCTGCGAGCATCACGGAGATTCCCCGCAGGATCGGCAAGTTTTCCCAATTCATACCGAACGCGGGGAAAACAAACGCACAATGCGCGAGCCACGGCACGGGGCGTCTCAGCAGTGTGAGGATTGCGCTGCCAGCAAAGAATTTCCCCGAAATCCCGTTCGTCCAGCACAGCCGGTAAAGCCCCAGCGAAGTAGCGCGACCTAGCAAAAAGATGAGAAGAAAAGGAATCACGCTTTCCCTCCGCGACACCAAGGCGACGGAGCGAGTCCTGCATGTGCGGATTTTTCCAATAATTTATCGCCCAAGCCGCCCGGCAGGCAGGACTCAACGAGGAAGCGCGAGGTATCGGGCGTGAGCGAGATGCGGAGGCCCGATGAATTGCGCGAAAGCAGAGCCGCATATTCGGGCAGGCCGACGCCGAAATCCGTCCCAGCAACTGCGTGAGGCACGAGATTGAGCTGGAGCGAGCGCCTGCCCTCAGCGTCCCAGAGCAATGGATGGCCGCGTGATTCCGCGAGCTTGATGCGCCGATGTGTGTCGGCAATCCGCAGGAAACCCGAGCGCGTGGCCATCGCCTTGAGTCCTTGCTTGAGGCTTTCTGCACAGTTCGCAAAAGGAAGATAGCACCCGACATTGCCGGTGTAAGTCGCCGGGATGCCGTTTAACCCGCGCGGATCGCACCACAGCGCAACTTCCGGGAAATCCGCTGCGAGCAGGTCGCCAAGCCACGCACCGAGCTTCAACCGGGCGTCGAGCAACGTGCTTGCCTGAAAATGGCTGCGAACATTTTCCGATGCGACGGTGAAAAGCGAGGGCCGGGAAGCTGCCAGCAAATAATCCCCGGTCGCCCCCCCCGCTTCAATGTATCCCTCTGGAATCTCATCATCGCAATCGGACTGCGTGCCGAAAGCATGTCTCCGTTCGTGGAAGTAAGGCGGCGTTGCGACTCCACGCTTTTCCGCCGTGCACTCATTTATAAAGAGCGCAAGCCCGGTGCCATCCACCGCCACATGCGAAACACGCATCCCCATCACGCTAAGTTCCGCGTCCGGGAAATACGTCAATCGCGCGGCAAAGAGCGAGTCGGCGCGGCCTTCGGGGATGAATGCTGCGGACTGGCTCGCGAGCGGCATATTCTCCATATCGCGAATCCTCATGGCTCCCGTCGAGTTCACCGATTCCAAATTGAATCCTCGGCCCGAGGGAGCGAGGCGCATCCCTTCCAGCTTTCCCATCAAATGCGGGAATGCCCGCAATCCTCTCCCCAGCGCCGCTGTACATTCCATTGCAGACAGCCGCCCACGATAGCCCATCACAAGCTCGATCTCGGTGGGCAGTATGTCGTCTAAAGACAAATCAATCGGGGTGAAATCCATTGTCACTTTAGAAACTTGGATGAGAAAACTCAGCGCGTGCGTTTCATTCGCTCGAAGTCGGCGGCTAGGGTGGCGCGGTCTAGGGTGCGGTAGTTTTCGGGGAGGAAGCGGGAGTCGGAGCAGGAGAGGATGGCGGCGGCTTCTTGCATCCGCAGGAGCTGCGGGTCGAGTGGGTCTATGAAGGAATCTACGGCGCCGGCGAGGTCTTCGAGCCGCACGTCGTTGTCGCGGTTGGCGAGGACGGCGCTTTCTTTGGCGCGGGTGACTACGGCTTCTACGTCGCTGCCGGTGAGGGCGCGGTCGCCGAGTTTTTCGCGGACGAATGCGATGATTTCTTCGCCGAGGGCGATCTTTTTTACGCCCGCGATGACTTTGAAAAGTGTGACGACATCGTCCGGGCCTTGCGCGGGGAAAAGGGGGAGCGAGAGGCCGAAGCGGCCTTGTCTTTTCATGTCAATGGCGAGCAAGTCGGGGCGGGAAGTCATGGCGACCCAGACTTCGCGGCCACGCAGCGAGGAGTCGCCGAGGTGGGCTGCGAATGCGGCGAAGACGCGCGTGCTCACTCCGGCGTCGCCGTCGCCGCTGCGGTTGCCGAAGACGGCGTCGGCCTCATCCACGACGACGACGACGGGGCCGAGTGCGCGGATGGTCATGAGGATGCGGGCTTGCTGGCGCTCGGTGTCGCCGACCCATTTGCTGCGGAACTCGCCAAGTTCTAAAACGGGGAGGCCGCACTCGCTGGCGAAGCAATCGATGAGGAACGATTTGCCCACTCCGACGCGACCGGGGACGAGGATGCCGCGCTCGATGACGTCGCTTTTTCCCTCGCGGAAAAGACGCGCGATGTCGCGGAGCTTGGCTTTCGCTGCGGTGTGCGTGGCGACGCGGTCGAGGGAGACGCCGGGCTTCGGGTCTTTGAAGCGGACGAGGCCCTGGCAGTATTCTTCGATGAGCCGCTTCTTCGCGCCGGAGACGTGTTCGTTGGTCACGCGACGCCCGTTTTTCACGGCCTCGGCGAGGAGGTGGTGGATGCGGAGAAGGCTGAGGCCGGCTGTGCGCAGGGCGAGTTGATCGAGCGGGAGGTCGCTCTCCTTCGCGTCGGGTTCGTTGGCGAGGTAGGCGGTGCGGTCATCGAGGTCTGGCAAATCAATGCGCATCTGCGCGACGTGGGGATTTTGCAGGAGGTCGGAGTGGAGTTCGCCCGCGCTTTCGGCGACGAGGAGGATGCCGATGTCTTGGCTGCGAAGCTCCGGTGAGGCTGCCCATTTTAGCAGCGTGACGAGTGCCATGCGCTCATCCACGGAAGCGCCGGATTCCTCGGCGGCGGGGATGATTTTCTCCGGGAAATCTATGACGAGCGTGACGCCGCGCGGCATCTTCGCATCGCTCCCCGTGGCGAGGAAAAAGCGGCGGAGCAGGGGAGCGAGGAGCGTGAATGTGCGGGGGATGCCGGTGGTGGAAAACGTGGTGCCCTCCACGGTATCGAAGACGCTGAGCCACTCGTAAAAACGCTTCTGCATTTCCGGCGAGCCGAAGGAAAGGCCGTCGCCGATGTCGTAGAAAAGCATCCACGCGCGGCCCGGCAAAAGGCGGCGCATGAAGAAGCCTTTCAGCGGCTCGTAGCTGCCCGGCACGGCGAAGATGTCGTGGATATTTCCGTGGACGAGAAAGACGGTGTGAGTGCCTGCATTCCAGCGGCGGGCAAATTCCAAGGACCAAGAGCGGAGTGGTAGCGGTGTCATCGTGCGGCAGTCCTTAGCCGCATGTTTTCAAATGGGCGAGCGGGGAAAATTTTGGATGACGAAGCGCTTGCGGTTGGCAGGGTTTTCGGGCGTTGTGCGCGGCGTCGTTGGCGGTTTCCGAGAGCGATGCTTTTTCAATCCACTCATTTTTATGAATGCTCTGCGTTTGTTTTTCACCCAGCTCATTGCGCTGCTTGAAGGGACCGTTTTGTGTCTGCGATGGGTTTGGTTTCCGATTCGCGATTGGTATCTGGTTTTGCGGCCTGCGCGGATGCCGATCCTTGTGAATATCATCATCACGCTGCTCTTTGTGTTTGTGCCGCAGGGGACGGATTTGATCCGGGCAATCGGCGAGGGTGCGCTGGATTTCGGGACGCCGCTGGCGGAGGCGGCAAAGCCCGTGCTTTTTTTCGCGGCGATGTCGCTGCTGTGCGCGACGGGGTATTACTGGACTTACATCATGCTCGGCTTCCCGTCGTTGCAGCCGGTCTTTGAATCCAAAGGCGATAAATTGGAACGGGCGCAGCACTTCACGGAGCCGATGGCTGCATGGTGGCGCAGGTTTTTGCCGCACTTCTTCGGCGCGATGCCGCTGCTGACGCTGGCGGCGACGCTGGGCTTCACGGCGGCAAAATATAC
>JANMLS010000202.1:0-2928 GCA_031372675.1 Verrucomicrobiaceae bacterium
GCCACATCCTCTCCGCTACGTCACCGTGCAGCAAGCAGCACGGCCTCCCGAAAGTATTTCCTCAATTGTAGCCGATAGACCGCAGACATTTTCACCACAAAAAGGATAACTCCGCCCCATGAAAAAGCGGGATAAAGCCCTGACCGCATTTGGCCAGAATGTAGCGCGTCTGCGGACGGAACGTGGTTTGTCACAAGATTCCCTCGCGGAAAAAGCCGAGGTGGATCGCACCTACCTCAGCGGCATCGAGCGCGGCGTTCGCAATCCCGGGATCAAGACCGTCATTCGCCTCGCTCGCGCCCTCAAAACTACCGTGGATGAGCTTTGCAAAGGAGTCGACAAATGAGCGCCCCTACGTATCTCGATCTTTTCTGCGGCTGCGGCGGATTCTCCCTCGGCATGGATCGCGCGGGTTTTCGCTGCCTTGCTGCGATTGATTTCAACCCCGAAGCCATCGCTACCTTTCGCGCAAACTTCCCGGCACTTGGTGAAGAGCGAATCCGGCAAGAAGACCTCACCCAATTTCGCCCCGCAGACCTCGTGAAAATCATCGGCGCGGAAAAGCCCGATGTCATCGTCGGAGGCCCGCCCTGCCAAGGTTTCAGCACCGCCCGCCAGCGCGATGGGGCAAACCACGGAGCAGAGCGTTTCGTCGAAGACCCACGCCGCCAGCTCTACAAAGAATTCCTGCGCTACGTGGAGTTTTTCCAGCCCCGCGTCTTCGTCATGGAAAACGTGCTCGGCATCCAATCAGCGGCGGGCGGCATCTACTTCACCAACGTCCAACACGAAGCCCGCCAGCTCGGCTATCGCGTCGTCCCGCAAATCGCCGAAGCCTGCAAACTCGGCGTCCCGCAAAAGCGCCGCCGCCAGCTTATCATCGGGATGCGCGACACAATTCCCGGCTTTTTCCCCGCCACGATTGCCCCCGCGCCACGATCCACCCCCGGCACCACGCTCGGCCCTGCCATCGGCGACCTCCCAAGCCTCACTGCCGGAGCTGGCGAAGAGTCCTGCGCCTACGACCTCGCCCGGCGCGAACGCCATTTCGCCAAATATAGCGAAGCTGGACGCCGCTACCTACACGACGTTCTGGAAATCAACCGCGCCACCAGCCTCACCGCCCACCGCGCCCGCCCGCACAGCGAGCGCGACCTGCGCGATTTCGCCCGACTCCGCGAGGGCGAAAACTCCGCCGAAGCCATGCGACGCGGCATCGCGTTCGAGTTCCCCTACGACAAGACCAGCTTCAAAGACCGCTACACGCGCCAGAGCCGTGCAGAACTGTGCAGCACCATCGTCGCGCACCTCAGCAAAGACGGCCTCATGTTCGTCCACCCCACGCAAAACCGCTCCCTCACCCCCCGCGAAGCCGCCCGCATCCAGAGCTTCCCGGACTGGTTTCAATTTCCCGTCGCCCGCACGCATCAATTCCGAATCATCGGCAACGCCGTCCCGCCGCTCGTCGCGGAAGCCGTCGGCTTAGAAGTCCGCGAGTTTCTTGGCGCAATGAAGGGGCGGGTGAAAAGCGATTCGATGCTCCCGCAATCGCAAGCCCAAGCCGCCGCCCGCCTCCAAGACATCGCCCGCCTTGATCGCAGCCACCTCCGTACATGTGAAAAGCCGACATTCCTCCGAGGCTGGTTCGCACTCTTCTACCTCTTCCCCGGCCTCCACCCCGACAACGCCCTCGACCACGGCGACCGCGAAGAACAATGGGCACCGGATGCCCCCGTGTTACCCGGATTAGAAGACCTAGCCACCGACCGCTTCTCCCGCAGCGGATGGCCCGTCGCGCTGGAGCTACTCGGCCACGAAGCCAGCCGTCGCTACGACGCCGGGCAGCTCACCGACGAAGAGTTCTACTGCGCCGACGCACAAAGGCTCGGCCTTCAAACCCCCAAATGACCACCTCAGAGTTACTCGATGAACCGTTTGACCACCTCCCGCCCGAGGCGGAATCAACCTTCGAGGGACACCGCGCTTTCGGCTACGACCTCGCCACCGCACTTGCGGACATCGTGGATAACGCCATCACCGCAAAGGCCCGCCACGTCTGGATTGATTTCGAGTGGGAGGGCCCAGCTTCCACCATCACCATCACCGACGACGGCGAAGGCATGAGCGAAAAGGAACTCATCGCCGCCATGCGCCTCAGCTCGCGAAATCCACGCGACGAGCGCCCGGCGCACGACCTTGGCCGCTTCGGGCTTGGATTAAAAACCGCGTCCCTTTCGCAATGCCGTCGCTTCACCGTCCGCGCACGTCGCCCGCGCAAAGCCGCATTCACCCGCTGCTGGGACTTGGACGTAATCCAAGCCGCGAAAGACTGGCGGCTCTTGCGTGCTGGCGACTCCGCCGCCGAGCTGTGCCTCCGCCGATTGGCAAAGCTCCCGCGTGGCACTGCCGTAGTCTGGCAAAAGCTCGACCGCCTCACCGCCGACACACGCACAGAGGACGATGCCGACCAGCAACATTTCCTCCGGCGCATTGCTGAAGTCCGCATACACTTCTCCCTCGTCTTCCATCGGCTCATCGGCAAAGGCGGGCCACGCAGCGGCGTTGCCATTGTCGTGAACGGGCATCCCGTCGTCCCGTGGGACCCTTACCTTGAAGACGCTGCCGCTACCTACGCGCTCGCACCCACCACGATTTCGTTTGGGATCGCTCGTATCCGCGTCGAGCCTTTCATCCTCCCTCATCTTTCTAAACTCCCCAAGACCCGCCACGAATCTGCCGCCGGGCCGCGTGGCTGGAACGCTCACCAAGGCTTCTACATCTACCGCAACGCACGTCTGCTCGTCGCTGGCGACTGGCTTGGGTTTTGGCCCCGGCAAGACATCCACCGCCTCGCCCGCATCCGCGTGGATTTGCCAAACTCCATCGACGACCAATGGCAGATCGATGTCACAAAATCCCGCGCCGTCC
>JANMLS010000236.1:0-2294 GCA_031372675.1 Verrucomicrobiaceae bacterium
GCGGGAGCTTGTGAAAAATTTCACAAAGAGGACTTGCGTTGCTTTCGGGCGTCCGTTTTAGTCCGTGAAGTGTATAAAACTGCGGTCATTTTTTCTCTATCAGCAGCCGTTTTTGCGACCGGATTCACCGGGTGCGAGAAGCGGATCGGGGCCGCGAACATTGATGCCATCAACCGGATGCAGGATGCTGCCGCAAAAAGCACGCGTGGGCTGACTCCGAAGGAAGTCGAGAGCGTGCTCGGCGAGCCGGATAAGGTGGAGAAATTCACGCTCACCCGTCCGGCTGTGAAGGAGCTTGCAGGCCAGCGCATCACTTACACGCAGGCTGGGCAGGAGTCGATCACGCTGCATTTTGTGGAAGGGCAGCTCGTGCGCGATGTGGAGCACTTTGGAGCAAAAGAACCCACAACCCCCGATGAAGCCAAGGCGCCAAATTCGGGGGCGAAAATGCCGGAGTTAAAACGCTGATTTTTATGGAAATTCCTGCACCGCTGCTGGCGAAAATAGACGAAGCGATTACGCATTACCCGGCGTCGAAGCGTTCGGCTTCGCTGCCGCTGCTGCACTTGTGGCAGGAGCATTTTGGCTTTGTGAGTGATGCTGCGGTTTCTTGGATCGCGGCGAAGCTGGAGCTTCAGCCGATCAACATTCTGGAATTGGTGACTTTTTACCCAATGTTCCGCCGTCAACCAGCGGGCGCGACGCATGTGCGGATTTGCCGGACGCTGTCTTGCTCGCTCGCGGGTGCCTACGAGCTTCGCGAAAAGGTGGCGAAGGCGGCGGGGATTGATTTGGCGGCGTTTCTCGAAGGTCAGAAAAAGACGACCGACCACGGGCATCCGCACAACCCGGGACATGGGAACCCGATTGCGGTTTCGCCGGATGGGAAGTTCTCGATGGAGTTCGTCGAGTGTCTCGCATCGTGCGGCAGTGCGCCGGTGGCGATGGTGAACGACAACTTCAAAGAGAACATCTCGCTGGATAAAGCGGCAGACCTTTTGGGCGTGACGCAGAGCGATGCGACGACGCCGAAAGTCCAGCCGCCGCATCCGCGCGAAAAGCGCATCGTTTTCAAAAACATAGACGTCGCAGGCTACACGCCGGACATCGAGTGCTACCTCAAGCACGGCGGCTACGCAGAGCTGAAAAAAGCGCTGGCGATGAAGCAGGACGACATCGTGAGCGAAGTGAAGGCGAGCGGCCTGCGCGGGCGCGGTGGCGCGGGTTTTCCGTGCGGCGTGAAGTGGGGCTTCATCAAGCGCGGCGGACCGAAGCCGACGTACCTTATTTGCAACGCGGACGAGTCGGAGCCAGGGACTTTCAAGGACCGCTACATCATCCACCAAGACCCGCATCAGCTCATCGAGGGAATGGTGATTTCGGCTTTCGCCATCGGCGCAAACCTTGCGTATATCTACATTCGCGGCGAGTTTCCGGAGGGTGCGCAGATTTTGGAAAAGGCACTCGCTGAGGCGCGGAGCCGTGGTTTTCTCGGCAAAAACATCCTCGGCACAGGATTCGACTGCGAGATTTACGTCCATCGCGGCGCGGGTGCTTACATTTGCGGCGAGGAGACTGGACTCATCGAATCGCTCGAAGGCAAGCGGGCGTATCCGCGCATCAAGCCGCCGTATTTCCCCGCCGTGCTCGGCCTTTACCAGTGCCCGACCATCGTGAACAACGTCGAGACGCTCTGCGACGTGAAGCACATCATCGCGATGGGCGGCGCGGGCTACGCAAAGCTCGGCACGCCGAACAACACCGGCACGCGCATCGTGAGCTTGAGCGGCCAGTTGAAACGCCCCGGCTACTACGAGATTGAAGTCGGTAAAGCCACAGTCGGCCAGCTCATTAACGACCCCGCGTTCGGCGGCGGGTTGCTTGACGGGCGAAAATTGAAAGCAGTGATTCCCGGCGGTTCCTCCGCCAAGGTTTTCAAGGCCGGCGAAAAATTCAAGCTCAAGAGAAAAGCTCCCGACGGCACGGACACCGAGCAGGAGGTGGACATGCTCGACCTGCCCTACGACTTCGATTCCCTCATGGCCGCCGGCACCATGTCCGGTTCCGGCGCCATCATCGTGCTCGACGACACGCGCGACATCGTCGCGACCCTCGCGAATCTCGCCGAGTTCTACGCACACGGGAGCTGCGGCCAATGCACCCCCTGCCGCGAAGGCGCTCTCTGGATGAGCAAGGCGCTCCATCGCATGACCCACGGCGAGGGTCGCAAGGCAGACGCCGATTACCTCCTGCACATCGCCCAAAACATCCAGGGCCGCACCATCTGCGCCTTC
>JANMLS010000326.1:0-7116 GCA_031372675.1 Verrucomicrobiaceae bacterium
CACCGCCTTCTCGCACGCTTCCTTTTCCCCAAGGTCGAGGTGGTGATTCTCCACATCCTCAAACTTCTGATACCATTGCTCAAACGGCTTTATATCCACCGCACGAATGGACTTCACTCCCTGCCTGCGCAGGTCCGCCACCAGATGTCCGCCGATAAATCCACCGGCTCCGCACACGAGTACTTTATTCATATTTTATTCAGTTTTGGGTTGAGGAGAAAAAGGGCCGGAACTCTCTTCACCGCCGCTCCTTTTGCAAGTGGGGAATTTAAGTCTGTCCGAAAAACTTTCTTGTAGCACCTGCCTGCGGTTCCCGCAATGGTGCGCGGCTATGTTACGTCTGCTTTTTCTTGGGGATATTGTCGGGGAGCCGGGCCGGAGGGCTGTGATTGATGTTGTGCCGCGCTGGAAGGAGGAGCGGGGCATTGATTTCGTGGTGGTGAATGGCGAGAACTCGGCCAACGGACGCGGCATCACTCCGAAAATCTGCACTGACCTGCTGCGGGCGAAAGTGGCCGTCATCACGAGCGGCGATCACATTTGGGACCAGCGGGAAATCGTGCCGCATCTCGACATGGAGCCGCGCCTTTTGCGCCCGCTGAATTACCCGCCCGCGACGCCGGGACGCGGCAGCATCGTGCTGGATACGCCCAAGGGAAAAGTGGCGGTGATCAATGTGCAGGGCCGCACGTTTATGCAGCCGCCGCTGGAAAATCCGTTCCTCGCGATGGAGGCGGAAGTGGAGCGCATACGGCAGGAGACGCGGGTCATTTTTGTGGATGTCCACGCGGAGACGACGAGCGAGAAAATCGCGATGGGCCGCTTCCTCGATGGAAAAGTGAGCGCAGTCGTGGGCACGCACACGCACACGCAGACGGCGGACGAGCAGATTTTCCCCGGAGGCACGGCGTTTCTGTGCGATGCGGGAATGTGTGGCCCGGCGAATAGCTGTCTCGGGCGCGAAGTGGAGCCGATTATTTCGCGGTTTTTGACGGGGCGCCCGATTCAGTATCCCGTCGCCGGATGGCCGGTGCGACTGTGCGGGGCAGTGATCGATATTGACGAGCAATCGGGCCGTGCGCTGCGCATCGAGCGCGTCTCGGAGATGTATCATGAGCCGCGATAGAGCGGCTGCTTGACATCACTCGCCGCGCCCAACGACAAGGACGACGCTAATTTTTCAAGGAACCATGAGAAGTTTTTCGGCTGAAAAAATCGCAGTTTTCATCGCGGCATTCGCTGCGATGTTTTTGTCCGCCTGCTCGACGGGCGGAGTGATCGACACGAGCCGCACTTTTAACAAAGTGGTGATCGACGCCGGGCACGGAGGACACGACAGCGGCGCAACGACGCGATACGCGGGCCGCGAAAAAGACCTCGCCCTGGATGTCTCGCTGCGCGTCCGCGCAAAGCTGGAGGCGGCGGGCTTCGATACGGTGATGACGCGCAAGAGCGACGTATTCATCCCGCTGGATAAGCGGGCGCAAATTTCCAATCGGCAGAGCAATTCGATCTTCGTCTCCATCCACTTCAACTACGCGCACAATCCCGGCGTGCGCGGCAGCGAGGTTTATTACAAAAGCCGCTGCTCCACGCGGCTCGCAAACAACATCCTAACGCAGATCACCGCGATCCCTGGCTTCACTCATCGCGGAGTGCGAACTGCAAATTTCCGCGTGCTTTCAAAGAACCGCTACCCTGCCGTGCTCGTCGAGTGCGGCTATCTCACAAACCCATCCGAAGGCCGCCGCTGCACAGACGGTGCCGCCCGCGAAGCCCTCGCCGAAGCAATCACTCGTGGCATTATCTTCCAGCGCCACGGAAGCGGAACGATGATGGCGGCGAATTAAAAAACATACAAAGCCCCCACGTCGCCGAGCTGGGCAAAATAGTAGCCCGCGTGTCCCTTCGCGGCTTTACGCCACTCGCGAAGCGACCAATCCACTGAAGTGTCGCTTTGCGAGTGATGTTCAGCCGCGAAGGGACTCGCGGGCTACTTTTCGCTTCGCGACTAATCGTATTCCAGCAACGCGCTCGCAGTCGCGTCGGTGTCGCTGGTAAAGCGCAGCCAGTATGCGCCGAATGCTTCGGGAAACTCGTAGTTTTCCGGCTTTCCGGCTGACGTGGCAAGTGTGGTGACGTGCGCCCAGATTCCTGTGCCGGTGACATCTGCTTCGATGCGCACTTTGGCGGCTGCGCTTGTTGTGAGCGTGAGTTTTTTCCGGTCGAATCCGGTGCAAAGATAAGAGTCGCTGGGCTGACCGGCTTTCACTGCGGTGTCGCGCCACGGGCCGCCGCGACCGCGTGGTTTGCCGAATTGCCACAGGTCATCCACCGAACCGACCCACAGTGCGCACTTGCCGTCGTCGCTGCGGATGATGCGCTCGTTTTTCGCATCGGTGGCGACTCCGCTCATCACGACGAGACCGCGATAGCTGGCGTAGTCGTGGATAGCGCGGCCATGCGTGCTGACGGGGCGAATCTTCGCAAAGCCACCCGCGTTCTCCGCCGGGAATTCGTAGAACGTGCCGAATGCGTTCAGCAGATTCCGCTCGGTGCAAATCTCCCGCGCGACGCGGCCACCTTTTGTAGAAGCGGCGACCGGCAGCCGCCATTTCACGCCATTTTTATCCAGATAAAATCCCGATGCCGCGTCCTCGCCGAGGCCGGAAGCTGGAATCGCAGCGTTCTTGGCAGTCCACTCCGCGCCTGCGCTGTCGTCGGTCTTTTTCAAAGCGAGGTCTGCATCCAGATCATAAGCCACACCGCCATGCACAAAGCGCAGAGTCTTGAATCCGCCGCCGCGTGCGCTGAGCACTCCCGTCGTCGTAGCACCCTCGCCGAGTCCTGCAAAAATCGGCGCCGCAGAATCACCGCGCGAATCGGAATTGCGGAAGTGAAACATCGCCGTGAGCTTGGCCGGTACTTGGGTTTTGAGGCGAACCCACTGTCCGCGCTCTGCCGATAAATCCACGAAAGCACCGCCACCAATCACATTCATTTCCTTGTAAACACGCCATTCTCCCGTGCCGCGATCATCAATCTCGATGCTGATACTCGCCACTTTTGTGTGCGGATGATTGGAAATAAGCAGCGCCTTCTTTTCAAATCCGCTGAGCAGCATCGGGTCGCTCGTCGAGTCTGCGGGGACATCCTCATTCATCCACACTGCGCCGCGCCCAAGCGCAGGGCCGAAGGAATCCAGTTGCTCCGGTTTTAGGAACCACAAGTTCGATTGCGACTGACCGGGTTCAGCGACATTTCCCTTGAGCAGATGCTTGTTCAAAAACTCGTTCTTCGCCGTATCGTCGCATCCCATCACCAGACGGTCGCCCCATCGGCAGAAATCACCGATGACTTTGAGATACGTCGAGCGCGGCGCAATTCCCGCCGCGTTTTGCGCGGAAAAAGTCGCAGGGAATTTCCAAAACATGCCGTGCATCGTCATCAGCAAATCCTTCTCGCCGATCTCGCGGATGCGCGGCCACTCCGTGTTCCAGCCGTGCGCACCGTCGTAGCTGTGCGAGGCTTTCGGCAGGCGGAATGTGTGCCATTTTCCGCCGTCGAGGAGCATGAGAATCAGCGAGCGATGATCCCACCCAACGCTCCAAACTGGCGCGTCCGGCGCACTGCCTTCGATGCCGCCCGGCCCGGTCACTTCCGTGAACTGATTGCGCCGCACCACCGTCCACTGATCGGCTTTTCCGTCCCATTCCGCGAGCACGCCGCTCGGCGTTTCTGGAATGGTCTGCGCCGCTTTTCCGCGCTCGCCGTTGTTGGCGTAAATATAGCGGCCTTGCGATGAATAGAAGCCCTTGCCGTGATAGCCGGGCAACTCCGATTTGCGCCCTTCCTTCTGCTGCTCATCCGTCCAGAGCGTCGTCGGTTTGAGGCTCTTCACATCCACTTCGTAAATCCCCTCCTCCATCGTCGCGAAGACGATTTTTTCCGCAGGATCGCTGAGATGCCGCGCAAGCCCCGTGTGCCTGCCATACATGGATTTGTAAGGAATCACGCGCACGTTTCGCTTCGCGTCGATTGCGTATGGCCCGATAAAAAGCTGCCCCGACTCGCGATGAATCATCCGGTTTGCCGGCGTGCCCCCGATGCTCTCGGGACGGATGATTTGCTCCAGTTCCGGCGTAATTTCGTAGAGCTTGTCGGACGACCCTTCCGGCTTGTGCGGCCCATAAGTAATGACCCACAGCCGATCCGCCCAAGGCACCACACCGCCAGTCCCGCATTCGCCTTCTTCATTAAACATCGCGAGGTGCGGATAAATGCCCGACACGCTGCGAGGCTGTTGCGCAAAAGCGACGCCAGAAATGCAAAGCGTCGCAGCGAGAAGGTATGGGCGGAGAGTCATTGTTTAGATTTCATACGCATGTTGTCCCGTTCACGGTGTTGTAGCACATGTCGGAACAGTATTACTTTCACAAAAAATTTAGAGGTTTTATTACGCCGTGTTATAGCCGGATGCCCACCCGCTCTGCCTCCTCACTTACATGCAAATAGCGTTACTAAATCCACTTCCTGTTCACCCCGCTTCTCACACCTCTCACTGCGCTGAATGCAGTCGATGGGCGCAAGACAAACATGGTGCTCATTCTCGCCGATGACCGGACTGCGGCTCACTTGCGGAGGGCGACGTTGCGAAAATGCTAGACGCTCAGCAAACGGACTTCCTCGCAATACATCTTGGCGGTGACACGACGGATGCTTTCAGCCTGACCATCCGGCACTGCGAGCCACCAAAGCCCAAGATTACGCAATTCCAGACGCGTGACCACCTTCCTCAAATCGGGCCCCAGAAGTTCCAGAATCCCAGTGCGCTCACTCTTGTTTCCAGAAAGCACAGCATCAAACCAGTCATAAAGGGGCTTAGCAGCCGACTCGCTAGCGGAGATGATCAAATCACTGACGTTCATTGATCCTAGGTCTGCGGAGTCTCCGATTCGCTGCACCACCGGTTGAGTAATAGCAATCGGCTCGATGCGATTCACAAATCTCGCCATTGATTCCAGCCCGGGAATCGTAAGTCGGAAGTTACTCACTAAAGCGTTTGGCTGTTTTGCTTCGGTCACCGGCACTACCCTCGTGCGGTCGCCTTTAAAGCGAGCCGAAGACCCGACATCAAACACACACTGAAACTGAAAACTGTCCCGTGACGACGCATCCAGCGCCGGTAAAGAAAGCTCCGTCATCAGTCCTTCCTCGAACTCAAGTTCACCCACCGCCACACGATTAAAATCCGCATAGATTACCGAACCTGAAAGGCCAGTTTGCGTCCGAGTGAGAAACTTCGTGATGAATGGCCTCAACGAGGAAGGAATTGCGCCTGGAACAGTCACCCGCATCGGCTTTGTGACAACATTCCCAATGGTCTTCGTCACAACATCGGTCGAGCTGTCTGCGATTACCTGGAAAAATGGATATCCGCCGCTGACTTCCCTGACTAAAAAAGTAGGCGTAGGATTCACACCATCATCTAGCGACAAAAACTCATTCTGAGTCGCAAATTGCCGCGCATCCGGGTCGATTGCAGCGGAGACCTGCGGTGCAATAAACTGTTTTACCGCGAGGATCGACGCAGTCGTAGTTGCGGCGGTTTTGAAAAATGAACGGCGTGAGGGTTGGGATGGTTGCGAATTCGAGTCCATTCCGCAGTCGGTATTGGTGACTGCACGGCTTGTCAACGGAGATGATCAATGTGTCGGCGATAGCCCAGGAAGAAAAGAGGGCACTTAAAAGGCTCCCTCGATTCCCGTTATTTGTAGCAGAGTCTTTGTTACCCGATCCCTTCCAAAACGCCTCATTTAGTAACCGTAAATAAGCACGCCCCAGCACTGCGTGAAAATAACCGCTGTAATTTTACAACTGGATGCCCAACCGTTCAGCAATGCGACGCGGACGACGCATTGCGTCTTCCATTCGCTCTACTTCATCCTCACCTCGCAAGTCGCGACACGCGGGATGGGCTTCGGGGGATGCGAGGATTCCTAGTGCGTGGAGGACGTGTGCGGTGCTGTGTTTGTAGGCGGCGGCGCTGGATTTTGCGTCGAGGCGGAAGACTTGATCTTCGAGTGATTGGAATGCCTCAAAGAGCTTATACACCCGCGTGTCGAAGCGTCCGGTGCCTGTGGGGAAGCACTTTGCGGGGGCGTCGTCGTCGAGCCACATATCCTTTGCGGCGCAGATGAGCGGGGCTGCGGAACTCGCTGCGCCGATGAGCAGTGGTAGGCCGGTTTTGATCGCGGTGGCGATGCCGAAGTCGTCTCCACTGTGGGGCGCGAAATCGAGCTTCAAGTCGCGACACATCGCCGCCCAGTACAGGAAATGCGGCTCGTCGAGCGTGCTAATTTTTCCGCCCGTAAACTTCGGATGCTGCGCAAGCTGCCAAAGCAGCCACGGCTCGTAGGGCGTCGCCCACGGAACGAATGACGGCTCCAGCGCATGGACAATTCCCGGTCGCACAAGCCACTCCGCGATCTCGAAATAGCCATCGCGCCGCCGCTCAGGATCGAGCGCGTTGAGCCATCGCGAAGTCATGATCATCACTTCGCAGTTCTCGTGCTGCTGCACGATGTCGAGCAGCGGACGGTAGCGCTCCGCTTTGAATCCATCGTCTTTCTCCGCGCCGCGCGCGGTGATGCCTGCGATGAATCTCATGTCGGGGAATGCAGCGCGAAAACGGCGCAGAACCTCCGCATACATCGCGTCATCGAGATCGAAAATGTAGCCCGTATCCGCATTAAGCACCGGCACGAGCTCCACGCCGTAATGCTCCGCTGCGGATTTCATCCACTGGATGCTCGCGACAAATCCCGCCCAATCCGGCTGCCGGTCGCGGAAGGGCAGCAGCACCGCAGAACACAGCCGCGCTTTGGTGCGATGGTCCACGAGTTCCTCCTCCGCAGTCCACGCCCACTTTGTCTCGCGCCAAGTTGTGGAAGGCGTGAGGTCTTCGGGTTTTTCGATGAGTGGCTTCATGCTCCGAGGGTTTTTTTGATTTCCTTGAGCTGCGCAAATTCCGGTTTCTGCGTGTAGAACTTATCGAGCGGATAGCAGCCGCTGATCAGCCCGTTGCGCGGCGCGGTCGTGCAGTCGCTGAATGTG
>JANMLS010000350.1:0-2610 GCA_031372675.1 Verrucomicrobiaceae bacterium
TGTCAAGATATGCACACTGTCCCTAGTGAGTCACCCGAATTGAAATGATGGTGGTGACTCTTACAACGGAAGCTGTGACTGGTGAATAGTGAATTGTCGCAAGCGACAAATGATGAGCTGCTCTCGCTTGCGACGATTCACTATTCACCATTCACCATTCACGGCATCACTTACATGGAGAGTTACCCATCACACCATGACTGGCAGAGCACTAGTTTCCCGCACCAGCCCTCACTCTATATCGCGATGACCTTCGGAGCCGCCGGCATCGGCGTGTAGTATTCGATATAACCGATCATCATCTCGTCGTAGGTCTGCTGCCCCCAGCGGACGGTTTTCGTCGGGTCCGGGTTCGCTTTGTTGCCGGGGCTGTTGTCAAAAACGGCGGTCACTTTCACCTGACTGCCGCGCGTCAGGATGCGCGGCTCCTTTAGTTCGTAGCGGAGCTGCCAGTTGAAATCGTAGCGCGGGATGTCGAGTAGCGTCTCGCTCTTGCCGTCGGCGGTGATTAGCTCGTAGCGGAACGCTTTTCCACGGACGTGCATGTGCGCTACGAACGCGGTCACGTTCATTTCGCCGGGCGCAGGCTTTTGAGCGACCTCGATGTGGTTCGCCTCGCCGGGTGGGATTGCGAGTCGGCGGTTCGTGATCGCGGCGGTGTGCATTGCAAAACGTGGAGCTTCCTTTGCAAAGACGAGCCCCATGCGGAGCTGATCCTCTGTCGCCTTGCCGGTCGGTGTGTAGTGAATCTGGAAGCTGATCGTCGAGCCAGCGGGCAGTTTGCGTGCAAAGCCGTCCGGATAAATGCGCGAGCTGTTCCCCGGCACATAGGCCGCCCAATAACCGCCTTCGCCTTCTCCAAGGCTGCGTACGCGCGACCCTTTCTCATGCACATTCACAATGACATGATGGACGACCTCTCTCGCTGTCGGCATGATTTCGTAAGCCTGCACCCATTTGTCCTCGGCAAGCGTCGTTTCTACCGTCGCGAACTGATATGGCATGAAGCCCTCAGCCTTGATCGCTATGGGCTTCTTGATCTGCACGATGAGGTCCGGTTTCCCGATGTTCCACTCGGTGGGAAATTTCAGTGGTGCAGGCGCGTCGGCGGGATTTCCGAGCGGGCGATCCTTCGAGCCTATCCACGCGAGAAGGTCGGCCTTGTCACGCACGGAGAGCGAGTGATCGTTCGCCCACGGGTTCGACTTTCCTTCGGGAACCGGTGCGGCGAACCACGGCGGCATCGTACGTTCCTCGACGACTCGCTGGATCGTCTTCGCGCGGTCGTTCACCTCGGCGATGTCATCCAGCGCGAAAGGCGCGATGCCTTTGTCGTGATGACACTGCACGCAGTTCTGCTGGAGGATGCGGGCGACATCGCGGTGATACGTCACCTGCGTGCCCGCCACAGCGTGAGAGGGGATGTCGAGTTCGCAGCCCGGCGCCTCCGTGGCGGCCACGGTCTGGAGTTTTCCAGCGAGCATCGCGCCCACGGCATCGAGCAGGTATCGCTCCCGTGGGGCGTCGAGGTTGTAGCTCACGCCATATTGATCATCGAGTGCGCCCCGGTAGATGAGCGTGCGCCGGGCATCGAGCAGAAAGACCTCCGTCGTCGTACGGGCATTCAGCGCCAGCGTGAGCGACTTGTCCGCATCGTGCAGATACGGAGCCGTGATGCCCTGTGTTTTGATCTCCGCCGCAATCTCCCCGGCCTTCTCGCTGGCAAACGGGTTCACCAGCAGCAGAGCGATGTTGCGCGATGCGAGTTCCTTTTCCAGTCGGACGAGGCTCGGCGTGTATCGCTTACTCACCGGGCATGTCGTGCTCGTGAACGCGATGGCCAGACCGGGCTGCGATTTCCAGTCGCTCAACTTGCGGGCCTTTCCATCGAGTGTCGTGAAAGCGGCATCGCCGATCTGCCTGCCCACGCCGACGTCGCCGGGCTTGATGCGCTTCGCTCCCTGTGTAACAGGATCCGCGCTCGCACCGCCCGCGGCCTGAGGCGCGGAAGGCCATGTGCGTTTATCAATCAACCGCTGTGCCAAATCCCCGAGCTTCCTGCGCAGTGGACCATCGGCAGCCTTCGCTTCACCGGGCTTCTGTTTCATCGTCGCGAGCGACCGCCGCGCCTCGTCGAGCGTGATGTTACCATTTTTGTCCAAGTCAAATTTCACGAACGTCTCGGCGTCTGGCAATTCTTCCGCCGTCACTTTTCCGTCGCCGTTCTTGTCCGCCCTTTTGAAAATGCCTCCGGCAGCATCCGCGCGTTTCGGCTGCTCCTCGCCGTTAGCGGAAAAGTGGAGTGTGAGCAGTGTTACGAATGCGGCGGTAATTTTCATGGTGTTCGGATCGAGTAATGGAACACGCAAAACGGAGCCTAGTTGCATTTAAGACGCACGGCGGGGATCCGCAGTGACAGAGATGAAGCGGCGTGGCCTCGTTTCTACACTGCTAGGCGAGGACGAGTTCGCCCAATTGTTTGATGAGTGGTTTTATCCCGAACGCCGCGATTGAATAGAGGCGTTTTGCGCGGCGAGGACGGTGGTATGGGAGTTTGTGAAGACATTCCACACTCCGCCTGCCGCACAAAACGTTGACATGGATTTTGCT
>JANMLS010000356.1:0-1622 GCA_031372675.1 Verrucomicrobiaceae bacterium
TGGGGTTGCGCTGCACGCAACCCTGATTTTCTGATCTGCGCCCCGACGCTGGGCCTTCGACATTTTTGGTTTCAACGCGGGCGCGTTCTGCCTCACGCTTGGAGCCGTGTTGCATTCATTGCTCGAACAACGTCTCCAGGCGGCGGTGACCGCGGTCATGCCCGACGCGGACACCACCGCGCTGCTCGTTCGCCCGTGTCCCGATCCGAAGTTTGGCGATTACCAGACCAACGCCCTCATGGCCGTCGCCAAGGTTCGCAAGATGAACCCCCGTCAGCTCGCCGAACAGGTGAAGGCGAAGCTCGATGTGGCGGATCTCTGCGAGACGGTGGAGATCGCGGGCGCGGGTTTCCTCAACTTTCGGCTGAAGCCCGACGCACTCGCGAACACGCTCACCGCCGCGCTCCGCGGTGAACATCTCTTCCATCTCCGCGCTGCTGCGCCTCGGACCGTCGTCATCGATTTCAGTTCGCCCAACGTCGCCAAGCCGATGCACATCGGCCACATCCGTTCCACCGGCATCGGTGACGCGCTTCAGCGGCTGATGCGGTTGCTCGGGCATCGCGTCGTCACCGACAACCACATTGGCGACTGGGGCACGCAGTTCGGCAAGTTGCTCGTCGGCTGGAAGGAACTGCTCGATCGCGCCACGCTTGAACGCGATCCCATCGCGGAGATGGAGCGTCTCTACAAAGTCGTGAACGCCCAGTGCGACGCTGATCCCGCGCGCCTCGAACAGGCGAAGCAGGAACTGGTGAAGCTCCAGGCCGGCGACGCGGACAATCTCGCCATCTGGAAGGAGATGATCCGCCTCTCGCAGGTTCAGTTCGACAGCATCTACGGCCAGCTCGGCGTGAAATTCGATCACGCGCTCGGCGAAAGCTTCTACAATCCATCCCTCGGCGAAGTGGTGGACGACTTGCTGAAGCGCGGCATCGCCCGCGAGAGCGAAGGCGCGGTCGCCGTGTTCAGCGACGGAACGATGCCGCCCAAGGAAGATCCGTTCCTCGTCCATCGCGACGGCGAATGGGTGCCCGACCCCGCGCTCATTCGCAAGAGCGATGGCGGCTTCAACTACATGACCACCGATCTCGCCACGATTGATTACCGCATCAAGACGTGGTTGCCCGACGAGATCGTCTATGTGGTCGATGACCGGCAGGCTCCGCATTTCCGAAAACTTTTCCTCGCCTTCGCCCGATGGCAGCCTGACGCCGCGAAGCGCGTGAAGCTGCGCCACGTCGGCTTCGGCAAGATCCTCGGCGACGACGGCAAGCCCTTCAAGACGCGCAGCGGCGACACGGTCCGGCTGGGTGATGTGCTGAACGAAGCGCAGGAGCGCACGCTGGCGGTCGTTGCGGAAAAGAATCCCGATCTCCCCGACGCGGGGCGTCGCGAGATTGCCCGCGTCGTCGGCATCGGCGCGGTGAAGTACGCCGACCTGCTGCCGAACCGGCAGAGCGATTACATTTTCAACTGGGACAAGATGCTTGCGCTTCAGGGCAACACCGCGCCTTACCTCCAGTATGCCTACGCGCGCATCCGCAGCATCTTCCGCAAGGCGCAGGATCTCGGCGACTGGCAATCCGCCGCCGGCACGTTGCACCTTGCCGCGCCGGAGG
>JANMLS010000357.1:0-32384 GCA_031372675.1 Verrucomicrobiaceae bacterium
GACATTACCAAGCTCGACGCGAACGGCGAGGAACAGGTGGTCGGCACGGAAAAAGTGACGCGATTTGCCGCGCCGTATTTGCGCGTGTTTGGGTACTCGTTGCTCTACGCGGGAATCGCTACGATCATCTGCGTTGTCATCGGCTATCCGGTTGCGTGGTTCATCGGGCGTGCGAAGGAAAGCTCGCGAAATCTTCTGCTGATGGCGGTGATGATTCCGTTTTGGACGAGCTTCCTCATCCGCACTTACGCATGGGTCACAATCCTCGCGGAAGACGGTCTGATGAACGGGATGCTTCAGTATTCAAAAATCATCTCCGAGCCGTTCCAGATGCTCTACACGCCGGGCGCAGTCGTGCTGGGGTTGGTGTACAATTATCTGCCGTTCATGATTCTCCCGATTTACGGCAGCGTGGAAAAATTGGACAACTCACTCGTGGAAGCGGCGCTCGATCTAGGCGCAGGGCCAGTGCGTGCGTTTCAGCGCGTGATTCTCCCGCTCACGCGACCGGGAATCGTCGCGGGCATCATGCTCGTTTTTGTTCCCGCCGTCGGGATGTTCGCAATCAGCAGTCTGATGGGTGGCGGCAAATCGCCGATGATTGGCGACGTGATTGCCGGGCAATTTTTCGCAGGCCGCGACTGGCCGTTTGGCTCGGCGCTGGGGATGACGCTCGTGCTGATGTTCGTCCTCGCATTTCTCGCGACTTCGCGGCTGCGAAAAGCGGTCGCGGATATTGAGTGACGCTATCGCGACACAAGCGCGGCGGCGGCGTTTTGATTCCAGCCGAGTGCTGGAATGAGCGCGGTGCTTTTTCCCAAAGAGGCGAGCAGTGATTCAGCGATGACGACTTGCTGGAGCGCCGATGCGCCCAGCGCCTCGCCGATCCACGCCTTCGGCGAGAAGCGCCGCGCATTTCCGCGAGCTTCAGCAAATGCGGAATCCACCCATGTTCCATTTGCGCCATCAATGCACAATTCGGGCTCGGGCGCGGAGAGCTGTGCGACTGCCATCCGCAGCGCCGCAGTCGCTTCATCGCGGCGCGTGACGGTGATGCCCGGAGTTGTGGTGATTTGCGTCGCTCCGCCGGAACGCGAGAGCACCACGGCGGCGGCACCTTCGGCAAGTAGTGTGCCGCTGCCGGAGTGCGGCTCGCAGCGTCCCGTGCGGCTCGTGAGTCTCCAAAGCCGGTGGCCTTCCGCGAGAATCCAATCGAGTTCCTCCGCTGCGGCGACGATGACGTGATCCGCGTCGCCCATCGCGAGCAACTGGTTCCCAAAATGGAGCGCCTGCAAGCCGATGCTGGCATCGCCGATGAGCGTGTAAGTCGCGCCGTCGAGCTTCATCATCGCGGCAAGATGGCTCGCCGGTGCGTTGTGAACTGTCTCTGGAAAGAGCAGGGGACTCGCAGTGTTCGCGCCCGTTTTTACGATCTGCTCGTAGAATCTCCGCGTGTAAACCGCGCAGCCGCTCGACACACCCACGACAAGCGCAGTGCGGCTGCCGGGCGTGATTCCGCTTGCTGCAACCGCCGCCGTCGCGGCTGTCGCCGCCAGCATACTGATCGTGCTCGCCCTGCGCAGACGCGGCTCGCGTGCGAGGTGTGCGCCGGTCGCTGCGGGGACCGGCGCGACCCAATGCCGGCTGTCACTTCCGGGATTCGCGATCTCCGAAACGGGCGGCGTCGCTGCATTGCGTTCTGCGTGCAAAATGGCTTCGCAGCCCGTGCCGAGCGGCGTGACGATTGCGCTGCCGAGAATGTGTGCGGTGAGCGGCCTCATCGCAGCACCTCCAGAATGATGCTCGCATTCGTGCCGCCGAAACCGAACGAGTTCGACAGCACCGCACGCAATGCCGCCGGGCGCGATTCGTTCGCGACGATGTTCAAATCGAACGCTGGGTCGGCTTCGCGATAGTTGATGTTTGGCGGAAGAAATCCCTCGTTGAGCGCAAGCACACAGAAGACCGCCTCAATTGCTCCAGCCGCGCCGAGCGAGTGGCCCATCATTCCCTTTGTAGAACTCACCGGAACTCGCGCCCCGAAAACCTTCGCAATCGCCGCGCCCTCGCTGCTGTCGTTAAACGCTGTGGCCGTGCCGTGCGCGTTGATGTAATCAATTTTCTCCGCAGCGAGTCGCGCATCCGCGAGCGCACGCGACATCGCCATTTCCGGCCCGATGCCGCTGGGGTGCGGCTGCGTGAGATGATGGTTGTCCGTGGAGATTCCGTAGCCAGTCACCTCCGCCAAAATCGTCGCGCCGCGCCGCCGTGCGGATTCGAGTTCTTCGAGCGAAAGCAGCGCCGCGCCTTCTCCGAGCACCAGCCCCGTGCGGCCTTGATCAAACGGGCGCACTTTATCCGTGGTCGCCGCTTGCAGCGAATCGAAGCCCACAAACACGAGTTCGCAAAGCGCATCGTATCCGCCAGTAAGCACGCGGTCGTGTAGCCCGGCGCGGATCAGCCGGAAGGCGTGGCCGATTGCATTCGTCCCCGACGCGCAGGCATTCGCGATAATTTGCGCTGGCGCGCGCGAGCCGATTGCACGGAGCGCATCCACCACAGGACGCTGTGCCGGATAATTCGCCAGCATCGCCGCTTGGCTGCGGTGGCGATGATCCGAAGTGCGAAAGAAGCGTTCGCCATCCGACATCCCGCCGCTCGTGGTGCCGATGACTGCAAGCTCCGGCGCAAAGCCGGGATCGCCTTCGAGCAACTCTCGCGCAGCAGCTATCATCATGCGCGATGCGGGATGCAGACGCGCATCTTCCGCTTCGATTGCCGGCGCGTGGCCCGCCATTTTCGAGCGGCATTTGCTTGTATCGAAAGTAGTCAAAGGCGCGACGCAATCACGTCCATCCCGCAGCGCCGCGAGAGTATCGCGCAAGCCGCAGCCAAGCGGACTCACGACGCCCATCGCGGTGATTACGACCCGTCTCGCGTTGATGTGATTGGATTCGGACACTGTGGCTTTTTGTGGAAGCGGTTCGCGGCGTCACGCGAGCTGGATGCCGAAGAAATCTGCGAAGACCTTCGTATAGACATCCACTTTCATCGGCGGCAGCCAGTCTTTGCGAAATTCCTCCGGCGCGATCCATTTCCACCTGCGAAATTCAGGAATCTCGGTGTTCACATTGATCTTCGAGTCCTCAGCGAGAAAGTCGCAGAGAAAATAAGTCTGCTCCTTTCCCTCGAATCCCTTTTTGCGCCCGCTGGGAAAAAGGTAGTGATACCCGCCGCGCATCGCAGCAACGCGGAAGTCCTCCGGGTCCAGCCCGATTTCCTCCCAAAGCTCGCGGGTCAGCGCTTGCTCCAGTGTCTCGCCTTCGTCCACGCCGCCTTGCGGAAACTGCCAGGCATTGCGGATGTGGACGCGCTCGCAGATGAGGATTTTTCCCTCGCGATTGCGGAGGATTGCCGCGACGTTTGCGCGAAGTTTTGGCTCATTCATTCTTATGAAATTATATCAGAAATTTGGCGTTTGGATTGGTCTGCTACTCGTGATTGCCGGCCTCGCATTGTGGTGGTGGCAGCAACCGGAGCAACAGGTCCGTCGTGCGCAGAAGCAGCTTATCAAAACTCTGGAGAGCCGCGATTTCGCCGCATTCGAGCGCTTTCTGGCGGAAGATTACAGCGACCGTTGGGGGCAAAACAAAGCAATTGTGAAAACGCACATGGCCGATGTCCTTCGGCAGTTTATTTTTCTCACTATCGTGGCTGAGGAGAAATCGCTGGAGCCATCGGGCGGCGGCTGGGTGCTCTCTGCAAGAATCCAACTTCAAGGCACAAGCGCCGGACTCGCCGCTTACGCGCAGAGCCAAGTTTCCCGGCTGCAAAAGCCATTTGAGATTACGTGGCGGAAAAATGCTGGTTCCACAAAATGGGTCATCGCCAAGGTCGAGCAGCCGGAGCTGGAATTTTGAGGCGGTGCTTGCCTGTCCCACGTTTTATCAGCCACCGTCGCCGCCTTTCATGGAAACGCTAAAACAGATTCTGGATTTCGTGCTGCATTTGCAGGAGCACCTCAACGCATTCACCCGCGAGCATGGTCTTTGGGTTTATGTCCTTTTGTTTGCGATCATCTTTGCGGAGACGGGTTTGGTGGTGACTCCGTTTTTGCCCGGCGACTCGCTGCTTTTTGCCGTGGGAGCGATTGCTGCAAATCCAGATAGCGGCCTGAGTTTCTGGCTGGCGTGCGGGGTCATGCTCGTCGCGGCGATCCTTGGGGATTCTGTGAATTACTCGATTGGCCGGTTTGCGGGCGAACGACTCTCGCGAAGATTTCCGAAGCTCATCAAGCCGCAGTATCTAGCCAAAACGCATGAGTTTTTCGAGCGCTACGGTGGTAAGACGATCATCATCGCCCGGTTCGTCCCGATTGTGCGCACGTTCGCCCCGTTCGTCGCTGGAAGCGGCGCGATGGACTACAAGAAGTTCATGTATTTCAACATCACCGGCGCACTTTTGTGGGTCGGGTTGCTAGTTCCCGCTGGATGGTTTTTCGGTGGCTTGCCGTGGGTGAAGAAAAACTTCGAGCTAGTGGTGCTAGGCATCATCTTCGTGTCCATTCTGCCGATGGTTATCGAGATCGTGCGCGAGTGGATGAAGCACAAGAGGAAGAAGGGAATGACGAATGACGAATGACGAAGGCGCAGGCGTGTTTGCTATCGGCTATCTGAAATTGGCCAATCGCAAATAGCCGATAGCCAAATACGTCATTTCGCGAAGCGTATCAGTCCGCCGTGAGTGCCGCTCGCTCGTCGCCAGCAGCGGTCTTTTCGAGGAAGTAATCGTAGCCGCCGGGGTAGGGGACCACGGCTCCTCCGCCTTTTACGTGCAGCACTTTCGTCGCTAGTTTGCGGATGAAATGCACGTCGTGCGAGATGAAGACCAGCGTGCCTTCGTAAGTCGCAAGTGCCATCGTGAGTGATTCCACCGTCATGATGTCGAGATGCGTCGTCGGCTCGTCCATGAGCAACAGATTCGGCGGGTCCACGAGGAACTTGATGAGGTTCAGCCGCGTTTTTTCTCCACCGCTTAACACCGCCGTCTTTTTGAAAATCTCGTCTTTTTTGAACAGGAACGATCCCAAGATTCCGCGTGCTTCATTCTCCGAAAGGCTCACGCCGCCGACATCCATCACCTCCTGAAGCACGGATTTATTCGGGTCCAGCGTCGCTGCGCGGTGCTGGCTGAAATAGCCGATTTTCGCGTTCAGCCCCTCCGAGCGTTTTCCTTTTTGGAAGTCCACGACGCCTGCGAGAATCTTCAGCAGCGTGCTTTTTCCCGCGCCGTTTGGACCCACAAGCACCGTGCGCTCGCCGCGCTCGATGGTGAGGTCGAGATTTTTGTAAACCACATGATCTCCGTACGACATGTGGATTTTTTCCAGCGAGATTGCACGCTGCCCGATGCGCGGTGGCTGCGGGATTTGAAAGCGGAACGGCTTTCTCGGCGGCACCGGCTGCTCCACTTTTTCCATGCGCTCGATTTGCTTCAGCTTACTCTGCGCCTGCGATGCTTTAGATGTTACGGAGCGAAACCGATCTGCAAACTCCTGCAAGCCTGCGATCTCTTTTTGTTGGTTTTTATACGCAGCAAGTTGCTGTTCATACCGTGCCTGCCGCTGTTCGAGATAGGCGGAGTAATTCCCCGTGTATTCATGCAGTCGCTTCTCGGAAATGTCGTACACTTTTTCCACCACCTCATCCATGAACTGACGGTCGTGCGAAATGAGGAGCAGCCCGCCGGGATACGTCTTCAAGTATTGCTGGAGCCACAAAAGCGAAAGCAGATCGAGATGGTTCGTCGGCTCATCCAGCAAGAGCAAATCCGGCTCCATCACCAGCAGACGGGCCAGATGCGCTCGCATCACCCAGCCGCCGCTCAACTCCCGTGCAGGCCGATCAAAATCCGCCCCGCGATAGCCAAGGCCGTGCAGGATTTTCTTCGCTTTTGCCTCCACGTGCGGATTGCTCAGTGACTCGTGCTTTGCGTGCGCCTCCATGTATTCCGGCGAGTCCACCGCGCCCGCAGCCTCCAGCTCGTGCAGCTTTTTTTCCAGCGCAGGAAGCTCCCCCACGCGGCCCGTCGCCACGTCCATCACCGTCTCATTCCCGATGGCTTCGGCCTCCTGCGGAAGAAAGCCCACCGTCGTCCACGCATCGCGATCCAGCGTGCCTTCATCCGCCTCATCCTTTTTCAAAATGATGCCAAAGAGCGTGGATTTCCCGGCGCCGTTTGGCCCGACGAGAGCGACGCGCTCGCTATAATTGATCTGCATCGAAGCGCCCTCGAAGAGCATTCGACCGCCTGCGGAAACTTTCAAATCACGGATTGTCAGCATGGAAAATAAAGGCCGGGAACGCGCAACACTGCGCAGCACCCGGACCGTGCATCATTGCAAAATGTGGAAAGGCGGAGAAAGAGAAATCTCTCTGCGGCTTGCAAGAAGAGCAGTAGTGGCGCGGGCGACTACCCGTTACGGCACAAACCCGAGTGAGGTTGCCGACTCGCTAATTTTGCCGAAATTTTGAGCGGCGAGCGATGAGTGCTAATCCGAGAAATAGCAACGATACAGAGGATGGCTCGGGAATGACGTTGATTGTGGTTTCAAATGCGCTGCCCGCACCGCCCTGCCATTTTAGACCTGCATCCATCAGCGACATATTGACTACTGATTGTGGGGTGGAGGGAGCAATCCAGTTCCAGGCACCTGTTGTGTTCGATACTGCATTGAAAAATACCGAGCCTGCTGGATCGATGGAATCATAGAAGCGGATGCTCATCGGAATACTGCTGTCTGGAAGGTCAAGTGGTGAGCCGATTACGAAAGTATCAGAAATATCAAAGCGACCTGCTCCTCGGTTGCCTTTGTCTCCAATCGTAGAAGGAAAAGGGTCTCCGATATAACCAGTTAATGGTATCCAATCTCCGGAAAATGGATTCACTAAAGTTGCTTGAGTGTAATACCCAAGTTGAAGGCGGGTTCCGTCATAATCGGCTATAGTTCCTGCCTTAAGTGGGCTACCAAAAAAACCTCCCAATAGGGTTGTGGGCGAGTTATACCAATCGACACGGGTGGACTGCCCGTGGAGTGGTGAAACGGCAATGATGCCAAGTAAAGTGGCTAAGAGAAATGAAGTTTTCATAATTCAGGATTCGTTGATCTGCACAATGTCTGCGGCTGTGATGGCTGGGTCGGCAACACTTGTTACTGTTAGTTGCAGGACAGTTCTTTCACCTGTCGGTATAGTTACGGTTGGATTGAGAATATTAGCATTTGAGAAAGTTACATTGGTTGGGCCACGTTGCACAGACCATTGAACAGTCACAGCCCCACCGCTTGGATCTGATGCAGTTCCTGCAAGCACTGCGGTGGTGGCACCCTGTCCAAGTGTTTGATCTGTTCCGGCATTAACAGCGAGAGCACCAAGCACCTCGCCCCCTCGAACCTGAAAGAGGAATCGGCCTGGAATAGTGCTGTTTCGTGAGCGGTAGATTAGTCCGGTTGTGTAATTTGGATTGCCAGTATTCGGATTGGTATCCAACTGCACAAGGGTCTGGCCGGAGTATGCCAATTCAATGGTGCGATTGATACCGTTAGTTAGTCCCGAGCGTGATGGGTAACCGCCGTAACCATTAATGCCTTCGCTGGCATCGCCAGTTTCCCATAAAACCTTATTATAGTTAAACTCAATGTCGAAATTTCCAGTGCCGGTATCTGTCCGTTGAATAAGAACTAACTGGAAACTATTGAGCTTATCGTCGTGCCTTTCATAGTAACCAACATTAACCCAATTGACTCCGAACGCTGCGTGGCCGTTCACGGTTTCGATACCGTAGGAATAGGCGACTACCTCAGAACCTGATCCACGGGTATCAACGTCAGCCCAGAAAGGAGCTATAACCGTAAATCCGAGATTCTGCAATGGCGCTGGGGTGTAACCTGTGTGTGATCCAAAAAATGTGATGTTACCGTTATTATTGACGTAACATTGAGTTTCCTGTTTGCCAAACAGCGAGATGTTAAATCCAAGTGGGGCTAATTCACTCCCAGAGTCATCAGTGCTGACAAGGTTGTGCTCATCGAAGCCCGGACGCACCGCACCTACACGAAGCCGATAAAATTTCTGCTCATCAATCAGCGGACCATCGGTGATGGTTTCCTGCGCTCCAGTGCCGACGATAGGATTTCCGAGTGGAGTCCAAGGCGCGAGAAGATCGAGCGTTGTTTCGAGTTGATAGGGACGTAGGTTCGCAGCCGGCCACGAGAGCGAATAGGTGTTCGGTGATGGAGATAAGATGGACAACTGGAGAGGTTGTTGCGCTTGAAGATGATTGCAGATGACGCAGACGAACAGGAGAAAACTGAGAACTCGGAACATAGGGTGATCAGGAATTAGTAATCGCTGGGCTGCTTCAGCAGAACGTGGTCGTTCATTGCATGCCTCCCCTCATTTATGAGTGTAGGTGTAATCAAGGCAAGCCTTTTATCCAAGCAGGCGTGC
Organism: Verrucomicrobiaceae bacterium; assembly: GCA_031372675.1. Lineage (GTDB taxonomy): Bacteria > Verrucomicrobiota > Verrucomicrobiia > Chthoniobacterales > Chthoniobacteraceae > SXWH01. The sequence continues at coordinate 8,508 of JANMLS010000357.1, forward strand.
CGGACCAACACGTCCATACAGCCTTGAAAGTAGTCGAGCTGCTGACCGCCGAGAGAAAGGCGCGCGGCATCTCGCAGGAGTCTTTGGCGGTGAAAGCGGGCGTCAGCCCGTCTTGTATCCAGCATCTCGAACATGCGCGTGCGACTCCGACTTTGGTGACTCTGCTCAAACTATCCGAGGCGCTGGAGATGAGCCTTGGGAAGCTGATACTTTCCGTCCAAGCCAAGAAGTAGCGCCCTCGAAGAGTGGCGACGCAGGAAAAGGGGTGACGTATTTTGAGGGCAATTCTAACAGCTTTGTCATTTGTGTTCAGAGGTTTTTTTCTCTACTGTGTATCCATGAGCGCAGAACTCCGTTCATCATGGCCCAGTTTGGGCAGGCTTCGATGGGGATTGCCGTTTCTTCTCTGGTGAGGGGTGCGGGGTGGGGATTTTCTTTGGTGAGAATGTGATTTTTTTGCGCAAGAGAATGAAAGTTTGGCGCAGGAATATGATTCTCTTGCGCCAAGGGATGAACGCTTGGCGCGAGGGGATGATTTTTTTGCGCCAAGGGATGAAGGTTTGGCGCAAGAATATGATTTTTTGGCGGAAAGGGATGGAGGTTTGGCGCGAAAAAATGAGTCTTTTGCGCAGGGGTGGGAGGGGTTGGCGCAGCGATTTCCTCAGGACATAACACAAACCATAAAACACAAAAAACAAACTAGAAAAACACACCATTATGAATGCTAAGAAATCCTATTTTTGGGGACCGGAACCGGAGAAGAAACTCGTCACGTTACAACAGTTCACACAGGCGATGACGCAGGAGCTTCAGACAAAGTACAGCGTGAGCGCGGCGGATATAACCTATCTGGTAAGATCGCGAATCGTGCTCAAGTATTTGATCGATGTGATGCAGGCGGCGGCAAATTGGGCGGAGTCCACCACGCAGCGCAGGGACTCGATTTTTTCCCTGCCGCAGTCGGTGGTGCTGGATATGCCGGTGGCACCTATTTTGCCGACTTTGCCGACGGATGGGGTGGATGTGATTCTCACGTTTGCCTGCGGGCTGGATGCGGTGATGACTCGCGTGGCCAGCGAAATCAAAGGCAAGCCAAACTATGATGTGGCAGATGGGGATGTGCTGGGGATCGAGGGGGCGCTGATTCTGCCGCCTTCGCCCGCGACGACGAAGCCGATGCTGAAGGCAAAAATCGTGTCGGGTGGCTGCCCGGAGCTAGGGGTGAAGCTCACGCCGTTCAAATCGTGGGAGCTGTGGGCAGATTTTGGGACGGGGACGTTTGTGCTGCATCAGGTAGGGATGAAGTCGAAGATGCTCTGCGAGCAGGCGCTGCCAGCGACGGGGCAGAGTGCGGTGTGGAAGTTCAAGGCAATTTATCGCGAGGGCAACGCGCAGTTTGGCCAGTTTAGCGATGTGGCGACGGTGCTCGTCGGTGGCGGGTAGCGCGCGAGAGTGGGGTTGGGCTACAGGTCTTGCACGAGTGCTGCGGCGAAAAATATGCCGACTGCGGTAATTACTACTACTGCGATTTGCCAGATGCCGGAGATCCAATTGCCTGCTGCGTCGGAAAATTGGCCCGCCACTTTTCCATGCACCCATAAGCCGAGTAGCCGGGCATCTATAACTTCTGCGTGGTGCTCTTTGCAAAAAGTCATCAGCCCCTCGATAAAGCCAGCGGCATTTGAGCGAAACACCCAAGACGCCAGCTTTCCCAGCAACGGCCACGGCATTGCGTTTGCGAGCCATTTTTCGATTTTTACGTTGTGCTCGTGAATTTGTGCAACGGGGAGCGAGAGGCCGACCGCGTGCTTCTGCACGTTATCGGAAATCGGCACCATCAAGAGCGCTTTCTTTACCGCCCACTTCACGGCTCTGCTCACGACCACCCACGCCACTACCGCAAGCCCGAGTAACAATGCCCAGACGACCCACGCCCACGCCGGGAGCGTTACTTTTTGGCAGTATCCCAAAATGCTCGCAGTGAGCAGAAGCGCAGCTATCGCAATCGTTCGGAAACTCATGATCGTTCTTTCTTCTAATCACACTCGGTAGTCAATTGCCGCAGCCAGTGAGCGGATGAAAGCGAGCAAACATAAACGAATTCTTGCGCGGCGGGAGGCGCTCCGTGAATCTTTGAGCATGAAAATTTCAAAAGTATTCATCCCACTTGCAGTCGTCGCTATGCTTTCAGCGTGCGGAGAAAAGAAAGCGAACCTCGGCGATTATCCGCTCGATACGTGCGTGGTCGCGGGGAAAAAACTGGGCAGTATGGGCGATCCTTATCTTCACATGCACGAAGGCCAGAAGGTCTATTTCTGCTGTGAAAGCTGCAAAGATTCCTTCAACGAGGACCCCAAAAAATACCTCGCTAAAATCGAGGCAGCTAAGGCGAAAAAATAAAAAAGACTTGCGGTGAATGTGTGGTGTGGTAATTAGTTACCGCATGAATTACCTGCAACAAAGAACCAGCATGTCGCTCGACCAGTGGACTATCAAAGCCCTGGCCGAATTGGCTAAACGCTTTAGCACTTCCAAGGCTGAGATTATCCGCCGTGCCGTGCGCAAAGCTAAAGAGGATGCTGATCGCGAAAGCGAGCAGCCAAGCCCGTTGGAGGCTCTTGATTGGCTCCAAAAAGGGGGCGGTCTCACCTTGCAGGAAGCCGAGAATTTCCGCGAGGAAGTGAAGGCTGAACGTCTTGCTAAAAAGTACTGGTGGGAATCGTGACGCTCTTTCTCGATACCAACCTGCTGATTGACTTAGTCACTGCCGGATCGCCGCATATCGCGGTGGTCCGGCGTTGGCTACGCGAGGGGGAGAAACTTGCTGCGAGCGCGATTGCGTGGTCGGAGTTTTGTAATGGGCCGCATTCCAAGGAGCAGAAGGATTCTGTTTTTCATGTGTTGGAGGGACGCGTGACGGATTTCTCCGTGCGCGATGCGGAGAATGCGTCCCGCCTTTTTCACAGGACGGGAAGAAAACGCGGATCGCACGCAGACTGCATGATCGCTGCTGCTGCGATCACGGCGGGGATCCCCGTTGCAACGCGCAATATCAAAGACTTTGAGCCTTTTGTTGCGCTGGGTCTGAAGCTGCGTGCTGTGCCGACGGCTGCGTGATTTACGCGAAGACTCCGAGCGCGGGTTTGCCTTTGTTCCCAACGGTAAAGGGACGCCCGCTCGCAGATACGACTTCTTTTTCAATCGGCATCCCTGCTGCCCACGCGATGGTGGCGTGGAAATCGCCGGGGCTGGTGGGATTATCCGCTGCTTTGTAGCCTTTTTCGTCGCTGCTGCCATAGACGAAGCCGCGTTTTGCTCCGCCGCCCGCGAGGACGGTGCTGAATGCGAGCGGGTGGTGGCCGCGTCCGTTGCCCTCGAAGCTCGGCTTGCGGCCAAACTCCGTGGTCACTGCGACGAGCGTGCTTTCGAGAAGGCCACGCGCATCGAGGTCCGCGACAAGAGCGGCAAATGCGCGGTCGAACTCCCCGCCGCGATCTTCCATCGCGTCTTCGAGTTCCTTGTGCATGTCCCAGCCGCCGCTGTGGACTTCTACAAAGCGCACACCGCTTTCCACGAGCCGCCGCGCAAGCAGACAGCCTTGGCCGAATCGGTTGCGGCCATAGCTGTCGCGGAGTTCCGACTTTTCAGCGCTGAGGTTGAAAGCGGCGAGGTCGCTGCTTTTCATCAACTGCATCGTGGTGTCGTAGAAATCATTGTAAGCGCGGACGTTTTCATCCGGCACGCTCTTGGCAAATGAGCCGTCGAGTTGCGCGAGAAGCTGCTGGCGTTTCGCGGCTTTATCTTCCTCGACGGGCGGTTTTGCATTCGCGAGTCCGCCATCGGGATCGAGGATTGGAAGCGGGGAAAATGTGGCGGGGAAAAAGCCGTTTCCGTGGTTTGAGCTTTGGTTCACGCAGACGGATGAAGGGAGAGTCTTGCTGCTCGCGCCGAGGTAGTGCTGCGCCCACGCACCGAGGACGGGATGCACAATCGTGCCGCGTTTTTCAAAACCTGTGCGCATCAAATAGCGGGCACTTTCGTGGACGCCGACTTTTGCGGTCATCGAGCGGATGACGGTAATTTTGTCCGCAATTTTCGCGATCTGGGGCAAAAACGATGTGACTTGAAATCCCGCTTTGGTGCTCACCGGCGTTCCGGGGCCTTTGGCTGCGCCTTGCTTCGGGTCGAATGAATCAATGTGCGAAAGTCCGCCATCGAGGTGAATCATGATGACGCGCTTTGCTTTCCCAAAGCCCGCGCCACGCTCGGCTGCGGCGTTGGAATTACCGGCGAAAAAAGGCATGATGCTGAGGCCAAACGCAGTCTGCGCACAGCGTTCTACAAAGGTGCGGCGGTCGAGTGGGTCGCGGAGAAGATTGAAGTTCATGGTGTGGATTTGGATTGAGGTTTATTGGACGAAAAGAAACTCGCGGCTGTTGAGCAGCGACCATGCGGCATCGCCGAGAGACAGTCCGCTTTCGAGGGCTTTTGCGGTGTTCTCGCGTTCGGTGATGCTCGGTTTTCGCGCGTAAAAGCTGAGGTAAATTGAATCAATTTGCTCCGTGCGAGACTTGCCGGAATTCGCGGCGACTACTGCGGCTGAGTTGGCATCGGCGATGAGTTGCCCGATGGGGCCGTTCATCATCATCAGCGCCTGCGGCACGCTTCCATCGGTCGTATTGCTATCGGCGACGAGCCGGTCGCTTTGGCCAAATAGACGGAGGAAATGCGACTCCGGCGCGGGCTGCGGGAGTTCGCTGGCGCGGGCGAGCAGCAGTCCGTTGCGTTGCTGTGGTTTTGTGCCTTCGTAAGACGCCATCAGTTTGCTGGGGTTTCCGCCTTTACCTTTTTTCCCGCCACCGCCGTAGCCGCCCATCTGCATTCCGGCATCCTTTGCACGCTCGATGACGAGCTTGAAGTTCGCCTCCGTCATCGCATTTCCGGGCAGTGAAAAAAGCTGCATGTCATCGCCACGACGCAGAAGTGAGTTATCCACTTCGCGCCCGCTGGTGAGGACGAGGATGCTGTCCCAAGTCTGCTCGGCGGTCATGCGGCGGAGCAGCGGGCCGGGGAAAAGATACGGTCCTTTTTCGAGGTCCGGCGTCACGCTTGCGGTGCGTTGATAAGTCTGCGAATTGAGCAGCACGCGCTGGAATTGCCGCAGATCAAACTTCGCCGCTTTCATGATCTCCGTGATGTGCGCGAGGAGTTGCGGATTGCTTGCACCTTTCGGATCATCAATGTCGCCGACCGGCTCCTGCACAGCGAGGCCGAAGACTTTTTTCCAAGTCCGGTTCGCGATATTTGCGGCAAATCGCGGGTTTTGCGGCGATGTCATCCAGCGGGCAAATTCATCGCGAAGCTGCTGCGGGTTTGCGGTGTTGATATTGTAAATCGGCAGTTTCGCATCCGAAGTCGTCCACGTAATCAAGCGCGGCGAAACTTTCGACCCCGGCTTTGCGTCTTCGTATTTGTAGTCCTGCGGGAACGACAAATCCTGCTTCCCCGTATCCACGAGCCGGAAAACATTCACCCCGGCGATGGCGTTCACCTGTTGCTTGTTCAGCCCGATGGATTCGTTTTTGGCCAGCTTCCGCGATTTTTTGTAGCCATCCTGATCGTAGCCATCTGTCGCGCCAAAAAACGCCGCCATTTGGTAAAAATCACGCTGCGTCCACGGCGCGAGCGGGTGATCGTGGCACTGCGCACAGCCGACGTTTGCGCCGAGAAAAGTGGTCAGCAGATTCGAAACACCATCCAGCGGCATCTGCGCATCGCGGAGAAGAAATCCCGCCGCGCCCGTCTCGCACAACTTCCCATCGGCAGTGAGCATGTCCTTCACAAACACATCCCACGGGCGATCCGCCGCGAGTTGGTCCTTGAGCCAGTCTTGAAAAAGATACGCCTTCGCGCCGCGTCCAAACTCGTCTTGCACACGGAAAGTATCCGCGAGCCAGTTATACATGTGCATCGCGTAGCCGGGCGAATCGAGCAGCGCATCAATCAGCTTCGCACGTTTACCCGGCGCGGTTTCCTTTAGAAAAGCGGCGGCTTCCTCCGCAGTCGGCACACGTCCCACGGTATCGAGATACACCCTTCGCAAAAACTGCTCATCCGACGCCGGAGCATTAAATTTCAGCCCCTTCGCAACCAGCGTGGAGCCGATGAAATGGTCAATTTGAAAAGCCGCCTGCTTCACATACGCATCCTTGAAACGGTTCTCATTCAGCTTCGCAGCGTAGGCTTGGGCGAATGCTTTGTCGGCGGGCATCAGCGTATCCAGATTCAGCCGGAAAGTCTGCCCGTCCTTTGTCTGCACCGTGCAGATATTGCCTTGAAGCGCACAAAACGCCGCATCCAGTTTTTTCCCCGTCGGGTCGCTCCAAATTCTCCACGGCGAACTTGTGTCGAGCTTCGCAGGTGCCGGTGTCGGCTGCACTGGCTGCACAGTCGGCGGAAGCAAACTAGCTGCGCGTTTGAATCTATCCTTCTTCGCAGCAACCGCTGAGAGCGTGGATGCGACGGCGATTACGATGACGGTGGCGGTAAATTTGTTCATGGGATTGTGATGTCTTCGACTGTCATGTTGATATAGCCGCCGCCGTACAAATCAGGACATATTTTTTGCACCACTCCGCTCTAGCCAAACTGCTTTCCGTGCATATCCTCCGCGCCCTTTCTTTTTTATGTATCGGACTACATCTTGCAACAGCCTCCGCGCTGAAAATATCGGACAAACCGTCACCTTGGCTGGCTGGGTCAATTCGCGCCGCGATCATGGCGGCGTGATTTTTATAGACCTGCGCGACCGTGAAGGGCGCACTCAGGTGGTGTTTCGCCCGGAGGAATTTCCGCAGGTTTCCGAGCAGGCTCACGGGCTTCGTGCGGAGGATGTGATTCAGGTCACGGGCAAGGTCGCCACACGCATCACAGGTGCCGTGAACAGCAAGCTCGCGACGGGAGAAATCGAAGTCATCGCTGCGGAAATCAACGTGCTGAACAAATCGGAGGTGCCGCCGTTTCCGCTGGATGATCCGAAGGTGAATGAAGATTTGCGCATGGAGTATCGCTATCTTGACCTGCGGACGGCGCACATGCAGCGCAATTTGAAGCTGCGGCATCGCGTGGTGAAGGCGACGCGGGATTTCCTCGATGAAGGCGGGTTTTTGGAAATCGAGACGCCCATTTTATCGAACCCGACGCCGGAAGGGGCGCGGGATTTCCTCGTGCCGTCGCGGTTGAATCCGGGGACGTTTTACGCGCTGCCGCAAGCGCCGCAGCAGTACAAGCAACTCCTGCAAGTCGCGGGGCTGGAGAAGTATTTTCAAATCGCTCGCTGCTTTCGCGATGAGGATTTGCGGGCGGACCGGCAGCCGGAGTTCACGCAGATCGACATCGAGGCGTCGTTCGTCGGCGAGCAGGATATTCAGACGCTCGTGGAGGGATTGCTCACGCGCATTTTCAAGGAAAGCGTGGGCGTGGACATCCCGACGCCGTTCCCGCGCATGGCTTACAGCGAGGCGATGACGCGCTTTGGCAGCGACAAGCCGGACACGCGGTTCGGCCTGGAACTGACGGAGCTGACGGACATTTTCACGTCGTCGGCATTTAAGGTTTTTGCATCGGTCGCGAGCGGCGGCGGGACGATCAAGGCGATCAATGCGAAGGGCGCGGCGGCTTTATTGAGCAAGGAGCAGCTCAAAAAATGGGAAGAGTGGGTGAAGGTGGACTGCGGGGCGAAAGGCTTGGCGTATGTGAAGTGGACGGTCGGCGGCGAATGGGAATCGCCCATCGTGAAGTTCTTCAGCGATGCAGAGAAAGCCGCGCTGGCGGAGCGGATGGATTTCCAAGCAGGCGACGTGCTCTTTTTCGGAGCCGACGCAAAGCTGGAGCCAGTCTGCGAAGTGCTAGGCCGTGTGCGCCTGCGCTGTGCGGAGTTGCTCGGCTTGATCAAAGCGAATGCCGACAAGCTGAACTTCCTGTGGGTCGTAGATTTTCCGCTGCTGGCGTTTTCGCCGGAGGACAATCATTGGGTCGCCGTGCATCATCCGTTCACGCGCCCAAAGGCGGAAGACGTGCACGCGATGGAAGCGGGCGACTACGCGAAAGTCCGCGCGGTTGCTTACGATGTCGTGCTCAACGGCGTGGAACTCGGCGGCGGCAGCATCCGAATCCACGAGCGCGATTTGCAGGCGAAACTGTTCAGCGTGCTCGGCGTAAATGCGGAAGAGCAGCAAGTGAAATTCGGACACATCCTGAAAGCGTTCAGCTTCGGCGCACCGCCGCACGGGGGGCTGGCGCTGGGCTTGGATCGGCTCGTCATGCTCATCGCCGGAGCCGACAGCATCCGCGACGTGATCGCTTTTCCAAAAAACAACCGTGGCTGCGACCTGATGACGCAATCGCCCGTGGACGTGGACTTCAAGCTCCTGCGCGAAGTTTACATCCAGAGCACCGCGAAGAAACCGTAAGCTATGAAACAAATAGGCATCGGACTCGCGGGCTTCGGCACCGTCGGCGCAGGCGTATTCAAGCATCTAGAGCGCAACCGCGCACTTCTCTCAGAGCGACTCGGCGTGGAACTCGTGGTGAAAAAGGCCGCCGTTCGCGACCTCACGAAAACGCGCACCGTGGACGCACCGGCGTCCATTTTCACAACGAAGTGGCAAGACGTGGTGGAAGACCCATCCGTGCAAATCGTCGTCGAGCTGATGGGCGGAATCGACGAAGCCCGTGCGCTTATTCTTCGCGCAATCGAGCTGGGGAAAATCGTCGTAACCGGCAACAAAGCGCTGCTCGCTGAACACGGGAAAGAAATCTTCGACCTCGCTCGCGACAAGCAAGTTCCTGTCTTCTTCGAGGCCGCAGTCGCAGGCGGAATCCCCATCATCAAAGCTGTGCGCGAGAGCTTCGTGGGCAACCACATTAAGAGCATCCACGGCATCATCAACGGCACGACGAACTACATCCTCACACGCATGACCGAGGCCGGGATCGACTACGCCGCCGCCCTCGCCGAAGCCCAAGCGCAAGGCTACGCCGAGTCCGACCCGACCCTCGACGTCAACGGCTGGGACGCCGCGCACAAAGCTATCATCCTCGCCTCGCTTGCTTACGGGACGTGGATTTGCCCCAGCAAAGTGTTCGTCGAAGGCATCGAGCAAGTCACCGCCCGCGACATCTGCTTCGCCAAAAAACTCGGCTACCGCATCAAGCTCCTCGGCATCATCAAAGCCGACGCCGGAGCGGAAATCGAAGTCCGAGTCCACCCCACACTCGTCCCCGAAAAACACGTCCTAGCCAGCGTGAACGGGGTCTTCAACGCCCTCTGCGTCCACGGCGATGTCGTCGGTGAGACGCTCTTCTACGGACGCGGAGCAGGCCAAGATGCCACCGCCAGCGCCGTCATCGCCGACCTCGCCGAAGCCGCTGCCGCCCTCGACGTAAAGCGGCGCGACTGCGGCTTCATGCCCCACGGCCTCTACGGCGACTGTAAACCGCTCGACGCCATCACCTGCCAATACTACCTCCGAATCCCCGTGAACGACAAACCCGGCGTCCTAGCCCAAGTCGCCGGAGTCCTCGGCAGCGCAAACATAGGCATAAGTAGCATGATCCAACCCGAAAGCGACGGCGAGCAAGCCGAACTAATCCTAATGCTCCACGACGCCACCCACGCCCAAGTCCGCGAAGCCATCACCCGAATCCACGCCCTAGCCTGCGTCATCGGTGAGCCAAGGCTGCTGCGGGTGGAGAATTTCGGGTAGCTCTTTACCGCAGTTCTACTACGCGCTGACCGCTTGCGAACGCTTGCTCGATAGCGGTCCACTCGGCCTCGAATCGGGCCAGCAATGCCATTGTTCGGCAGTTCCCGGTTCGCACCTATAACAAGCTGCCTTCGTCTCCGAGACGGTTCGCGAGGTGGAGAAAATCTTCATCTTTGCTGACGACTATCCGTGCCTCCCGAATCGCTCGCGTCCAAATTTCCGAATCCGGCGTCGCATCAAAACCGATGTCCAAAACATGCACCGCGTCGGTTCCCCGAGCTTCCAGCCAACGGGCGAGCGCGGTCGGCAGTTGATTATCCACTAAAAACTTCACGCCGCAGCCAGAACAGTGTGATCGGCCAGCTTGGCCACGTAGAGCAAGGCGGCTTGGATGTCGGCGGGTTCGAGGAAGGGATAGTCGGCGAGGATTTCCTCATGCGAAGCGCCAGCAGCCAGCAATTCTATCATATCTACGACGCGAAAGCGCATCCCGCGAATGCAAGGACGCCCGCCGCATTTTCCTGATTCAATAGTGATTCGTTCGAGCAGTGGCACGAGTTGATTATGAAGGCGATTCCATGCTTCGCGAGAGGAAAATTGCTCCAACACGAACGATAAACCGACGCGATGTGCATCGCCTACGCCGCAGACGCCACGAGCCGCTCCGAGCGCATCCGCAGCAGCGAAAAAAGCTCTGTCATTTCTACCAATTCCTCAGCCTCAGTCCGCTCTGTATCCGTGAGGGCGTGCCCACGGTCCTGCTGGTCGAGCAGCGACTGGAGGCGCCTTTGGTGCATCGGCGGCAAATGAAGCCGCGCAAGGTCGTCAGGGTTTCGAATTGTGCGCTTTTGCAAAGAACTACAGTGCTGCACGGAAGTGCGCTGACGTTTGTGAAGCGGGAAGATTTGCGAGATTTGCGGTTCTCAGTTTCTCGATGGACTGCTAGGATTCCGCCTATGAAATACCTCATCCTCGCCATCACATTCCTCTCCACCATCGCGCACGCACAGCTCGCAAAGCCCGGCAGTCTCGTCGCGGGGGCGACGACGGCTAAAGCGAAAGCGTTTGGTGCTTCCGATAATCGCTTTGCGCGGGTCACTTCGGAGGTGATGCACTTCCAGCTCAGGCTGGCTGGGCGCTGGAACGGGATTAAAGAACAGGAGCCGGAGTTTTCCCAATGGCTGAAGCCCCGGCACGAAAAGCTCATCGCGATTTGGACACCTTTTGCGACGATGTGCGTGGAAAATGGAGTGAAGGGACTCGCCGAGGATATTTCAAAAAATGACGCGGCAGACCTCGCGAAAAATCCCACTGCGAAGGAAAAGAAATTCCGACTTGGGCACCTTGAGCTTCTCGCGAAATCATCGAAGAAAGCGCACAAGGAAATGGAAGGTGCCGCAAAGAGCATCCAGAACGCAGACTTGAAAGCATGGGCGGATAACGCGCTGACGGTGCTGAAGACAAATGCCGATGATTACGAAGCGAGGTACCAGGAAGAGAAAAAGCTGAAGTAGCTCGGCTGCGGGGCTTAATTCTGTATCACCAGCAATCTCACAAAGCGCGTGGCTCCGGCGGTGATTGGGGTGTTGTCGCGGAGGGCGACGGTTTCGGTGCCGTTGGCGTTGTCCACGATGCTGAGGATGGTGGCTCCGCTGGCGGTGAATGTGGCTGCATCGGGGGTGTTGGAAAATTGGGGCGTGAATGTGAGATCGGTCGCGCCTTTTACGCGGGTGTAAACGCAGCCGAGGTAGGTGGAGCCGGCATCGAGGAAGTTTTGTGGGACGGGCAGGTTGATGATGCCGGGCGTTTTTGGGTCCATGCTGAATCCGTATTCGAGGACGTTGCCCACGCCGTCGCCATCGGGGTCGGCGGTGGGGCTGGAGATGTCGGGGTCGGCGAGTTCGAGCGGGGTGAAGTTTGCGGCGTTGAAGACTCCGAAGCTGGGGAGCACGGTGATGGAGCCAGTGCCGGTGATGAAGCCGCCGGAGTTTGCGGAGGTGTAGGTGCCCGCTGGTTTGGTGAGTCCGTTGCAGACAAGTGAGGCAACTGTGTTGGTGCCGGTGAAAGCGAGGTGAAGGACTGCGCCGCTGGCGATGGTGATGTTGGATGTGTCGGCGAGGGTGGCGGAGTTTATGGAGAGGGTGCCTTCGCTGATGGTGGTGTCGCCGGTGTAGGTGTTCGCGCCGGTGAGCGTGAGGGTGTTTGCGCCTTCTTTTGTGAGGCCGCCGCCGGTGGAGACGGTGTCGGTGAGGAGTTTCTGCGAGATGGTGATGCTGCCGTTGGTGGTGTCGAAAGTGACGCCGCCCGCTTTGATGAAAGCATTCGTAAGTCCGCCCATGTAGGCTGCGCTGGCTGCGACGGATTTGAGCGTACCGCCATCGAATGTGATCGTGGCGGTGGAGCTGGTGCCGCGTGCGGTGGGGAAGGCGGGTAGCGTGACATCCGCAGAGCCGCTGATGTTGATGGTGGAAGTGCTGGTGTCGCCGCCGGAGAGCGCGGTGAATGTGGCGGCGTTAAATGTGCCGCCGGAGAGATTGAGCTGCGCTGCGGTGTCGGCGTTGTTCGTTGCGGATACGCCGCCCATTCGCAATTCGCCGATGCTGGCGGTGCCGCCGGTTTGGTTGAAAATGCCCGTCGATCCTGTGGCGGCGACGACTTCCGAGCGACCGATTTGCATCGAGGAACCGGCGATGATGTTGAGCGTTCCGGTGCCGCTGAGGTTGAAGGTTCCTGTGGTATCGGTGTTCACGCCGAGGATGATTCCGCGACTCGTCGCGGCTGCGGTGGTGAGCGTGCCGCCGCTGAGGTTGTAGGTGCCGGGCATCAGCGCGGACACGCCCACGGTGAGTTGATTGCCGCCGGTAAAGGAGGTCGCTCCCGCAGTTTGATTCGCAACGCCGGGGCCATTCACACCAACGCGAAATTGAGTGGCGCCAAGCGGCAAATCGCCGCCGACATTGAGGATGGCGAGCGGGCTGCCTGTGCCGCCGAGATCGATGCTGGGATTTGCGGTGGGAAGCACGGTGCGATTTCCCATGAGGCTCAAAGTCCCGGCAGCGACGTTGGTGAGTCCTGTGTAGCTATTCGCTCCGGCGAGGATTTGTGCGCCAAGGCCGGTTTTGGTGAGCGACATTCCAGCGGCTCCGTTGGCTACGATGCCGCTAAATTCGCAGACGGCTCCGGTGCTGGGATTCAATGTCAGCGCGGTGACTCCCGTGTATCCGCCGGAGGTGGTGGTGAAAATCGAAGCGAGGTTTTTGTCGCCGATGAGACCGCCGAGCGTGAGCGTGGTGACGGTGGTTTTGAAACCATTCGCCGCGTTGCCTGCGACGCTGTCGGAGGTTTCAAGCGGGCTGTTTTGGAGCGCGAGACTGTTGCCGAGGCTGAGGATGCCTGCGCTAACGGAGGTGCTGCCAGCATGGTCGCTCGCGCTCGATAGCGTCTGCGTGCCTGCGCCAGCCTTGATCAACGAAAGGCCCGCGCCGCTGAGGTTGCCGGAGTATGCGAAGCTGGCTGCGTTGTTGATCGTGAGAACGGCTGGCTCGGAGTTGGAGTTGATCACCTTTTGAGAACGCAGCGAAAGGCCCGTGGTGTTGGTCAGCCCGGCGATGGTGTGGTTGTAGCCGTTGAGATCAAATCGCACCGAGCGCCCGCTGCCTGCGCCGTTGCCGCCGTTGAGTGTGAGTGCAGTGGTGGGCGGGAGAGAATTGGCGACCGTGGCTTTTACGGTGAAGGAATTATTGCTGTCGCCGGTGGTGATGGTGGTCGCGCCGGAGTAAGTATTTGGCGAGGTGAGGAGGATGGTTTGGATGTTGCCTCCGCTGCTAACGCCGGGAGTGGTGAAGATCAAATTTCCCGCGCCGCTGATGAGTCCATTCAGCGTGAGACTGCCCGAAGCTGCGGTGTTCCGGCTGAAGGAAATTGTGGAGTTGCTGGCGGCGGCACCAAGTGTGATTGGTGCGTTGATGGTGATGCCGTTGACTTGCGTGGAAAGCGTTGCGCCGCCCGAAATCAAAACCGCGCTGCTCGCGCCCAACGCGCTCACATTTCCAAGATCGAGAGTGCCTGCGCCGATGGAAATGCTGCCGCTGTATGCGGTGTTCACGCCGCTGAGAGTGAGGACGTTTGTGCCCGTGCTTTTCGTGAAAGCGCCGGAGCCGCTGATGACTCCGCTGAGTGTCTGCGCCGCGCTGCTGCTGAATCGGAATGTCGAGCCGCTCCCGATTTCCATATCCGCCGCGTAGGTGCCGCTGCCGAGTCTGCCTGCGCTGCCGATTTCCAGCGTGCCGGAGTTTGCGGAAATCGTGGTTTCGCCGCTGTAAGTATTCACGCCGTTCAGAACCGCTGTACCAAGTCCCGCTTTGGTGAGGGAGGACGCGCCGGAAACCACGCCGCCAATGGTCAGCGTCCGCCCGGTGGCCACGTTCCAAATGTTCGCGTCGCCCAGCACGAGCAGGCAATTCAAAGTCAGGTTTGCGGTGGCTGCGCTCATATCAATGTCGTTGGCATTTGCTCCGAGTGTGAGCGTGTGTCCGGCATTGATGGTGACGGTGCCGCCGGGGTTGATGATGGACATTCCGGCCCAGGTCGCATTCGCGCCGAGGACGGTGGTGTTTGCCGCTGCGACGGTGTTGTTCCAGCGCGTCGTGGAGCTTAAATTTGGCGCAACGCTGCCAACCCAACTGCTGCCGAGATTCAGATTATTTGCGTTGTTTGCCTTCGTGACCGTGGGAATCGAGGTGAGCACTAAATTGAGCGTGTTGCCCGCGACAGCAAGGCTGGCAGTGGTTCCGTCCGCCAGGCCGCCGGTTCCATTGGGCTTCAAAACACTCACCACCGTCGGCGCGGTGCCGGAAGTGCTGCCCCACGTCATCAGCGGATAAGTGCCCGCTGCGAGGCCGTTGCTCACGATGATGCGCACCGTTGGTTTTGCCGTAAAACTCGCCAGCCCCGTGACGGTGAGCGGCCTCACAGCGCCGGGCGCGATGGAGCCGAAGTCGAACTCCAGACTTCCCGCCGCGCTGGAAGTGAATGTTTTGCAGGTCCACGTTTTGGTGTTGTCGGTGATGGAAACGCCGAGCAACGCCGCAGCGTTGTTGAGCGTCACCGAGGAGTTCACGCAGCTCCCGCCCACGACTCCCTGGAGTTTGCCTACATTGATTGTGGTGGTGCCGCCAAAGGTGTTTGCGGCGGAGAGTGTCTGCGTGCCGGAGCCTGTCTTGATGAGGTTGAGATTTGTGCCGGAGATACTGCCGGAGAATGTGCGGCTGGCAGCGTTGTTGATGGTGAGCGTCGCAGCGGTGGCGGATGAGTTGAAGACGCGCTGCGCTCTTGAAGAAGCGGGCGTGTTTTGCAAACCGGCCAGCGTCTGGCTGAAGCCATTCAGCTCGAAATCGGCGAAGCGTCCCGAACCGCCGCCCGCGACGCCATTGATGGAGAGCACGGTGCTGACTGGCAGCGCATTTGCGATACCAAGTTTGACGATGAGGTTTGCGTCGTTTTCAGCGGGGTGGAGCGTAGTGGTGCCCGTGTAATTACTCTGCGCGTTGAGGCGGATGGTTTGGTCCGAGTTGGAAGCCACGGCGGAAGTGGAGCTAAACGTCGCATTGCCGGAGCCGGAAATCGCGCCGTTGAGCGTGAGCGTGGAGACGGTGCTGCCGGTGCCGAAGTCGGGCGCGTAGATCGTCGGACTGTTGGTGATGGTGATTGGTGCGTTGACGGTCGAGTTTTGCACGGTCTGCGTCAGCTCGGCGGTGCCGGTGAGCGAGAGCGCAGTGGCTCCGCTCAGGGCGCTCGCGTGGCCCAGATTGAGTGTGCCGCCATTAATCCCAACGGAGCCGGTGAAAGCGGTGTTCGATCCGCTGAGGTTGAGAGTGCTGCTTGTGCTGGTGCCTTTGGTGATCGTGCCCGCGCCGCTGATGGCTCCGCTCAATGTCTGCGCTGCGCTGCTGCTGTATTTGAAAACCGATCCGCTGCCGATGGCGATGGTTCCAGCGTAAGCGCCGTTGCCGAGCTTGCCCGCGCCAGCGATTTCCAGCGTGCCGGAGCTGGCCGCGAGCGTGGTGCCGCCGGTGTAGGTATTGGTGCCCGTGAGTGTCTGCGTGCCCGCGCCGGTCTTCGTCAAAGTCATGCCCGCCGCGCCATTGGCAATCACGCCGGAGTAGCTGTGCGCGTCGCCGGTTTGAGGATTGAGCGTGAGCGAAGTCACGCCGGAGTAACCGCCCGATGTGGTCGTGAAAAGTGAGGCGAAATTTTTGTCCCCGGTAAGCCCGCCAATGGTCAGCGAGGTCACCGCAGCTCGCAGTCCGCCGGTCGCGCTGCCGGTGATGCTGTTGAAGGTATCCAGCGGGCTGTTTTGCAGCGCCAGGTTGTGATCGAGGCTCAGGATTCCGCCCAGAATCCGCGTGGCGCCGGAGTATGTATTGGTGCCCGCGAGCGACAGCGTAAGTGTGCTGCTTTCTTTGTGCAGACTCCTATCCGCACCGGCTAGCGTGCCCGCGATGATCATCGTGGAATTGGCCGATCCGCTGGCGAGTCGCACTGTCAGATTGTCATTGAGCGAGAGGTTGAGATCGCTGCTCAAAGTGACGCTTCCCGTGCCGGTCGCAGTGCGAGTGAGGTAGGACATTCCAGCATCCGTTTGATCGAAAAGCAGAGTGCCGTTCGTGCCTTTTTGGAGCGTAGTAGTCTGGCTGCCGCTACTGTCGCCGACGACCAGTTCGCCGAGCGTGGTGGCCGCGTTGACGCTGACGGTTTGATCGCCCGCGAGGTTGATATTTTTTCGGGCAACCGCGCCTACGCCGCTCGGAACTGTCGCCGGATTCCAGTTGGCCGTGCTGTTCCAATTATAGCCAGCGCCAGCAGCAGTGGGCACCCAAGTGCCGCCCGCAGGCGCAGGCGCGGCAATCACATTCACCGCCGTATTCGCCGTAACCGCAGGCGTCTGGCCTGGCGTGAAGCGCACCTCCGCCTGCGAGCTGGAGCCGCTGACCGTCGCTACCGAATTGCCGCGATACGAAAGCGCAGAGCCGGAGCCGAGATACAGCGCGACCGTGCCATCGCCATTGTCCGACGCGATTCCGAAGCGCCCGGTGAACGAAAGCCCGATGCTCGCATCCGTGTAAGTCTCCGACGTGCCGGGATTGGAAATGATGTATTGCACGAGATTTTTTCCGATCACCGTGCTCTCCACTTTCACGCCCACGACGATGCCACTACGCACGAGCTGCGTCACATTTTGCACGGTGCCGCCCGTGCTGTCGAAGTGCGGCTCGAAGACTGTGGCGAAGGCTTTGTTCCAAGCCTCGCCAGTCTGTCGCACGACCAGCGCAGGAGCTGCTCTGGTGTTGTAGGGACTCGGCGCTTCCAGAATGGGCGGGCACTCCACTTTTGCATATTCGCGGCTGGCCACGGCGGGCATGTGCATGTCCATGTAGCGCGCTGTGCCGGAGATGGTCGCCACAAACTGCGCCTTCACCGGAAGGCTGGTCGCGGCGGAAACCACGGTGTTATCGAAGTATCGCCAGCCCGGCTGCTCGTTCTCGTCGCCGATGTCGGTCTGAAAACGATTGGGCTGACTGGTCAGCGCGAGCGTCGTTCCGTTCGCGCGAAGGTCCACCGCTGTCTCACCGATGTTGCGGTAAATGTAATCGTGAAACTGGTTGGCGACGGTTGATTTCGAGCGAAACAAATCCACGTAATAACCCGTGGTCGGCGAGGTGCGCACGATGGCCATCGTCCTTTGCTGCGTGCCCTCCGCCAGCGTTCCCTTGTCATCCGCAAACGAGCTGGTGGTGAATGAGAAATTCGGCGAAACGGCGTTTGCAAAAGGCTGCGGTTCCATTGCCACGGTCTGCACGGTGTTGATCGCAAAACCGCCCCAGCCGCCTTCGCCACGCGATGCGCCGTTGACGATCACCGTGTTGTTGGAAGCAAAAACGCGGTAGTAGTTATCATTGATCGTCGTGCCGTAGTCCTCGGTTCCCGACTTCGCGCCCATCACCTCGCCCAAGCCAAAAAGCTCCATGCTCATACCGCTTGCGTGGCTGTGGACATGCGCGGAGCCGCCCACAAAGCACATCAGCCCGTAGGTCGAGTCGTTCGAGGGCGCGGGATTGCGCTGCAACGCGATGCCCGCAAAAGGCAGCGTATCCGTGCGCGGCAGCACCGGCGCGACGGACGGCTCCGGTATGCTCGCTGCGCCCCACAGCAGCTCCAGCGGTTCGTTTTGAAGGCCCAACTGGGAATAGGAATCGAGCGAAGCTCGGTCGTAGCTTCCCGCCGCCACGCCAGCATTGATCAGCGATCCGAAGAAAGCGGTGAGGTCCGTCCTGCCTCGCGACTGTGCGTGTTGATAGACCATTTCATACTCGGAATACGGATGGCCTCCGCCGGGACGATGCCCGTCCCCGAAGCTCACGACTTCGCTATTGTTTGGATAGCGCAGGTAGCTGATGCGCGGGAGGCTCAACGGCAGATTTGGGTAAATATCGAACAACAGCAGGCTGGGGTCCACCCGCTCCAGCATGACCATGTGCGTCGTGCGGATCGAACCCACCGCGCCGGAGTATTGCAGCGACTCCGGCCAGATGTCGCCCGTCTCGGTGAAATTGCGGTAATCATATTCCAGCGAAGCCTGCCGCGAGGTTCCCGTGGTGAGGTAAATCTGCAAAGCCGTAGAGCGTTCCGTCGCGTTATCCAGCCCGAGCAGATTGTTCAGCATCGTAGTCGCCATCAGCGCGGACCAGTTGCTGTCCTTTTGTCCGTGGTCGCGAACCAGCTCATAGTAAGTGCGGAATACACTCTGCGCGTTGGTGAAATTGAAATTCACCATCGTCGCCGTTTTCACGTCATAGACTTGGTTGGACTGGAGCCACGAGTAGAGAAAATCGTAAATGATCGGCAACTGATTGCCCGTCACTCGCGCTTCTTTGAGTAAGTCATCCTGAAAAATCCAGCCACCATTTCCCGTGTTTGTGGAAGGCGCCACGGGCAACAAAGTCTTCACTGCGTTGTGCAAAATATCCGCCGCGCAGCGTGCGTATTTCGCATCGCCCGTGAGGTAGTAGAGCACCGCGCAATCCACGCCTTCATTGAACTTTGCCTCCGCCGGAAAACGCACCGAACTTTCCGAATACGCGGGGATCGTTTTGAACTTCGGCGTCGCAAGCGTCCAGTCCACCGGCAGCCCGCGCAGATACGTATCGCGGTTGGATTGATGGCTCGCCACATCCGGCGCGATGCGTGCAATCATCGCGCTCTGAACACTCGTGGCCCATGCGTTGCCCGTGATTTTGCTGAGGATGCCCGCTTTCTCCACATCGCGCACCCAGATGAAAGGCCGCGTGAAACCCGTGGGCAGGTTGTAAATTATCTGCGGGCGATTATCCGGCGCACCCGCCGCGCCGCCATTCGCCGAAGTCACCGCGTATCGCTTGGCGGAAGTCGCCGTGCCGTTGCTGCTGAGTCGGAGGAAAACAAATTTCCCCGCGCCCACGCCGCTGGCGTATTGCGTGTTGAGATAGTTTTTCAGCGAAGTGCCACCGTTGGAATTCGTGGAGATAATTCCCGTCGCTGTGCTCGAAATGAGAATGTTGTCCTGCAAAAAAGTCGCATCCGAGGAATCCGCAGTCGTCGTCTGCCCATAGTAATCGCTCGCAAGAACCGTGGACGCCGTGCGGCGGCCCAGCCCGTAAAGGTCTACGTTCGCCGGAGTCCCCGAATTGCTCGACATCTCAAAACGAAAAATCGCAGTCGTGAAGGGATTCGCCACCGCTCCAAAATCGGGTAATTGGAAAACATAAACCGCGCTGCGGTCCATCGCCGGAGTCCCCGAAACACCCGGCAACATCGAGCTGCCGGTGCTCGCCGAAACCAAGCCATCCGACCGCACATCCGCATCGCTCGTATTCCCGAAAATCGTCGCCGCTTTTGCAGAAAAAGTGAGCAGTCCCGCGATTGCCAGAGCCAGCAGCGCTGGACGAAAAAAGAACGACAATTTGTTAATAAATTGCGTCGGTCGTACGGCCGGGATGTGGGCAACGTGATAGTCGCGATGAGTCATGAAATTTTTGCGGGTTACGTTTCTTAAAAGCCACTTTTCCGAACCGGGAATAATGCCACTTAATAAACGCTGCGGGGAATAGAATCGGTTTCACAAACCCAGCAAGTCGCTTTTCGCAATCGAACCAGAACGCGGCGTGATTGGAAGTGGGTGATGGATTGAGTGAAAAACAAGCCAGCGCGTCGTGGCTCACGCAGCCTCTGCGTGAATCCATGCCCCCGCGCAGCGGCAAATCTCTTCGGCTTGGCGCACAGGGTAAGTGCGCTTCGCGGTTTTGTGTGTTTCACGCAGAGGCTGCGTAAGCCGCGACGCAGGCGTGCCTTGCTTCCATCACCCAACTCCAATCACGCTCAACAGCGTGCGGCTCGGAGCAAGCAAAGACGCCTACGGCCTCTCCGCCTTGTCCTCATCCGTCTCGTCAAACATTGCGGCAAGGCGGTCGTCCACGCGCATATCTATGAGCTTCCATGCGTCTGCGGGCTTGTAAAAATAGAAGCGCCAGCGGAGCGGGAACTCCTTGCCGAGCGAGACGATGGTGTAGCGCACGAGGCGCTCGCCGACGGCTTTTTTCGTCACGATTTCATAGCCGCTGATGTTGCCGAAAATTTTGATCGCATCGTTCGTTTTCGCCTTCAGCGTTTTCACGTCCTCGGCGCGTTCGGCGATTTTGGTGTTGCGGGTGAGTTGGTCGTAGGCCGTGTCCACGTCCTTGCGCTGGAGGTAGCCGAAGAAGCGCTCCACGATTTTCTCCGGCTCCTCGGCGGCAGGCGCAACTTCCGCGAGCACCGGCGCGGCGGCTGCGGGCTTGGCGGGCGCTTGTGCAAAGGTGGGCAGCGCGATGATGGAAAAGAGTGCGGCGATAGTTTTCATGCGATGAGTGTGGAAAGTCGGTGGTGCGCGTCTTCGAGTATGGGCGCACCGTGCGCGAAGGTCAGGATGTTGAAATCCAAAGACAACAGTTTTCTCAGCGAATCGCAGAGTTTCGCCGGCTCGGTACGATATTTCTCCGGCAGCAGCGCGAAGCCGTGGTCTGCGAGGTTGATGACAGCATCGCCCAAGCACAGCACGCGGCCAAAAAGATACGCGACTTCGCCCGGCCCAGCTCCGTTGATTTCGATCACACGCACGCCGCCCATCGTCGGCTCGCCATCAATCGCGATGCCCAGCTCCGCCTCCGCAGCGCGAGGCGCAAACACCGGCACACCAAATCGCGCACGCACATCGGCGGCATTGCGCGCGTGGTTTCCGTTCGTGAGAAAAACCGCCGCTGGTTCCCCAAATGGCAGCGGCTCCGCAAAAGGAAACGGGTCCACGAGCACCACACCATCGGGCGTCTCCACCGCACACGCCGAAAGGTCGCACTTCACCGCTGGCTCATAAGCCTGCCAGCACCACAGACCGTGGCAGACGCTCCGCAGCGGCGTCACTTCACTCCTTTCGCGCTGATGATTTTTCCCATGCGCCACGCAATGCCAGCGTAAGAGCATGGCGTCAACCAGCCGGGCGAAAAAGGATCGCCCGTGCGCACTGCGGCGGTGATATTCCTGCGCATGAAAACAACGACCGCACTCCGCATCACAGCCATCACCGGCTTCCTCGCCGTCGCCCTCGGCGCAATCGGCGCACACGGTTTGGAGTCCGCGCTCCGCACCAAACTCGACGCCGCACAGCTCACGAAGCAACTCGGCTGGTGGCAAACCGCCGGGCAATACCACATCGTCCACGCAGTCGCCATGCTCGCAATCGCCTTGCGCGAGCCGCTCTGCAAAGCCGCATGGATGCTGATGCTCGCGGGCATCGTTCTTTTTTCCGGCAGTCTCTACATCATGGGCGCGACGGGCAGCACCACGCTCCGCCACATCACCCCCTTCGGCGGATTTCTCCTACTCGCGGGATGGCTCGCGCTCGTTTTTCCGCGACGCAGTTGAGCTGGGGGAGCTGGCCAGGCTATTTCAAGTGGTCGATTCTCGCGAAGCGTGGGCTTGCGGGAGTGACTGGAGAAGGGAAGATGGAAATTACCTCATTCACACTTTTCCCGGTGGGTTACTTTCGCACGAGGATGCTTTCATCGAGAGCTGCCGTGCCATTTTCCGCTTGGCCGATGGCTTCTTCGAGGTCGGCTACGCATTGATCGAAGTCGATGCGCGGGCCGGTGGTGCGGGTCTGAAATTGCTCCAGCGAGATGAGGGAAAGGCGGCTGGTGAGTAGTTCTAGTTGCTCATCGAGAGACTGGATGCGGGTGCGGAAATAGAGCGGCGCATTGGTGGGTGTCTGCCGTTTTAATGCTGCGATCTCCCTTGCGAGTTCGCCGAGCGTGACGGTCGCGGCTCCGCGATAGGTGGGCATGTCGTCGCTCAGGCGTTCTTTGCTCGCGTTCCAAGCAGCGCGGACGGCGCGGTCGGTTTTGCGGGCGGTGCGCTTGATGGCGTCTTTGGTGTCCTGCGTGATTTCTTTGGTCTTCTCGACGGCGGCTTCCGCTTTATCGCGGACTTTTTCCGGGATGGTATTTTCGTCTGCATGCGCGAACGAGGCGGCTGTGATGAGGATGGCGATGTTAATGATGTTTTTCATAGCCTCCAGTCTGCGGCGAATTTTTGCGCCCTGTTATGGGGTTGTTCACCCAGCATCCTCGTTTGGCCTGCTTGTGGTCGTGGCTCGCGAGCGTGCGGCTAATCTTCGAGGGCGAAGCCCAGTTTGATCGTCTCTTGCCAATGGCGCATTTTGCCTTTGTCGATATTGCCGCGGGTCTCGGTGACTTGGAACTAGCTCAAATGCTTAAGCGTTTGGTGGGCGCGGTTGATTGCGCGTTGCACAGCATCCTTCCCTAGTGGTGCAAACGAAAGCCTCGCCCACATCGGGCGAGGCTTTGTTTTATAAATCGAGTGCGTCTTTTTTACAGCGTACTCACGCGGTGGACATCCACATGCAGCAAAGCGCGCTTCGCTCCACAACTGCCGCCGAGCGCGGAGGCCAAAAGCCCGGCGAGTAGTGCGAAGAACGACCAGAGCGCCGCGCATGAGAGGTTCGACGCCGTGCTATCCGCAAGCTCCCGCGCTTTTTTATCCGCCTCGGCTCTCATCCGCGCCACTTCAGCCTGCAAACTTTTGTAGGAGGCGATCCACTCATCCACGGTCTTGCTCGCGTCGGCCTCGCTCATTTCGGAATACTGCGTGAGCGCCTTGATGGCGGCGGAGCGATTTTCCTGCGAGGAGATGTCATTGCCGGGGGCGAAGAGTTTGCCGATGGCAAAGCTGATTTCACGCTTTGCACGCGTGGTGGACTTGGGCGTCGCGGTGGCCGGGGCGGACTGCACGGCTTCATCCGTGAAGCTGCCGAGCTGCGCAGTGCTGCGGCTTGCCGCCTCTTTGGTGAGTTCGCCGAGGGCTGGTGCTGCAGCCTTTGCCCCCATCCCGAGACCACCGCCGAGGACGTTCAGTGCGCCGCCCAAGACCATGCCCGTGCCCATGGAGAGCAGAAGCAGAGTGATGATGAGAGTGAGGCTCCAGACGAGGATGCCATGCACAAAGCCGCTATGGAGCGAATGCGAAAACCGCCCTGCGACGGCCCCGCCAAACCACAGAGCGACGAGTGCGCACATCGTCCACACGATGGCCGCCCCGATGCTGAAGTTTGCGATGGGATTGGCATCGGTAATGGGCGTGAAGGCGGCGAGCCCGGCACCCACCCCGAGGGCAGTCAGGAGGATGTGGATGCCAATGGCGGCAATGGTGCCGCCAAAAATCGCACGCCAGCAAAGCGCGGGAAAGGATCGTCCGCCCGTGGGCATTGGAAGTGCCGGGGCAGTGAGTGGGAGTGATGGATCTGTAGTCATATTTTTAATGAGCGAGTGTTGAGGAGTTATTGGCCGAACATCTTTGCGATGACGAAGATCATGAGTGCTCCGAAGAGTCCCCCGCCTCCGAGGAGATAGATGGCCGAATAGCCTGCGGCTGCGAATACGGGGACTGCGAGTAATGTGATCATAGTTTTGAGTTTGATTGAGTTTGCATAATTGCAAACAGTACATCGGTGCTCGGCGTGCGGTTG